>CAZLSB010000018.1:0-26700 GCA_964561825.1 uncultured Xanthomonas sp.
CGTCGGCGCGCCGGATGGTGCGCAGCACCAGCAGGCAGTACACAAATGTGGCCACAAAGGTACCCAGCACCACCTGATTGGCGGTGTCGCGCATAAAGTTGCGCAGCAGACGCGGGCCGAGCTGAGAAGAGGCCAGCGACAGCGCCACCAGCGTCATCGAGAACACGGTGCCGGCAATGGCGATCATCGACCCGGCCACGGTGCCGAGCAGCAAGCTGGCACCCTCGGCGCCGCCGGAATAGCTCCAACCCAGGTGCTGCAGCCACTCTTCGCCGACCGTATCGAGCTTGACGGCAGCCGCCGCAAGCGTAGCGGCCATACACGCCATGGCCCCCGGTACGAACCAGAAGCTGGATCGAATACGATCCCAGTGTTTGAGCAGTAGTGCTTTCAACCTAGAATCCTCAGTGGGACGGGGTAGAGTATGCGGTCTCTACCCCGTTCCACTGAGGTTTCTAGGTTAATCCGACGCACCGCCGAGCTCTTCCAGAAAGCCATGGATCAGCGCGACAACAGTTCCAAATAGCGTTCACGCAAAGCTTGGCGGCGTGGTTCCACGCTCAGCAGCTGCGCGCCCGCGCTCACCAATGAGGCCACCACCTGCGGTGTTTGAGCGTGTAAATCGTGCAATTTGATGTCGAGCTGATGGGTGGATTGGCTAATCAGCTGGCAGTCTTCTGGCATGCGCCAATTAAGCGGGACAGCATCGGAAAGGGTGATTCGCAGTTGCGGCGCGGCGCTCGAATGCAAATCTTGCGGTCGGCCGATAAATAAAGCTTTGGTATCGATAATTAAGATCTCATCGGCCAGCGCTTCGGCTTCTTCCAAGGTATGCGTGCTCAGTACGATGCCTTTGCCAGCGCTGCGCAATTCGCCAATCAGCTGATGCAATTGGGCGCTCGCCCGCGGATCCAAACCTGCGGTGGGTTCGTCGAGAAACAATAACGCCGGCTCATGCAATAAAGCCCGAGCCAAAGAGAGTCGCTGTTTCATGCCTTTAGAGTACGTCCCCACCCTGTCATTGGCGCGTTCACGCAGACCAAATCGATCCAACTCCGCGGCAACGCGCAAATTCAGTTTCGCGCTGGGTAAACCCTGTAAGCCGCCAAAAAACTGCAAATTCTGCTGCGCGCTTAAGCGTTCGTAGAATCCCGGCGCCTCTGGCACCACGCCACAACGCGCACGAATCGCATCATTGTCTTCATCAAGTTTGCCCAGCGCGTAACCGCACACCGTCGCGCTGCCAGAAGTAGGCGCCAACAAACCGGCCAGCATGCGCATCGTAGTGGTCTTGCCAGCGCCATTGGGCCCGAGCAGCGCTAACACCTGTCCGCCAGCCAAACGCATTGACAGGCCATCCACCGCTAATCGGTCGTCAAACTTGCGCGTCAGGCCATGTGCTTCGATGAGGTTCAAGGAAACGCGCCCGCAATTTGCAAACCCTGATCTTCAGGCCATTGCATCGCGATATTCAAGTTCTGAATGGCTTGGCCGGCCATGCCTTTCACCAGATTATCGATAGCGATCAGCACGCAGGCGCTGCCGGCTTTGGCTTCCACGGCGATATCGGCGAAATTACTGCCGACCACCGCGGCGACTCTGGGCGTGCCATCCAGAAGTCGAATGAATCGGCTTGCGCCATAACGCGCGGCGAAAACACCGCGTAGCGCTTCGCGGGCAAGCGCGGGTGCTGGAAAAGACACGGTTGCGAAAATGCCGCGCACCAACGGCGCCGAATGCGGCACAAAGGCAAAATCGAGTGTGCTGCCTTGCTCTGCCAGCGTGCGGCGGATTTCGCCCTCATGCTGGTGAGCCAGCATTTTGTAGGCGCGAAAGTCATTGGCGCGAGTTGGATGATGGGTGGTGTCGCTGGCGCTGGCGCCAGAGCCTGAGGATCCAGTGACGGCCGACACCGCGACCCAAGTGGGCGCGTCGCTGCCCAGATCGGCCAGTGGCAACAAGGCCAACTGCAGTGCGGTGGCAAAACAGCCGGGATTGGCGATGCGCTTGGCGCCGCGAATGTCCGCGCCACGCCATTCACTGAGACCGTAGACGAAATCGCCCAAGCGCTCTGGACAAGGATGCTCACCGCCGTAGGAGTGGCTGAACGACGCGCCGTTCGCCAATCGAAAATCCCCTGATAAATCAATGACCGTCAGGCGTTCCGATAGTCCAGCCTGTTGCCATTGTTCTTCCAATGCCGGTAGACGGCGGGCAAATTCGCCATGCGGCATCGCAGCAAATAGCACCGGGCAGTCACTTTGCGCCAACTGCTGCCAATCGGGTGTTTCAACAAACAAGCCGCGCACCACGCCGCGCAAATTAGGATGCACGGTGCCAATGTCTTTGCCGACGTGCTGCCGCGACACGCCCACCACGCTGCGTAAGCGCGGGTGCGCGGCCAGCAAACGCAGCAGTTCGCCGCCGCCGTACCCTGTGGCACCGAGTATCACCACATCCATTTGCGATTCCTTAAAAGTCACAGTGCACAAGGCGAAGGCAGCGAATCGTCGCCTATCCGCGCCGTTTGCGCACCAATTCCACGGCCAATTCGCCCAGCGCGCGCGGATCGACGCGAGCATTGCGGGCCGGAATGCCTAGGCGTTCGACAAAACGTTGCCCGACCGCGTTATCGGTGGCGGGGCCGGCCACGATATCGACCTCAATGCCATAGTTTTTTCGCAAGAAGTCCACGCCGCCAGCCACGCCGACCGGGTCATTCGCGCAGAACACAAAACAGGCGCACTGCGCGCGCAGCGCTTCATCGGCCAGGATCGCCTGCACGCCGTATTCGCCCATCACGCCGTCGCCGGTTTCGGCGACGATCACATCTACACCCTTGGCGGCGATCTCGCTGAGCACTTTGTGCGCGGTAGCGGCCGCCGATTCCGGCCCGGAGCACACAATGCCGGCATCGGTAAAATCGGCGATCACTTCGGCGCCGTGATCGTACAAATGTAGGGTGTCGCGCATCAGCGCAATGCCGGTGAGCTTGGCGCCGCCAACCTTGAATCCTTGTTGATGCAAAGCGCGCACCATGGCTGAACCGGCCAAAGTTTTACCGGAATTCATGCAAGTGCCGAGGATGAAGATAATCGGCACCTTCGGCGCGCCAGGCACGCCTTGTAAGGCGTTATGCCGGATATGCGCAGGAATACCCTGCCGCGATTGGAACTCCGGAAAGATCAATACCTGCCCCAGAACTTCCAATTGAAAGGGCTTGCCGACATCCGGGTTGTACGACACGCATTCGCCCATGACGCCACCAATATTGAGCATATTGATGAAATCGCCCACTTTGAGCGACTTCGGCAGGATGCCTTCGTAACCATGCAGCGCATTGCGTTTGCCCAGCGCGCCGACCACCAGATCGCCATCGTGCAGCGTCATCCAGCGGCCATGCACGTCCTCTAACTGGTTGTACGTGCTCTTTTCGCCGTGCACCCGCACGGCAACCACCGAGCCCTCTTCAAGCAAAATGCTGTCGCTCAGCGTCAGCGTGCGCGCCAACTTGAGGTTTCGGGTAACGCTCGCAATTTTGTCGACGGTCAGGCGCATGACGGGAGTTCCTGATAGATGAACAACGGCGGGGACAGCGGGCTTGGGGCTGCGCTGCCACCAGCAAAACGGCTGGGAACGAAACTTACGCGAGCGGCAAGCTTGCCGGTCAGCATGGCGCGTCCCTGCCCGCCAATGCCACCTGCTGCGCGATACCAAACAACTTGCAATAGCCACGCGCCTCTTCGCCGGTCCAGGCTTTGGCGCCTTCGCCGTAGCTGGCCACTTTAGATTGCATCAGGCTGTGCGGCGAGCGTATGCCTTCAACTTGAGCGACGCGCGGATATAGCCTGAGGCGCACTTCGCCAGTGACGGTGGTTTGTGACGACGCTAAAAAAGCCTCCAGATCGCGCCCTAGGGGATCGAAATACTGCGCTTCGTGCAGCAAACTGCCGTACAAGTTTCCTAAGGATTCTTTCCAAAACAATTGTTTGCCACTCAACACCAGCTTTTCCAGTTCTCGATGGGCTTGGATCAGCAGATGGGCTGCGGGCGCGGTGAATCCGACGCGCCCCTTAATGCCCAGGATGGTATCGCCCAAATGAATGCCGCGACCGATCCCGTACTGATGGCCGAGCACGTTCAAGGCTTCGACGATCGCAACGGCGCCGAGCCTAACCCCATCTAAGGCCAGCGGTTCACCCTTGGCGAATTCAAGCACGATGCTGCGCGCCGCCAAATCGCTGTCCGGCGCGCCGCCCGGATACGCCGATTCGGGCAAATGTTGCCAAGAATCATGGGTTTCTTTGCCACCGACCGAAGCACCCCACATGCCTTCATTGACCGAATACTGGGTGGTTTTGGCCGCAATGATGACGCCACGCTCGGCCAACCACAGCGTCTCGTCCTCACGCGACAAAGCCAACTCGCGAATCGGCGTGATCAGTTGTTTGTCTGCACACAAAGCGCGAAAGGCGACGTCAAAACGCACCTGATCATTACCGGCGCCGGTCGAACCATGGGCGATTGCGCTGGCATCCAGCTGATTGGCGACTTGCGCAACGCGTTTGGCTTGGCAAACTCGCTCCGCCGATACCGACAGCGGATACAGCTGTCCGCGCAATACATTGCCGTACAGCAAATAACGCAGATAGTCGTCCCACAGTTCCTGGCGTGCATCGATGGTGTGATGCTGACTCACGCCCAGGCGCTGCGCGGAAGCTTCGATGCGCGCTAGTTCCTCCGTATCAAACCCACCGGTATTGACGGTGACGGTCGCCACATCAAAGCCGCGTTCGCGCAGATACAACACGCAAAATGAGGTATCGAGTCCACCAGAAAAAGCGAGTACACACAGAGGCTTGGACATTTTTATCAGCGGTTAAGAAAAAAGAGGGTTAAAAGGGAAACACACATTCACCGCGCAAACACTCGGCTATCCACGGCGTCCAGCGCCTGACGCTTCGTGGCATTCCAGTGCGCGACAACCGCCAATTCCTGCTCAGCTTGTGCCAAACCCAGCGCGCCCAAGCCACCAGTGTGAGTGGCGCTAAGCGCGGCGCGATCAGGCACAAAGTTGCCGGCCATGACCGCCTCGCCGATTTGACGATAAGCATCGCGGAAGGTCTGGCCGCCGGCGACCAGGACATAGGCTTGATGCGCGGCGTACAAATCATCGGTCATCGCCGCATCACAGCGTGCCGCGTTGATTTCCAATACCGGCACCAGCCTGGTTAGCACGTCCAGGGTTGCCGCGGCGGCGTCCAAACCGGCCAATAACGGCCGTTTGTGCAATTGGAAATCACGGTGGTAACTGCCCGGCAAGCCACTGACGATCTGCTGATGCCATTGCGCGATGCCGCGTACTTCCCGACAGCGTCCGCGCGCCAGTTCCAATACGTCTGGATTGCGCTTTTGCGGCATGATCGACGAGCCAGTGGTGAAGGCATCGGGCAAGCGCAGAAATCCAAATTCTTCGGTCGAATACAGCGATAAATCCCAGCACAGTTTTTCCAGCGTGCCGGCCATCGAAACGATCCAATCGAGCAGCGCCTGCTCATGCCGGCCACGCGAGTTCATCACATCCACCGGCGACCGCTGCACGCGGCTGAATCCCAGCAGTTCGGCAACGCGCTCACGATTGAGCGGCAAAGGCACGCCAAAACCAGCGCCAGCGCCCAGTGGGCAGCGATCCAAGCGCTGCCATACACCATCGGCTGCCTGCAACTCCTCCAGTAAACCTTCCACATAACCCAGCGCCCACTGGCCCAGGCTTGATGGCATCGCGCGGCGCAAATGCGTGTAACCGGGCAGCGCTTGGGTCTCGTGGCGGCTGGCAAACTGCAATAAAACGCTCGCCAAACCATGCACTTGGCCGACCAGGCCGTGTAGGCGTGCGCGCAACAATAAACGCAGCGCCAATAGCACCTGATCGTTGCGCGAACGACCCAAATGAATGCGTTTACCGGCTTCGCCGACGCGTTCGATCAACGCATGTTCAAGCGCGGTGTGACCGTCTTCCTGCGCGGCGGAAATCGGCAGTTGCGCGCGCTCCGCGATGGGCTTTAGCTCGCCCAACGCCGCGATCAGCGCGGACGCATCACTAGTCGTGAGTAAGCCCACCTCAGCCAGCATGCGTGCATGCGCGGCCGAGCCTTGAATATCAAAAGGTAATAAAACCAAATCCAACTGCGGATCCTCACCTACGGTGAATCGATGGATCACCGCATCCAGCGGTAAACCCTTCGACCACAACGGGGCGGAGGCGGTCATATCCCCAAGGCTCACTCGCCGTCCTTGACGATCATCGTGCCGGCGCCTTCGTTGGTGAAGATCTCCACCAGCAGCGCGTCGGCTTGAATGCCCGACACCAAGTGCACGGAGTGCACGCCATGGTTAAGTGCATGTTTGATCGACGCCGCTTTCGGCAACATGCCACCGCCGAGTTCGCCGCGCGCTTCCATTTCGTCGAGTTTGGCTTGCGTGGCAAAGGTGATGAGCGAGGATGGGTTTTTCACATCTTTCAGCAAACCCGGCACTTTCAACACGAAAAACAGCTTCTCGGCGCCGAGCACGGCGGCCAGATGCGAGGCGATGGTATCGGCGTTGGTGTTGTAAATACTGCCATCCGGCGCGCCCGACAGCGGCGCAATCACCGGCACGTAATCGGATTCCAGCAAATGTTTAATCAGCGTGGGATCAATATGCTCGATGTCGCCGACCATGCCGTAATCGAAAAATTTCGGGCGGCCGTCTTCCTCGCCCATGTAAATCGGTGCGCGTTTTTTGGCTTTGACCATGCCGGCGTCAACGCCGGTCAGGCCCACACCCGGCACGCCGACGCGGTTCATTTCGGCGACCAAATCGGTATTGGTAACGCCGTTGAAAACCATTTTGGCGGCTTCCAACACCTCTGGCGTGGTCACGCGTCGGCCCGCGTGTTTTTCGATCGGCAAATTCAACTGCCCACACAGCTGATCGAGTTTCGCGCCGCCGCCATGCACCACGACCACACGAATCGACAGCGTCCATAACACGCCAATCTGTTCGACCACCTTACGGCGACTTTCTGGCTCATCCAGAATTTCGCCGCCGAGTTTGACGACAAAGGTTTTGTCGCGGAACTGCCGCAGGTATTTAGAAAGGCCCTTGAGGGCATCGTAAGGATTGGCAGCGAAGGGCATTGCGATTTACCTCGGAGATGAAAAGTTAAGTGTAGGTTGGACGTGGGCCACGTGAAGCAGCCGACGCGACTCACGCGCCGCGAGTGGCAGACGTCCGGCGGGGGCGCGGGGCAAGGCCCCGCCGCCCGCGATACTCGCCGTTTTCAAGCCTTGCCAAACAACCATGCCAATGCAGCCATCTGCACCCACAGGCGGTTTTCGGCTTCGTCGACGACGCGGGAAAATTCGGAATCCAGCACTTCATCGCTGACTTCAACATTGCGCCGCACGGGCAGGCAATGCAGGAAGATCGCATCCGACGCGCAGGGTTCGAAGTGTTTTAGCGTGGGCATCCATCCGCGCAATGCGGGAGACGCAACAATACTGTCCTCGCTGGCGCGCGGTTGCGGCCCCCAGGCTTTGGTGTAAACCACATGCGCACCTTGCAGCGCGGCGCGTTGATCGTGCGTGTAGCGAATTTTTGCGCCACTTTGCTGCGCATAGAGTTGCGCCTCAGCGCGCACTGCGTCACCCAATTCAAAGCCCGGCGGATGCGCCACGGTAATGTCGCAACCGGCCGCAGCGGCGTGCAGCAGCACGGAATTGGGCACTGCCTTGGGTAGCGGGCGCATATGCGGCGCCCAACTCAGCACCACTTTGACACCTTGCGTCTGGCCGAAGCTTTCTTCCACGGTGAGCATATCGGCCAGACCCTGACACGGATGCTCACGAGCGGATTCCAGGCTGATCATCGGCACTTTGGCATGCCGGCGGAACGCATTGATGACGCCATCGACATCATCGTCGGCTTGTCCCATGCCACGCGAAAACGCCCGCACGCCGAGCACATCCACATAGCGCGATAACACGGGCGCCGCTTCACGCACATGTTCGGCTTTGTCACCGTTCATGATGGCGCCGTCTTCGGTTTCCAGTTTCCAAACGCCACTGCCCTCCTCCAGCGCCACCGAAAGGCCGCCGAGTTTGGCCATCGCCACTTCGAAACTAGTCCGCGTGCGCAGTGAGGGGTTGAAAAACAGCATGCCAAGCACTTTGCCCTTGAGCAGCGCACCGGGCTCGTTGCGTTTGAACTCGCTGGCCAATTTGAGCAACGCCGTTTGGCCTTTTGGGCCAAGATCTTTCAGGTGCGTGAAATGACGCATGATTTATCCTTGGAATTCGTTGATGGCAGTCTCCAGCGCGGTGACCGCGGCATCGGAGATGTTCAAACACGGCATCAGTCGCAACACAGCGGGATCACTTGACGCCCCCACCAGCAGTCTACGTTCGAACAGGTGGCGTTTGAGCGCCGTTGCAGGGCCGCGTGTACGCACACCCAGCAATAAACCCTCGCCGATGACTACTTCAACCAGCGGCCCCGGCAAACTTTGCCGCAAACGCTGCGCCACCTGCTGCGCCCGCGCGCCTAGTTGTTCGTCGGCAATGACCGCCAAGGTCGCCAACATCGCCGCCATCGCCAGCGGACCGCCGCCGAAGGTGCTGCCCAAATCGCCCGCTTGCACCGCGGCCGCACGTTGCGCGCTGAGCACCGTGGCGCCAATCGGCAAACCAGACGCCAAACCTTTGGCGAGCGTGATTGCGTCTGGCTGCACGCCATAAAACTGCGCAGCGCTAGCCACGCCCATGCGGCTCATGCCGGTTTGAATCTCATCAAAAATCAGCCAACAGCCAGCCGCAGCGGTCACCTCACGCAAGCGCGTAAACCAAGCTCGCGGCGCGCAGCAGATGCCCGCCATGCTTTGGATGGGCTCGACGATGACGGCCGCGCTGTTACTGAAATCAAATTGCTCCAAGGCCTGGAAATCGGCAAACGGCAAGCGCTGATTGGCCGGCAAGATGGCGGCATACGGCGAGGTTATCTTTGCATCATCGGTAACCGACAAGGCCAGCAAGGTTCGACCATGCCAACCGCCATCAAAGCTGACTAGTCCACTGCGGCCCGTCTGTTTAATCGCCAGTTTCAGCGCGTTTTCATTCGCCTCGGCACCCGAATTGCAAAAAAACACGCTGGCCAAACCGGTTCCAGCGAGATAGTCGATCAGCGCCTGCGCGCCCTGTTCGCGAATCCGTACACGCGCCGCGGCCGAATAAAAAATCAATTTCTGCGCTTGTTCGGTAAGCGCCGCAACCACCCGCGGATGCGCATGACCCGTGGACGTCACGCAATGACCACCGTACCAATCAAAGTAGACCGTACCGTCTTCCGTGTAAACGCGATCAGCGCAGCCATGATCAAGCACAAACGGGAATGCGGCGTAGGTATCGAGGAGCGCTGGCATAGATAGCAATTGCATAAAATGCGATGGCGACGCATATTATGCATAATCCAGCTAGACCACAAGCCCATGCCGCGCACCGCCGCCAATCTCGATCAAACGCTGATCGAACTGATTAGCAATGAACGCATTGCCGATCAATTCGAACTGCAGACCGCTCTGGCGCGTGCTGGCAAAGTAGTCAGCCAACCGACGCTGTCCAGGCACCTGACGCGCTTGGGGATCGCCAAACGCGGCGGACGCTACGCGCCACCAGGCGATGGCAGCCCTAGCGCGCTGGCCGTCATCGCGGCGCCGCCCAATTTGATCGTCCTGCGCACCAAACCCGGTTTCGCCAATGCCGTTGCCGCCATTCTCGATCACCAGCCGCTGCCCGGCCAAGCTGGCACAATCGCCGGTGACGATACGGTTTTTGTGGCGCTGCGCGAAGGCCACGGGCTAGCGCCAATGGTGGAAGCGGCGCGCGTACGTTTTCTCAATGAGGCATAGGCGGTTTCTAGGTAGAATCGCAGCACCCTGAAGGAGTCTCCGATGACCGTATTTACCCGCCGTGCTTTGCTTGTCACCCTGATCGCTGCCAGCCTAACGGGCTGTGGCAAGGACGAATCCGCGAATGACAATCCGCTCGCCTACGTGCCGGCGGACACGCCGTATGTGATGGCTAATAGCGTAACTACGCCCAAGTCGGTCATTGATGCTTGGTTGAATATGTACGGCGTTAGCATGGAAGAAATGTATGCCGATTTAGCCAAAAATCCCGAAGTAACCAAGATTGAAGGTGATTTTGGTGATTGGTTGCGTGCCGCACTTCCGGAAATAGGCAAATTAACTTCAGTCAATGGCATGGACCAGCTGGGTCTGAAATCCTCGGGCCGCTATGCGATGTATGGTTTTGGTTTGATGCCCGTGTCACGTATTGAGGTCAGCGATCCCGCACTCATTGCCAAGGCAGTGGCGCGCATTGAAGAGCGCGCAGGCAAAAAACTCAGCACCCGTAAACTGGGTAATGTCGAACTTTGGCAATTCGCCGATGAAAAAGCGCAGGTATTGTTTGGTGTAGTCGGTAAATACTTGGTGGTGACCCTAGCACCCGCTAAAGCCGATGACGCACGCTTGAGTGCGCAAATCGGATTAACGCTGCCGCAATCCTCACTCGCCAGCAGCGGCGCGCTGAGCAAACTAGATAAAGACAACGGCTACGATGGTCACCTTTCTGGTTATTTGGACATTCGCGCGTTGGCGCAGCGCCTCAGTGGTCGCAATCAAGAAGACAATCAGGTCATCGCAGCATTTGGTGGTGAAGTGCCAAAACTCAACGATGCTTGCGCGACTGAGCTAGACAGCATGACCCAAAAGTTCCCACGCATGGTGTTTGGCACCACGCGTCTGGACGAAAAAATCATGTCGGTGAACAGCATTTTTGAAGTTGAACCGGGCTTGGCGAAATCAATGCAGAAATTAGCCGCGCCCATTCCGGGTGGCGCTAGCAAAGAAGCGATGATGTTGCGTTTTGCCGTCTCGGTCGATTTGCCAGAAACCATCCGTTTCCTCAGTGGCATCGCAGATGCTATTTCTGCCAGCCCGTATCAGTGTGAAGAGCTGAAGGAAATCAATAACAGCGCGGGCGAGATGAAAACCAATCTGGCCAATCCAGGCTTGGCAATGGCGGGTGCGGTTAACGCCATTCACGTTGGGGTGCAGAGCTTCAAAATGGAAAAAGGCGCAGAAATGCCGTCGGAATTATCTGCTTTTGTCACGCTGGGCGCCTCGTCGCCGCTCATGCTGTGGGGCTTGGCCCAACAAAGTGTGCCGGCGCTGGCGCAAATGCAACTGACTACCGACGGCAAAATCGTCGCATTGCCAACAGAAGCGCTGCCAGTGCCGATCCCGCTGCAATTCAAGGCGCTCATGACCGACAAGAGCCTGGGCGTGGCGACTAGTGACATCGCCGACCACACCTTTACCGCGGCGGCGACCGTGCCTGCGCAGGCCGATGGCACCATGTTGCGCTATAGCTTCTCCGGCGCCTTCTTCCAAATGATTGCCGACAACATCCCTACGCCGGCCGGCGCAGAAATGGACGCGGCGACCGCCAAAGAACTAGAGCGCAGCAAAGCAATGATGCGTGGCATGGGTGAGCACATCGACCAAATGGAGGTGCGCATGATGATGACCGCGCGCGGCATTGAGTTTGTGCAGGAGAGTTCGCTCAAGTAAGCGGAGCAAAAAACCTGTGGCGCGAGCATTGCTCGCGCCATAGGCTAATTCCGACGAATCGATCGAAAAAGCTAATGCTCGTAACGAACTTCGACCACTTCGAAGCTTTTACGGCCACCCGGGGTTTCGATGTGCACGGTATCACCTTCGCTCTTGCCAATCAGCGCGCGTGCCACCGGTGAGCTAATCGAAATCATCCGCAGTTTGATGTCTGCCTCCAGATCGCCGACGATTTGGTAACGCACTGTTTCATCACCGTGCAAATCCTGCAATTCAACCAGCGCACCAAACACAATCCGCGAGCCTGGATTGAGCTTGCTGGTATCGATGATCTCGGCGTTTGCCAGCGTGTTTTCCAACTCGTTGATACGCCCTTCGGCGAAACTTTGTTGGTCGCGGGCAGCGTGGTATTCGGCGTTTTCTTTCAAATCACCATGCGCGCGCGCTTCGGCGATCGCGGCGATGATCTGCGGACGGACCACCGACTTCAGGCGGTCCAGTTCGGTGCGCAGTTTGTCGGCGCCCTTTTGTGTCAACGGTGATCTTTTCATACAACAGCTTCCTTGCTTTCCCGGTTACCACCATCACTGCCGAGCAGTTCTTGATGTAGCTCTTTTAGTGAATGAACGGTATCAATAGAGTCAAAATCCAGCGCGTGAATGATCGCACGTGCGCCAGACAGAGTGGTTGAATAACTTATTCGATGCTGCAATGCCTCGCGCCGAATGGAGAAAGAATCAGCAATCGCTTGACGGCCTTCGGTGGTATTCACAATGAAAGTGATTTCATTGTTTTTAATCAAATCAACTACATGCGGCCGACCTTCCATGACCTTATTGATGCGCTGGCAAGGCACACCCGCAGCGATCAGCGCATCGCAAGTACCACTGCTGGCCACCAGTCGGAATCCGCGCGACACCATATCGCGAGCGAGCACCACTAGGCGTGGTTTGTCCGCATCGCGCACTGATAGAAACGCTTTGCCGATTGCCGGCGCTTTGACGTTCGCCGCCATCTGCGCGCGCGCAAATGCCGCGCCAAAAGAACGACCCACACCCATCACCTCGCCAGTCGAACGCATTTCTGGGCCGAGGATCGGGTCGACGCCCGGAAATTTCACGAACGGAAAGATCGGTTCTTTTACTGAATAATATTCTGGAATGACCTCATGCGTCGCGCCCTGCTCGGCTAGCGTTTGCCCAACCATACAACGCGCGGCGATTTTCGCTAACGCCACGCCGGTTGCTTTGGCAACAAAAGGCACAGTCCGCGATGCCCGCGGATTGACTTCCAGTATATAAATATCGTCCCCTTGGATCGCAAACTGCGTGTTCATCAAGCCAACGACGTTTAGTGCCTTGGCGAGCATCACAATCTGTCGGCGCAATTCGGTCTGCACTTCCGGACTTAAGGAAAACGGCGGCAGCGAACAGGAGGAATCGCCGGAATGTACACCCGCCTCTTCGATATGCTCCATAATGCCGCCAATCAACACATCTACGCCGTCGCAGATACAATCGACATCAATCTCGATGGCGTGATCCAGAAACCGATCAAGCAATACCGGCGAATCATTCGACACACGCACGGCGTCCGTCATATAACGGCGCAAATCAGCTTCGGCGTAAACCACTTCCATTGCGCGGCCGCCGAGCACATAACTGGGGCGCACCACCAAGGGATAGCCAATCTCACGCGCCAGTACCACCGCCGTTTCTGGCGTGCGCGCGGTGCGGTTCGGTGGTTGTTTTAACCCGAGTTCTTGGACTAATTTTTGAAAGCGTTCGCGATCTTCGGCCAGATCAATGGAATCAGGCGAAGTGCCGATAATCGGCGCACCTTCTTTCTCCAACGCACGGGCTAACTTTAGCGGCGTTTGCCCGCCGTACTGCACAATCACGCCTTTCGGCTTTTCTTTATCGATGATTTCCAGCACGTCCTCCAAAGTCACCGGCTCGAAATACAAACGATCTGAGGTATCGTAATCAGTCGATACTGTTTCTGGGTTACAGTTGACCATGATGGTTTCATAACCATCGTCACGCAGCGCGAGTGCGGCGTGCACACAGCAATAATCAAATTCAATGCCCTGACCAATTCGATTGGGACCACCCCCCAGCACAATCACCTTATTGCGATTGCTCGGCTCGGCCTCGCATTCTTCCTCGTAGGTTGAATACAGATAGGCCGTGCTGGTGGCAAATTCAGCCGCACAGGAATCCACGCGTTTGTAGACCGGTCGCACGCCCAGCGCGCGGCGCAGATGGCGCAAGGCGCCTTCGTCGCTGTCCACCAACGTTGCCAAACGCGAGTCCGCAAAGCCCTTACGCTTCAGTTCGCGCAGACGCGCGGCGTCGAGCGCCGCCATGCCCTGCTGCGCAACCTCGCGCTCCAGCCTGACCAAATCTTCGATTTGCACCAAAAACCACGGATCGATCGAGCTATAGCGGTGCACATCGGCAACGCTCAGACCCGCACGAAAGGCATCGGCCACGTAGAAAATCCGATCTGGACGTGGTTCGCGCAACTCGCGTTTCAAAATAATGAGGGCGTCGTCGTCGTACGGGGCTGAAACCCGCGGATTCAAGCCATCATTACCGGTTTCCATGCCACGCAGGGCTTTTTGCAGGGATTCCTGGAAAGTCCGTCCCATCGCCATCACTTCGCCGACCGATTTCATCTGCGTAGTCAGGCGCGCATCGGCCTTGGGGAACTTTTCGAAAGCAAAGCGCGGAATCTTGGTCACTACATAATCGATTGATGGCTCGAAAGACGCCGGCGTTAATCCTGACGTGATGTCGTTGCGCAATTCATCAAGCGTATATCCGATCGCTAACTTGGCCGCGATTTTGGCGATCGGGAAACCGGTCGCTTTTGACGCCAGTGCGGACGAACGCGACACCCGCGGATTCATTTCGATGACCACCATGCGGCCATCTTGTGCATTGATGCCAAACTGCACATTAGAACCACCGGTATCCACACCGATTTTTCGTAATACCGCGATCGACGCATCGCGCATGTATTGATATTCGCGATCGGTCAGCGTTTGTGCTGGCGCTACGGTAATTGAATCACCGGTGTGCACACCCATCGGATCAAAATTTTCAATCGAGCAGACAATAATGCAGTTATCCGCGCGGTCGCGCACCACCTCCATCTCATACTCTTTCCAACCGAGCACGCTTTCTTCGATCAAAACCTCGCGAACCGGCGATAGATCCAAACCGCGGGTCACGATCTCGATCAGTTCTTCGCGGTTGTAAGCAATGCCGCCACCCGATCCGCCTAAGGTGAACGAGGGTCGGATAATGGTTGGATAACCGACTTTCACTTGCGCCAGCAAAGCTTGGTCTAGCGAGCGCGCGATCTCGGCGCGCGGGCATTCCAAACCAATTTCAGCCATGGCATGGCGAAACAACTCACGGTCTTCGGCCAAGCGGATGGCATCACGTGAGGCACCGATTAACTCGACCCCAAATTTATCCAACACACCCTTCTCGGCCAACTCCAAAGCTGCATTGAGTGCCGTTTGACCACCCATGGTTGGCAACAGCGCATCGGGCCGTTCTTTTTCAATAATGGTCGCTAATGAGGACCAATTGAGTGGCTCGATATAGGTGGCGTCCGCCATATCAGGGTCGGTCATGATGGTCGCCGGATTGCTGTTGACCAACACCACGCGGTAACCTTCGGCTTTCAGCGCCTTACATGCCTGCGCTCCGGAATAATCGAATTCACAGGCCTGCCCAATAACAATGGGCCCCGCGCCGATGATAAGAATGGTTTTAATATCTGTACGTTTGGGCATGGGCTTACCAGAAGTAGGTGCCGACCGTTGCTGATGAATTCATCAAGAGCGGAATTGGGGGCTGGGGGCTTTAGCGCCCTTGCGGACCGCAGAATCAATATTATTGTGCAAGGCTGCGCTTTTCCATCAGCGCCACAAATCGATCAAAAAGCCCCTCAACGTCGCGCGGCCCCGGGCTGGCTTCCGGATGGCCTTGGAATGAATAAGCCGGCGCGTCACTTAGGCTGATGCCTTGATTGGAGCCATCAAACAAAGAGCGATGGGTGACCCGGACATTGGCCGGCAAGCTGCTTTCGTCGATGGCAAAGCCGTGGTTTTGGCTGGAAATCATCACGCGGCCAGTCGCTAGGTCGATCACGGGATGATTGGCGCCGTGATGGCCAAACTTCATTTTTAGCGTGCGCGCGCCAGCGGCGAGGCCGAGCAGTTGGTGCCCCAGGCAAATGCCGAAGGTTGGAATTTTCAGCTCCAGAAAACGACGAATCGCGTTGACCGCGTAATCGCAGGGCTCTGGGTCACCGGGGCCGTTGGACAAAAAGATGCCATCGGGACGCAATGCCACGGCCGTTTCGGCAGAGGTTTGCGCCGGCACAACGATGAGGCTGCAGCCGCGATCGGCCAACAGCCGCAAGATATTGCGTTTGATGCCAAAATCGTAGGCGACCACGTTAAATCGCCCGCCGCCCTGTTTAAAACCGGGGATGCTGAGGTCGTAAACGCCTTCAGTCCACGCGTACGGAGCGACCACGCTGACTTCTTTCGCCAAATCCATGCCCTTCAAACCGGGAAATGCGCGCGCCAAACCCAGCGCCATGTCCGCGCTGACGCCGTCACCGGCCACAATGGCGCCGTTTTGCGCACCATGGGCGCGCAAGTGCCGGGTCAGACGGCGGGTGTCGACATCGGCAATGGCAACCACATCGCGCGCTTTTAGGTAGCTCGCCAGGTCTGTTTCACTGCGCCAGTTGCTAGCCACCAAGGGCAAATCGCGGATGACCAAACCGGTCGCAAAGATGCCACGCGATTCCTCGTCGGCGGCATTACAACCGGTATTGCCGATATGCGGGTACGTGAGCGTGACGATTTGCTGCGCATAGGAGGGATCGGTAAGGATCTCCTGGTAGCCAGTCATCGCCGTATTGAACACCACCTCACCGCTACGCGCACCCTCGGCGCCGATCGATAAGCCATTGAAAATACTGCCATCGGCCAAGGCCAAGATTGCTGGAACACGCGCCATTCATCACTCCAGGTGCGACAAAACCCGCGGATGCACCGTCACGGTGATCCGATGGTCAAATCGGTAGGGACCGACGGGATGATAACTGCTGAAGCTAGTCTAGTGCAGCGCAAGAAACGGCAGTCATTTGCCCGCATTTTTACCCGAATGCGTCATTACTGGTCGTCGCCGACACGAGCCACGCGAATCAACGATGCCGAGCGCGCAGCGTTTGCGCCAGTTCCGCCAAGCTCAGGCCCCGATCTCGCAATAACACCAGTAGATGAAAGACCAAGTCGGCTGCTTCACCGAGCAGCGCTTGCTCATCTTGGGCCACCGCGGCCAGCGCGGTTTCCACCCCTTCTTCGCCGACTTTCTGGGCAATGCGGCGGGTGCCGGCGTCGAACAGCTTGCTGGTGTAGCTGCCCGCGGGGCGGTCGCGCTGGCGCTGTTCAATGAGTTGCGCCAGTTGACCGATGAACACCACGTCTGGCCCCGGGAATTCGCCGAAACAGGTTTGCGTGCCGGTATGGCAGGTCGGGCCCTTGGGACGCGCCTGCAGCAACACGGTATCGCCATCGCAATCGACATGAATGGCGTGCAGCTGCAGCACGTGGCCGCTGCTCTCACCTTTGGTCCACAGGCGCTGTTTGCTGCGGCTGTAGAAGGTGACTTGGGCCGACTCGCAAGTGAGGGCCAATGCATCTTCATTCATATAGCCGAGCATCAATACCAGCCCGCTGTCGACGTCTTGCACAATTGCCGGCAGCAAACCTTTGCTCCAATCGATGCCGGCAGGGATGGCAAGCACGCTCAAGGTGCGCTGCCAGTGGAGCTGGGTTGCCCCACCTCGACCTCACCCTTGTGGCCTATGTGCCGATCAAAGAAGGCCAGCATCGTGGTGTACAAATTGACGCGATTTTTGACGTCATAAAATCCATGCATCTCGCCGGATTGGATGATCACGTGTTCGGGCGGATTGCCCGCCTTCTCCAAGGCCTCACGCATGGCTACGGTGTGTTGCGGCGGGCAGCGTGGATCGCGGGCGCCCGCCGCCATTGCGATGGGCAACTTCAGTTGATCTACATAGGTGATCGGCGACATCGCGGTGCGCTCAGCTTCAGTCTCACCTAGCGCGCGCTTTAGATAGCGCATGCCGTCGGCGCTTTCGCTGGTATCGCTGAGTTTCATCTGCAACGCCGCGTCATACATGCCCACGTAGCCAAACGCGCAACTGAACAGTTCAGGCGCAATCGCGGGTGCCATCAAAGCCGAATAGCCACCGAAACTGCCGCCGTAAATGCACACCCGGTCTTTGTCGACATAGCCTTGTTCGATGACATAGCGGGTGGCGTCGATGATGTCGTTTTGGATACCGGTGCGCCATTGACCGTAGGCTTGGTCCATAAACGCTTTGCCATAACCACCAGAGCCGCGGAAATTCACCTGCAACACCGCATAACCGCGGCTGGCAAATAACTGTGCTTCCGGGTTAAAGCCCCAATTGTCACGCGGACCCATCGGGCCACCGTGTGGATTGACAATCAGCGGCAGTTGTTTGGGATCCCGGCCATGCGGCAAAGTCAAATAACCATGCAATTTCAGACCATCGCGCGCAGCTAAAATGATCGGTTTGATGCGCGCCATTTGCGCCGGATCAAGGTGTGCACGGCCCGCCATCAGAAAGCGCGCCTTGCCTTCCTTGCGGTCATACAGATACAACTCACCCGGATTGCGATCGCTATACACCGATACGACGATCTGTTGCCCGTCGGCAGTGGCGCTGCTGAAATTGATCATCTGGCCAGCAAATGCTTGGCCCAAAGAGGCATACAGAGCGGCGTCCGGATGCTCTTCATCGATCATCGTGACCTGTGGAACACCGGCCTCGGTGACCACCGCAATCACGGTTTCCTGATCTGCCGCCAGAATCAAACGCGAGACCTCGGCAATCGGGTCTTGAAACAAGGAGGTGAATGCGCCGGTCTTTTCGTCCAGCACGCCAAAGGCATCGGGCGCCTTGCGATCACCCTGGTAAGCATAAATGCGGCCCTCCGGCGTGGTGCCAACCACGCGCAGCTCCTTACCAGCAGAACTGGCTTTGTTGATCAAGGTCCACGCGCCGTCAGCTTCGCGACGGTAGAGTTCGGTGACATTGTCGTAGCGGCCTTGCTCATCTTCGCTATCAAAACAGAGTGCAAAACGCGCTTGTTTTTTGGCATCCAGCGTCAAACTGCAATTCTCGCGTGGTGCACGACTCAGCACTTTACGACGCCCGGTCAGCGTATCCAAACGCACCAATTCGGTCCCTGCACCGTCCACTGAGCGTGGATAAGTCACCGTCATCAGCACTTTGCTGGGGTCTTCGGGCAAGGCATCCAGAAAACTAAACCTCTGATTGCCGACCGTTTTACTGCGCTGCGTCACATCACGCGTGCCGTAGAAGATCAGCGGACGTGCTTGCGTGCCGTCGGCATTCACCGCATACCATTCGCCGGTGCCAAACGGTTGCGCAAAGGTGCCAACCTTGCGGATCGATGTGAACATCAACCGCTCTGGACCCACCCAGTAAAAAGCGCCCACGCTTTTTGAGTCTGGAATCTGATTGACTTTGACTAGGCTGAGATCCTTGGTGCGCAATACCGCCAACACATCCTGCTCACCGCGATCAACGGTCATCGCCAGATACTCGCCAGTGGGCGAAATACGCGCGCCGCTATAGGCCGCTCGGCCGACAAAATCTTCGATGGATGGCGTCGCTGCAGACGCCACTAACGGCGCGAGGATCGCCAAAGTTGCCAAAATTCGCATGGAATTCTCCATAAATCCAGATTTCATAAGCAATGCCGCAGTAGACGCGAAATCTAGCAGGATGCGGTGAAGCGCAGGTATGGCTAAACGCGTTGCAGCCATGCATTCCGTAGTTGGATCAAGTTTGCGGGTGGTCGCGGTTGTTAAGAGTGAGTCATGAACGAAAGAGTATTGACCATCACCGCCAACATTGGGCTGAGCACATTGCAGGCGACTGAGCTGCTGCAGCAACACGGGCTACCGTTGATCAAACGTACGCTGATGGTGACGGCGAAACACGCGGTGGCTTGAGGTGGTCACATAGCCTCTCGCGGCGCGTGCCTCGCAATGATCAATCAACGACTTACGATATCCGTTCATGCACGGCCCACGGCCGCGGCCCCTGGGAGCGAGCTCCCACAAGAGCCAGTCTCAGTCGCGCCGTTGCGGTTGCTCGCCGTGGTTGCGCCGTTCTTGCAGAAAAGCCAAAGCAGAAGCGGCCAGAAGCGTGCAATCTGCCCCGTAGCGAAGCTGAGCCGATGATTGAGGCCACCCAGCGGCACAAAACCTCATTGAAATCAAAACGCTATGAGCGTCGATGAGCGGTCAACTGAGGTTTCTAGGATGAAATATCAGGGCTAGGTTTAATCGCGAATCCAGCGTCGGTCGATCACCGTTGCGGCGCCATGCCGCGGCGTTACTTCAATCGCAATCGGCATGGGTGTAGCGGCGGAAAGCGGCATGCTGCCGCTGAATCCAACGGCAAACGCGCCTACCCCGCTGCCAAAGATCCCTTGCAGCGCTGGGCGCGCAGACAACTGCAAAACATGACGGACGCCATCGGCGCTGACCGCATCGATAGCGGCGATGCCGCGGGGATCGAGTGCCCAGCCGGACAGCGCCAAGGATGCGCTGCGGCGTTCATCTGCGGGTAGCTCGAGCACACCAAAAGCGAGGCTTTGCTGATTTATCCACGCGCCAGTGGCTAGCACAAACATCAAAATGGCTGCCAAACCCCAGCGCGCGCGCATCGGAAGACTGCGCTGCGGCTGGACAAATCGGGCCAGCACCGCGCCGATCGTCAATAAAATGGCGACCAGGCTGGCGTTGGCGGCCAAATGCAGATGGCGCGCCAACTCGCTATAGCCATCCCCGATCAAAGACGAAGCCCAACCGAGCACAGCGATCATCGCCAGCATCGGCAGCAGCCAGAGTGTCGCGATCCGCGCGCTTTCGCGTTCTGCTGCTAAAACCGGCAAACGCGCCTTGCTCCGGGCAGCGGCTAAGCCCAGTCCTAGAACCGCCAATAACGGCCAGCTCCAAAAGGCCAACAGAGCCAAAAAAGGCAAGCGCGCCACTGCGTCGGCGATGCTGGCACCCAATCCCAGCGCGCCCGGCATACGCTGCCAGCGTCCGCCAGCCAGTTCACCCAGATAGCTAGGGCGCCATTGCCCAGACAAGCTCACACCACGGCCGACCATTCGCGCCATCGCCGCGGGTTCGGCCAGCAACTGCAGGGTCCAACGGACTCGCGACAATTGAAAAGCCTGCGGACACTGCACGCGCGCGTCGCGGCCGCGCTGCAAGTACCAGGTGCTGTGCAGCAACTCTGCGCATGCGGCGGGCAAGCCCACAGCAGTGACAAAATCGACTGGATCTTCGGCCGCCGGCAGCGCCGCGCCAAAAAAGCTATTCCAGCGATTGGCATCGGCAATCGTTTGGTATTGCTGCTGCAAGCTGAGCTGTAACGTCAGCGCCGGAAGCAGCACCAACAAAGGCCAAACCAACAAGCGCGGCAAGGACCAAGGTTTGCGCAGTGCCAAGGCCAGAAACCAGATCAGCAGCACGAATGGAATGGCCGCATGTTGGAAGCGCGACAGCGCCAACGCCGCCAGTGCCAGACCCCACAACAACAGCTCCAAACGGCCCGGCGCGGCGCGCGCCAGCAGCCAGACCAGCGGCAACAGCAAAGCCAGATAGGCGCTCAGCAAGGCCGCAAACTCGGTGTAAAACCCGGCCAGATACAAAGTGTTGAATGGATCAACCAAGACCAACGCGGCGATCCAGGCGTGCGCGACTCGCGCGCTTGGCTGTGCGCGTAGCCGCCAGTCCATCCAGGCCAAACTGATCAATAGCAACAGGGCTTTGACCCACGCTAACAATCGCAACGGCATGGTGGCCGGATCGCTCAGACCAGCCGCGTCAGCGGTCCGATCAAGCACGAGTGCAAGGCCAGCGAGCGCGACCTCGGTGCCGTACAGACAACTTTCATCGATTGCGCCGCCCACTCGATAGCGCTCGATGGGTGCCATTGGCGTCGCTGCATTCACCTTGTCATCGGTGTCTGGCGTCAAGCCCAAGCAACCGCTGACGCGCAGCATGTCGAACTGGTTGGCAAAACCCGCCAGCGGCTCGTGAGTGAGCACGAATCCCAATCGCAAAACGCCGATCAGTACCGCCAATAACCACAGATAGCGCAATCCGCTGCTTTGCGCCTGCGCCATGCGGATCATCGAACTACACCGCCAGCCAAACGCAAACAAACAAAGCCAGCGCCGCCAGCCAACTGCCGGAATCGCGCAGCGCGTACAACACCGGGTCACCGGGCAGTTCGCCGCGGTGCGCCAAGGTCCACAAGCGCGCCAACCAAGTCAGCACAATCGGACCCAGTGCCCACAAAATTTGCGCATTGCCGTACATCTTGGCAACCTCGTTGCCATTCACGTAGAGCGCCAATACCACCGTCGCCGCGAGCGCTGCCGAGCTTCCAAACGCGACAACAATCAGCGCATCCGCGCGTCGATAGGCGCGCCCCGGCAACTGATCATTGGGTGATCGAACCAATTCGGCATAACGCTTTAAGGCCGCCAAACTGAAAAATACAAACAGCGAAAACGCCACCAACCAGGGGCTGGGTTCGATAGCGGCTGCCAACGCGCCGGCGATGACGCGCAATGCGTAGAGCGCCGCGAGCAGCGCCACATCAAGCCACAGAGTGCGCTTGATGCCCAAGTTGTAAAGCAAAGCGCCACCCGCATAGGCGGCCAGCGCCAGCCGTGCCGGCAATGGCAGAGACCACGCAAATGCCAAGGCGCCAGCGACCAATAGCGGAATGCTGCTGATCGCGATCGGGATGGAGATGGTGCCGGCGGCGATAGGTCGCTCGCGTTTATCCGGATCCAGGCGATCACTTTTGACGTCCAAGGTATCGTTCAGCACATAAATCGCGCTCGCCAGCAGGCTCAGCGCAGCGAACATCTGCAGCGCGGCTAACCACGCCTGTGGCTCACCCCACTGATGCGCAGCCAGCAAGCCCACAAAGACCAGCAGGTTCTTCGCCCATTGATGCGGGCGAATCAATTTGAGAAAAGGTGGCATGCGCAGGGAAACTCTTAGCCGACGGTTTGTTGCCCGATCCACAGACGATTGCCATCGGGATCATCAATGCGAAATTCAAGCATGCCGTAGAAGGTCTGCTCCAGGTCTGGAATAGGCACGCCGTTGCTGCGCACTAACGCGTGGTACTCGCTAATGTCGTCTGGATACAAGTAGATCACCGCACCGCGACTGACAGCGGGATGTACATTAATGGATTGATCCACCATCAATCTACATTCACCAAAACACAACATCGCCCAACGCCAATCGTCGTTTCTCTGTTCGACGCTAAACCCTAACTGCTGATAAAACGCAACGCTCAACGGCATGCTCTGCACCGGCAGCATGGGAATCAGTTGATTCATCTTCATAACCTGTATCCGGGCTTGTTAGGTGGTTTTAGGGACTTGCCAAAATCACAAACTTTCCGACGCAATCTGCGTTCTGAACATCACGCCTCTCGACGCCCGCGCGCTAGTGCGGCAAGATCAGCATTCTCCCGCCGCGCTTGAGTACACACCATGATTGACCTGCATGACCGTGAAACCGGCGACTTGATCGCCACCATCAGCGAAGATGAGTTAGCGCTGTTTGTCCGCGAGTTGGAAGAAGAAAATGGTGACGATCAAGACTACTACATCGACATCACCACGCTTGGCTTGCTGGCCGATGCTGGCGCCAGTCGTGAACTCATGCATGTGCTCGGCAATGCCTTGGGTGAGCGCGAAGGCATGGACATCGTCTGGAGCAGGCACCCGTGAGCTCCCGAACTGTATCCAGCATCCTGTTGGGTTTGTTATGCGCCGCGCCGGCATTTGCCGGTTCTGGCCCATCCACTGGCTGCGCGGATATTTCCTCCATCGCACCGTTCACGCAGTTTCGTTTCGGCGACTTGCAGAACATTTTTGATGCGCTCGCTGACCCAAAGAACCCAGATTCGCAGGTTTGCACGTCCTGTCATCAAGGCCAAAGTGGGCCCGCTCAAATGGGCTTAGGTGCGGGCTTCAGTTATGACAATTTGGTCGGCGTGCCAAGCTCGCAAGTGCCTACGCTGTTGCGGGTGAATCCGGGCAATCCGATGGCCAGTTGGCTCTTTCAAAAAATCAATTGCGATGATCCTGAAGGCATTGGCGTCACGCAAATGCCGCAGGGCTTTCCGCCACTGACCTTGCCGCAGCAAGCATTTTTTTACGACTGGATTCGACTAGGCGCGCCGCTTTCGCGTCTGGGTTTTGAGGATCGTTAGTCGATGCGGCGCATCGTGATTGATCGACCCGGCGGCTACGATCAGTTGCGGCTGCTGGTGGAGGCGGATCGCGCGCCGCTGGGCGACGAAGTGGCGATCGACGTGCAAGCGATTGGTGTCAATTACGCCGACGGCATCATCCGCATGGGTTTGTACGAATCGGCCAAACGTTTGCATGGCTATCCCATCACGCCGGGATTTGAAATTGCCGGGACGATCAGCGCATTGGGCCCGCAGGTGCAAGGCTTAGAGTTGGGCGATCCCGTCATTGGCCTCACGCTGTTTGGCGGCTACGCTAGCCGCGTCGTGCTCAAAGCAGATCGGGTGTTCATCAGGCCGGCCAATTTGAACGCACAAGCCGGCGCGGCAATTCCGACGGTGTTTCTGACCGCTTGGTGGATGGTTCACGAATTGCTCCATCCACATCCTGGCGATACGTGGCTGGTGCATTCCGCCGCGGGAGGCGTGGGTGGCGCGCTGGCACAACTCGGACGCTTGCAAGGCTGCAGGGTGATCGGCGTGGTCGGCGCTGCACAAAAAATAGACGCTGCGCTGGCCGCCGGCTGCGATGCGGTCATCGATAAGTCCAGCGTTGCGCTATGGCCGCGCGCAGTAGCGCTGGCACCGGGCGGCTTTCAGGCCGTGTTCGATGCCAACGGCGTCAGCACCTTGGCGCAGAGTTATCGGCATTTGGCCCCCACCGGGCGACTACTGATCTACGGCTTTGCCTCCATGCTGCCGCACGACGGCCGTTTGAACTGGCTCAAATTGGCCTGGGATTGGCTGCGCACGCCGCGTTTTAGTCCACTGTCGATGACACGCGACAACAAGAGCGTATTGGCCTGCAACTTGAGTTTTTTATCGAGCGAGGGCGAGAGACTGCGCGCTGGCATGCAGTGGCTATTGCAAGCCTTCGCCGAGCAAAGCTTAAGCGTGCCACCGATCACCTGTTATCCGCTGGAAAACGCCGCCGACGCCCAGCGCGCAATTGAGGGCGGTCGCACAGTGGGCAAGTTGCTGCTGATTCCTTAACTGGCTTGGATTCGCGGCACCGGGTGCAAGTCAAAGGCTGTGGTGATCCAAACGGCGGCTCTGGGCTCCGACAGGTTTTCTTTCTTCTTTCTTCTTTCTTCTTTCTTCTCCATGAACACATGTCATAAGTCATTGATTGGTCATTGCAAGCGTCCTTTTTCGGGCTGAAAAAGAGCGCCCGCGATGACCTCGCTTGGCAGCCCACATCAGTTTGACTCGCACCCACTGCAATCCACCAGCATCTCCACCTCCCCGAACCAACAACCCACAACCAACACCCGCCGCGCCTTAAGCTATCGTCGCCGCCATGACCGAAAGCGTACCCAGTTATGCGGCTCGCGAGCGAGCGATTTTTAGCCCCAGCCAACTCAATCGGTTGGCGCGTGCCTTGTTGGAAGATGCGTTCGCGCAAGTTTGGGTGGAAGGCGAAATTTCCAACTACACGCGCGCGGCGTCTGGGCACTGGTATTTCACGTTGAAAGATCGTGACGCCCAGATCCGCTGTGCGATGTTCAAGTCGAACAATTTGTATGTGCGCGCCAAACCGGCGGACGGTCTACAGGTTCTGGTTCGCGGTCGCATCAGCTTATTTGAGGCGCGTGGCGACTACCAGTTGATCTGCGAACACCTGGAAGACGCCGGCATCGGGCGGCTGATGCGTGAATTTGAGCGCCTCAAAGCCTTGTTGCAAAAAGAGGGCTTGACTGATCCTGCGCGCAAACGGGCGCTCCCCAAAATGGCGCGCCGCGTGGCGGTCATCAGCTCGCCCACAGGCGCGGCGATCCGCGATGTGCTAGCAGTCTGCGCGCGTCGTTGGCCTTTGCTGCATATCGATCTGTTCGCCGCACAAGTGCAGGGCAACGAAGCCGCCGCCCAAATTCGCGCAGCGTTGCAAGCGGTGTTAAGTGCCCTGCCCGCCTACGATCTGGTGTTGCTCACCCGGGGTGGCGGCTCGTTAGAAGACCTCGCGGCATTTAATGACGAAGCCCTGGCGCGTTTGATCGCCGCATCGCCGATCCCAACGGTGTCGGCAGTGGGGCACGAAACGGACTTCACGCTGGCCGATTTGGTCGCCGATGTGCGCGCTGCGACTCCATCGGCCGCCGCCGAGTTGATCACACCCAGCGCCGCGGCAGTGTTGGGATTGCTGCAGCGCCGATCGGAGGCTGTGCAGGCCTTGCTACGCCGCAAGTTACAGTCTGCCCAACAACGCAGTGATGCCAGCGAAAGGCTGCTGCGCGCGCATGATCCACGCCGAGCGCTGGAGATCGCGCTAGCACGGGCTGGTACGCTGCGCGACGCGCTGCTGCGTATCGAGCGCATTCGCACGCAAACGCGTCGGCAAATATTGACCCAGTTGCTCGAACGCCTGCGCTTTCAGGCGCCCGAACGGCGTATTACGCGGACCCAGCAAATTGCGCTGGTTTTGCTCGCGCGTCTACGCGACGGTTTGACCCGCCAGCTACAGCAGCGGCGAACCCGCGCCGAACAACGCGCGAATGCCTTAGATCGTCGACGCCCCAATGTAGCGACGCTGCGCGCGCGCAGCG
>CAZLSB010000019.1:0-26495 GCA_964561825.1 uncultured Xanthomonas sp.
GGATGGTTCTGGCGGGCTTGTTCGTAGACTTGACGGCGGTTTGCCAGGATGTCGACATCGCGCGCGAAGAATTGGACGCGCACCTTTTGCCGGGCGGTTGATTTGGACTAGGCGCCTGCTGACGAAGCGGCTAAACATCTGGACACCCTGTTTTTGCACTGGGTTTGCAACCAAACGCCCGGCCTTGCGCCGGGCGTTGTCGTTTCTGTTTGCCAAATGCCACGCTCACAGCGAGACATCCGGCTCTCACGCCGATATTCGCCGGCCGGTATCGGCCGCGAAAATCGCGATTTGACAAGGCCCCAGCGCAAACCAATGTCTTTGTCACCCGGCTTAATCGTTTGAATGAAGTGCGTGATGCCAATCTTGCGCTGCTTGAGGCTTACACCTACGATGCCACGGGCAATCGACTAAGCCAGCAGATCGGTACCAATCCGGTGACTACGTACAGCTACGCCGCGCAGAACCATCGATTGAGCCAAGTGGGCGCCACCGCGCGCAGTTTTGGTGCGGCAATACGCAGAGCGGTGTGCCTGGTTTGGAAACCGATAGCGCCAGCTTTGATGTGCGCAACCGACTGACCCAGGTGGCGACCGGAAGCAGCGCGCAGCTAATCAGCAACTACAACGGCCGCGGCGAGCGCGTGCTGGCCAGCCAAGGCGCCCCAGCGCCAAGCTTGCCGGCCACCTCGGCGGCATGGACCACGTCGGGTGTGCGCGGCTATGTCTACGACGAAGCCGGGCAGGTGATCAGCACGCTGATCGCCGGCGATCGCTGCGTTATGAGGAGATTGTGCGGCTGGACCACACCCCGATCGGTCGCGTGGAGAGCGGCACGAGTGCCGTCAACGCGGTCCACGTGATCCACAGCGATCACCTCAACACCCCGCGCGCGCTGGCCAATGCGCAAACGCAGGGCGGTCAGGCGGCGGGCACCGTGGTGTGGCGCTGGAAGCTCAATCAACAAACCGCGACTGGATCCAATGCGTTTGGCCCGCAGCCTGCCGACGAGAATCCGGATGGCAATGCGAGCTCAGTAAGATTTGACTTGCGATTTCCAGGACTGCAATGGGATGCGGCGGTGGGATTGAATTACAACTAACTACTTCCGAGATTATGAGCCGGGCACGGGGAGGTATGTGGAGAGTGATCCGATCGGGTTGAGGGGTGGGGTTAGTACGTATGGGTATGTTGGGGGAAGTCCGCTGGCCTTTTCGGATGCTTTGGGCCTTTTGTTTACCGTGACTTTGAACCCATTCACTCGAAACCCTCTCCACTTTGAAGATGCGCAGCAAATAAGTAATGCCGGCAATGGTGCGGCCTTAGCGGGCGGCATGGGAGCGACATTGGCAGGCGCGGGCATACTACTTCCGCCGGCCGTTGTTACCACCGCGAGAATATGCTATCAAGTTGCCCAATCAGATCCGTGCCGTTACGCTGTGTTTGTTACGATTCTGGGGATTACTGGGTGCGTGGAGGGAAAATCACCTAGCCGTATTTTCCGAGATCGTGAGAATATTCAGCAGATGCAGCGAGACAGTGCGAGGTCACCCAGAAGAAATAATGGCGAAGGTCCTCCTGCCGACTAATGGGAGAACAAAGTAACAATGAGCTTTACTCCCGAGGTTTCAACGAACTTCGCAACGGGCGCGTGCTTGATGCAGTGCAAATTGCACGTGGCTTGATTTCGAATGATTGGATGAATGGATGGGTACTACTGGGGGGGTGCTTCGAGACGGGATCGAGCGATTTCCCGAGGGATCTATTGCGGGCAATGGACTGCTACGAACGGGCATGTCACGAAGTGGACACCATTGAAGCGAGCTTGGGTGTGGGTCGTATTGGAATGCAGCTAGGTACACCTGAGGCGTATCGGCGTGCGTTCAGTGCCTACGAGGATTTGGTCGCGAATGGCCGCAATCGAATTGCTGTAGCGAATCTCGGTCGCCTTAAATGCTCAGGCAAAGGAACTGCTCAAGACGTAGCGTCCGGCAGGGATCTCCTTTTAGAAGCTACAGAAGCGGGTCTTATATCGGCACGGCGTTGGCTGTCAGGCGCTTACTATTTCGAAAGACGGTATTCTTGTTTTGCTTATCATGCGTTAATCTATGTTGGCATGCGCCTCTTTTATTCGATATTGGATCGGTATTCACCGAAGCTCCGAGAATACTAACTCGCGAATGACGACAAAATCGCCAGGACCCGAACAACACAGGACAGTCTGTTTTTGATGCTCCCACCGCCCGGGCTCGCGCCGGACACTTCGTTTCCGGCTTGAGCGCTACCGCGCGATCTCGATCAGTTCGAGATCTCGTGCTAACCGGCGGCCTGGCGATCGAAGGCAAAACCAAGGGCGCGCAGTCGTTGCACGATGTCGCGATAGTGGAACCCGGCGAGGCGTCCCATGTTCAGCCGAGCAGCAGTGGATAGTCGAAGGTGTCCTCAAGATCGGCGAGACGCACGCTGCCGGCGCGCTCGGTCTGCGCCTCGATCAGCTTGCGGGCGACATCGCGGGCGATAGCGTCTCGGTGACGGTGCGTCCCTGGGCGATGAGTCCGGGGATGTCGTCGCTGGTGGCGAGATAGACGCCTTCGGACAGGCGTTCGATATGCAGTTGGGCGATGCGTTCCATCGGCGGGGTCCTGTGTGATCGGTGAGGTCAGCGGGCTTGCGCGAGTATGCAATCGAGCACTGCATGACTGCGCGTTGCTTGGCCTTGGGCAGGCGGCCGATTTGTTCGAGTTGTTGCTGGATCTTGGGAGCGGGGCCGCGCTTCTTCGGCGTTGCCGCGGGCAGCGGAGCGGCATCGACGATCAGTCTGGCGAACCTGGAGCGGTGGAGCACGTCGGTGAGTTCGGCTAGCAGGGCCGGGCTGGTGAAAAGTTCGATATCGCCGGCGTCGGCCGCGTCGATGAGCTTCCCCGACGGGCCACCCAAACGAATGCGTGTCTGTGGTCTGACCGCGGTTGCTAGAATGTCGCGGATCTCGGCTTCGGTACTGCGCCCGTGTTGGGCAGCCCTTACTCGTAACGCGCGGTGCACTTCATCGGGCAGATTGCGCGCTGTCAGCATGGCAAAAGCATCACCTCATACAAATGCATTCTACGCATTCAGTTTAGGTATTTGACTGCATTGCCGCAAGGCGTATCACGCCAAGCGCCGTCTTAATCCACCGTTGCGTACGCTCAGGCTGGCTAATGCGGTGGCTAAACTGGCTGCGCTGGACCAAATTTCTAGGCTGCGTTTGGCGCGCGATACGCCGGTGTAGAGTAATTGCCGGGATAGTATTCGGTGGTCGGCGTCTGGTGGTAATAGGACGGCGACATGGCCGTATTCAGAGCCTTGGCTTTTGTGGATGGTGAGCGCGTAAGCTACGTCGTGTTCAGGTATTTCGCGGGGTAGTAAATAACGATATTCGATCTGGCCGTTTGCCGTGGTGCTTTCAAAACAGACGCGCAATTGATCGCCGCAGCGCAGCGTCAGGCCAATATCGCCATTGAATAAACGTCGACTATAGTCATTATGGCGAATCATCACTGGTCGACCGGGGTACCAGCTGGCTTCGCCAAACCGACTGCGACGCTGTAAGTCCAGCCATGCATTGATGTCTTGCGCGCCAAAATAACCACCGCGCAGCGCGGTTAATAATTGCAGCGCACGCAATGCGGCGAAGGCCTGCATTGGATTGGCGTCTGCTTGGGTGACGATATCTAGTTGCGCCCATTCTGGTCTAGCCAACCAAGCGCGCAAACGCCGCCCCAGAGCGACGCGATCGGCCACCGAATGCAGCGTGGCGCCTAACTCGGCGGCCAGCAACACCTGCAATAGCTGTGCATTGCCCAGCCGCACGGCCTCATAAACCTCGGCTAGACGCCCCTGTGTGCGCCAAACGTGGCGCAAACGCACATGCTGATGCCTTAGCGGGCCGTTTTCAGCGGCTGCGACGATGTCCGCCAGCACCGAGCCGGCCGAGACCGACACCAACTGATCCGGATCGCCGATCAGGATCAAACGTGCAGTGGGGCGCAAGGCATCCAGCAGCGCACGCATCAGGGCCAAATCGACCATCGAGGCCTCGTCGACCACCACCAAATCGAAGGGCAGGGGACTATTGGCATCGTGACTGAATTGATCGTCCTGCGGGCGTGCACCCAGCAAGCGGTGCAGGGTACTGGCGCTCTCTGGCAAACTGGCCAGCGCCGATTCCCAGTCGGCCAAATCCTGTTGTTCTGACGCGGATTGCTGCGCAGTGCCGCCAGCCAAGCCCAGCGCGAAGCGCATCGCACTGGCGCCGTCCCGCAAGGATTGCGATAAACGCTGCGCGGCTTTGCCGGTCGGCGCCGCCAGCGCGATCGCCAGCATGCCGGTAGTGCGCTGCGCAATACGCTGTAATAACAACAGCATGCGTAATACGGTGGTGGTTTTGCCAGTACCGGGGCCGCCGCTCAGCACAAACAAGCGCTGGCCGACCACGCCGGCCACGGCGGCACGCTGCAATTGGCCTTTGAGCGTTTCCACATTGACAAATAAACGGGCTAAATCAGCCTGATCTGCGGCGCTAGGCGCTGCTCTGCCGGCACTCATGCGTGCGCGTAAGGCCGCGGCAATCTGCGCCTCATGCTGCCAATTGCGCCACAGATAAAACTCGCCGTGTTCAGTGAGCACCGCCGGGGTGAGCGCTGCGCCGTTGCCCACCCACGGATGCGCACGCACCGCTTCAAACTCCCGCGCATCGAGCATGGCGCAGGCGTGACCTTGGGCTTCCGCCGCCGCCGCCTGACCGAGCGCGCGCGCCAAAGGCGCGCAATCGGTGCGTTGTTTGGCCCACCGTTCCAGCGCGATGGCGGTACTGGTGGGATCACGATCGGAATTCGATAGGCTATTGGTGATCATCAAACAGCCTGTCCAATTGTTGAATGAGGGAAATCGGAAATGCTTTACGCCAAACGCCGGCAGCGGGCGCTAATCCGAGTGCACGCACAAATAGATACCAGGATTCGCCTAAATGGCGCGTCGCTTCATAATCGGGCAGTCGCTGGCCCAGATAACGGTGTAAAGCAACCGTGTAAATCAAGGCTTGAATGCCATAATGATGCGCTTGCATGGCTAGCTGCAAACTGGCGGGTGCGTAATCGGATAAACGTCCTTCACCCAACCAGTTTGTTTTGTAATCCAGCACGTGGTAACGGCCGTCCCATGCGAATACCAAATCGATGAAACCCTTCATTAAACCGCGCAGGATGCGCTCTTGATCATTGGCCGGCCACCAATCGCCCAAGCCATGCGCGGCCAGTAATTCGTGCAATTGCGACCAGCGCGCTTGATGCAGCGCAAAGGCGAACTCAAACTCGGGGCGCGTTTGATTCGCGGCCAGCGTGGCCAAACGCAATCCCGGTGCCAATTCACTATCGAGCGTGCGATCCAACAAATCGCCCACCGCTGCCAATTGCGCCGCCTCTTTGCCCTTTTCCAAGCTCACCGATTGTTGATCGAGCGCTAGGGCAATGCGCTGCGCTTGCAGCGCGTAGCGTGCGCGCGCAGCTTTGGGCACTTCTGGCAGCGCGCGACCGGCTTCCAATAGACCGTGCATGGCATCGCCAAATCGCGGTCCTTTGAGCAACTCCAGCGCCAGCAGGTGCGGATGCAAACCATCACTGGCCAAGCGTTCCGGCAGCGCTTCTGGCGCCTGATCAAGTTCGTCCTCGGCCCCGCGCGCGACCTCCACTGAGCCGGGCCCGAACCGCAATAACGCGGTAAAACTGTACAAACCGATGCGTGGCCGCGGCGCCGGCAACGGCGCCCGGGCCAGCCGTTGCAGCGGGGCTAGCGCTGCCGGTTGGTAGCGCTGCGCGGCGCTCGGTGAGCGATCAATGCACAACGCCGGCACGGCCGCGGCTAATGCGTCCCACGACGAATCAGGCCCAGCGCCGGCCAGCGCGCCGCCCAACAGCACATCCAGCGCACCGCGCTGCGGATTGCCGATGCTCGGTAATGCTGCAGTGGATTCAAAGCCATACACCACACATTGCTGCTCCGCGCGGGTCAGCGCGACGTACAAAGCGCGCAGGCGTTCTTGCAGATCCTCAATGCGGTCGATGAGTTTGTGCGCATCGAATTGATCAGAGGCGAGGTCCAAGTACAGACGATGCTGATCATCGTGATATCGCGCCACATCTGCACGCACATCAAAGCGTGCATCACTTCTGGGTCGCCAGGCCATCGGCACGAAGACCACCGGGTACTGCAGGCCTTTGCTGGCGTGGATGGTGAGCAATTGCACCCGACCCATTTCACTCTCGATACGCAGTTGCTGCTCACGACTGGCCTCTTCGCCGCTGGAGCCCACGTCACGCTCGGCGATCAACCACGCGTAGAGTTCCTCGGGGCCATAACAATGGCTGGCCGCGTCTTGCAAGAGTTCGCCCAAGTGCCGCAAATCGGTCAGCGCGCGCTCGCCATGGGCAGCAGCCAGCAAACGCTGCGCGTGCTCAGCGATCACCGTTTCAAGCACCGCCAATACGCCGCGGCGTTCCCACAAGCGACGCCACTGCGAAAAACGCTCCAGTTGCGCGTCCCAGGCGTGCGGGTCGGCTGCCCATTGCGCCAAATCACGCGCCGTGGCGCCCAATAAGCGCGTGGCTAGGGCGCCGCGTACCGCGTAGTCGTCATTGACCTGCAAAAGCGCAAACAGCAACAGTTGCACATCCAAACACCAGGGACTATCGAGCACACTGGCGCGGCCGGCGCCGACCACCGGCACGCCGCGTTCGATTAACTTTTCACGCAGCGCACGAATGCGCGGGTTACTGTCCAACAACACCGCAATATCACCGGGAGAAACGGCCGCATTGGGATCTGCCAATAGTCCAACGATATCGTTGGCACATGCGTCCAGCACGATCGAATCGCGCACGCCTACGCTCGGATTGTCAGATTGCAACAAGCGCAGCCGCAAGGCTTGACTCCTTTTGGACCATTTGCCCGGCTCACCTGGCGTTACGCTGACATAATCAATCTGCGCTTCGCCAAAACTGAGCGTGCCGGCCAGCCCGTAAACGCCATTTAATGCATTGATCAGCGCTGGGTGTGATCGGTAATTATCGCGTATCGAAAATTGGCGATCCAAGGGCACGCTATCGCGCGCCGCCAGATAAGCATGAATATCGCCGCCGCGAAAAGCGTAAATCGATTGTTTAGGATCACCAATCAAAATTAGCGCGCTTTGCGTGCTTTCTGCCTGGTGTATGCGTTGGAAAATGGACCATTGACGCGCATCGGTGTCTTGAAATTCGTCGATTAACGCCACCGGCCACGCCTGGCCTAAACGCTCGGCTAGGCTTGCGCCAAATGGACCGGACAGCCGTTGGTGCACCTCGAAAATCAACTGCGTAAAGGTGGTCTGCCCGCGCATTTGCAAACGCGTCGCCAAGGCTTGCCGCACAAACTGCGCACCTAGGCGCGCAACATCGCTGGCAATCAACTGATCGGCGCGTCGCAATGAGACGCTGATCGCGCTCCACGGCTGCAATAATGGGTGTTGATCCAGCGGCGTCGTTAATCGTGAGTTTCCATAGTCCCGTAATTTTTCACTGTCCAATGCCGCTGCTAATCGGCCCCAATCAAGCTTACTAGGATCGCCCAGTTGCGCGCATTTTAATAATTTAGTTAACTGCGTGCGCAAAGCAGAATTGGAGCGGGCAAACGATGCCGCATGGTCTACTAAGCGCTGCAATGCATCGATTTGCGAATCACATAAGGTCTGCCACCAATCGCGCAACAGCGATGCGTCACCGAATTGGCATGCATCTTCTGGAACTTCTAGCAGCAGGGTGACCCGTCTGGCGAGGCCGCCCACACCGCCCGGAACCACGAAGGCCAATTCCAGGGGATCGAGTGTTTCGCGCAAAAAACGCATACGCCAGAAATCTTCAACGCATTCGCGAATGACCGCCTTTTCATCGACAAACTCGCCCAGCGTAAATGGCACACCGGTGTCAAACGGGAATTCAGCGAGTATGCGTCGACAGAAGCTGTGAATCGTGGAGATTGGCGCTAAATCAATCTCCGCCAAGGCTAAACGCAAGCGCGCCAGTACTTGGTCTGTCGAATCGGCAGCGCAACAATCAGCCAATAATTCTGAAATAGTCGTGGGCGCGACATTTGCGCCCAGCGCTAAACTCACTTCGCGCTCCGCATCAATCAATCGCAGGCGAATACGGGCGCGCAACTCTTGCGCTGCGGCATCAGTAAAGGTGGCAACCACAATTTGCCGCGCATTGAGCTTGCGTTCTAGTACCAAGCGCAGATACAACAGCGCGATATTGTAGGTTTTACCGGTGCCGGCACTGGCTTCGATTAAACTAGTGCCAATTAGCGGCAGCGTGCGCCAATCTAAATTTGCTCGCACACTCATGGCGTTGGCGCCGCGCCGGTCATTGCTTGCAATAGCTCTGTCGCAATGGCGGTGAAGCGCGCATTTTCTTCAGTGCCAAATTGAATGAAGGATTCGTCGCCGGCCAACATCAAATTATAATACGGCGCGTAATCGCGTTCACCGGGCGTATCCGTCACCGTGGGTCCAAACCAACGGCGGCTCGCGTGGTCAGGCGCCTTTTGGAATTGTCCATCATGCATCGTCAAGGCATAGGCGTAACTGCTTTTGGCGTAATAGGTGCCAGCGGTTTTTTCGGCTTGGCGATAACGCGTCATCAAGGTCAATAATCCGTTCTGCAGCTGGGCCAAATCCTCACTGAAGGTGATGGCCGGCTCCATTGCAGCCTCGCCTTTGTTGTTTTTGTGAATCAATGCGTAGCGGCAGACTTGGTTTGGCAAGGACAAGCGCAATGCGGCCCATTGTAAAAACAAGGCAGTCAATGGTTTGAAACTCATGCCGCTGCTGATCATCGCGACCAGCCAGAGTTCGTCGCCGGCGCGATACATGCGGCCGATGCTGCCGAGCAAGCGTAGGTCGTCTATGTGCAAATCGATGGCGACCGGCGTGGCGATCGCCGAGCCGCCCGAAAAAGGCGGTAGAGTGATGGCTAAATCTAGAAAGGCCTGTGCTTCAATGCGCAAGTGTTGCCAAGTGCGGCGGCCGAGTTCACCACTGGCATAACGGCCAGAACGACGGATATAAACCGGGGGTTCTACAGGCAGTTGCTGTGCACCGTTTTGCAGCGCCGTCCAGACCAAATCCGTGCGCAGCGTGTCGAAGTAATGAATATCGGTGCCCAGTGGCTCGCTATCATTGGGTGCTTGGTTTTCTAGCGCGTCACGTGACAATCGCAGCGCGTTTTTGCACAACCAGCGCGCTGGATCGCCAAAAAAGGCAATCACATTGCGCAATTCCACATTCGCGCTGCTGGCGCGTTCCAACGCGGGCGCGTTGCGCATGAAACGCCACTCGCTTGCATTTGGATCGCTGTGCACATGGGCAAAACTTGCCGAATAGGAGAACATCCGCGGATTAGCGGCGTCTGAGTTGCCGCGGTTGGCGTTATGCGGGTCAAAATAACGCGCGTCAAAGGGTTGCAAGGCGTGGCGCACGCGCCAGGGCGGATCATAATCGGATGCCGCCGAATTCGACTCATGTTGCTGATCCAAAAATCCCAATAATTCGGCCAAGGGCAGGGCCGGATTGCGTGGTTTACCGTCTTGCGCGCCTTCACCCAGATAACTTAAATGCAAGGCGCTGCGCGCACTCATCAGCGCTTCCAAGAACAAATAACGATCGTCGGAGCGATTATCACGGTCGCCCAATCGCGGTTTGCTCTGCATTAAATCCAAGCCGGTATCTGGCCGTGGTCGTGGATAATCACCATCGTTGAGGCCCAATAGGGCAATCACCGCAAAGGGAATGGCCCGTTGTGGCACCATGCCGCAAAAGGTAATGCCACCGGCAAGAAACACTTGGCGCTCGGGAATACCGTCTAAACCTTGTTTTAGGACCTCGCGCACCACCGTCCAATCCACATCTACATCCACACCGGCCGCGCGGCTTTCGTCGGCCAAGCGTGCCGCCAGTTTCATCACCGCGGTATGCGCTTCCCGTTCGGCTTCGTCATTACTATCGATGCTAAACAAACGCTCGAACCAATCGCGTATTTGCGCCGACCATTGTGTCAATGACTGCACTTGCTGCGCTTGGCCGCGCCACTCGCGCAAGATCGCCAGCAAAGCGCACAGCGCACCTAGGCATTCCACATCCGGGCCGGCGACCGGGTTGGCCGGCAAGATGCGCTCGTCGATCAGCGTGTGCGCATCGCTGCGGCCCAACAGAAAGCCCGCCATCATGCGATCCACACCGAAGGCAAAACTGTGGTCGTCCACCGGCGCCGCGCCGAAATCGGCCTTCATCTCGCCATCCAGACCCCAGGCCACGTGGCTACGATCCAACCAGCGCTGCAGCGCAGCGTGGCGTTGCTCGCTCAGCGCAAAACGCCGCGCCACTGCCGGCAGTGCCAACAGCGCCAGCACTTGCGATCGGCTGATGCGCTGCGTGGGCAGATCCAATAACTCACGCACCGCGCTGAGCAAGGGGTGGGTGCGCACCAGCGCCACGTCGGCCAGTTGATAGGGCAATAACGCGGCGGTGGCCGGATCGGCGAAAACCACCGGCAACAAGGGCGCGTACAAGGCCATATTGGGCGCCATCACGACGATGTGCCGCGGATGCAAACTAGGATCGGCGGCCAGTTGATCGAGCAAGGCGTCTTTGAGCACTTCCAGCTCGCGCAAGCGCGTGTGGCAGGCGTGCACGCGTAGCGTGGCATCAAGACGCGGATCGCGCGCATCCAGCGGATTGCGCGCCAGCCAATCGGGCCTTCTAGTGCGCACGCTGTGTTGCAAACGCTGCAATAACGAGGCCGTCGGCGGTAACAGATCGTTGGCCATTTCGTCGTACTGATCGCGCAGATCGCAGCCCGAATCCAAGCCGTTCAATAGCAGACAAAAATGCTGACCCATGCGCCCCAGCGCCGCTAACAAGGGATGGCCAATGCTCAAGAAGGCGCCGCCATCCAGTTGTTCCTGGTAAATGCTGCGCTGATCGCGCAAATCGTCCCACAACTCGCGACACGGATCGGGGAAATACAGACACACTGTGCGCGTTTGCGACAAGGCCTCCAAGGCATACAGCGCATCCGGCGGCAGGTGGGAGACGCCAAACACATGCAAGGCGGGTTGTTCGGGATCGGTCAGCAGTGCCGGCAGGCGCGCGGCCAATTCGCGCATGCGTTGGCCGCGGTGCGCCAAACCGATATCTGCGACCAAGCGGCGCCACAGTTCGCCCTGCCAATGTTCGTCCGGACTTTTGCCCTGCTCCCAGTCGCGCAGCCAATCACATCGATAAACCAAATATTGGCCATACAAACCAGCCAATCGATCAGCCAGTTGGTAACGCCGCCGCGGCGCATCGGCCCCGTGCAGATAACGCTGCACCTGCGGCGCCGGCAGATCAGCTAACAGTTGATAAATGCGCCAACGCAAAGCGGTGCGCCGATACGGCGCAATCGCGATCGCCTCGCTGCCCAACACCTGCTGTGCCAAACCATCCAACCATTCACTGGGCAGCAGCATGTCCAAATTCGCCGCGACGCGTGGCAATCCCGGCAAACGCATTTGTGCCAAATACTGCGTCAACCAGCGTTTCATGCCCAAGTGACCCACAATCACCCTCTGCGGCGTCAACACCGAAAGCGGCAGCGCCGCACGCATCTGCACCGCCAACAAATCCGCCAGCGTCTCGATACGGCTGCTGCGATAGATTTCGATCACGCGCTGTTACCACCAATAACGGTCATTGGTCATGCTAGCCATGGATTGATCGTCTGAATTCCCGACTGCTGGAAATCCTTCGTATTGCGCGTAGCCAGCGGACTTGCCTGGGACTGTGCGATCGCGGCAATCATGCCGTCCTGTGCTGACATCGGTCGACCTGATCGCGCGGCCTCGCCCATCACACTTCCATACGCCATCGCGGCGTCTTCGGTGAATGCGAATACTCGACCTGCAAAGCGCTGCCGCCATGCATCGAGTCCTGATGCCAGACGTCGCGCACGCTGATCGGGTCGGATCTTCTCGATGCCGTAGGCCAACTCGGCGATCACCACCGTGCTGAGAGCCAGCTCCGCATCGTGCCGCTCAAGCCAGTGCAGCACATTCTCATCCGGCTGCAGACGGAGCGTCTCTGATACCACGTTGGTGTCGAGGAAGATCACAATTCCGGCCCGCTATGGGCAAGGCGCTCGGCTTTCAGTAGTGCCTCAAGGTCGATATCAGTAGCGCAGTCGGCCACAAGGCGGGCATAGAACTGGCACGCGGGCTCTCTTCCGGTTTGGGCAGTCTCGTAGGCTTCCAATGCCCGCTCAACTACCTCGGCGACGGTGCGCCGCTCACGCCGTGCAAGACGATGCGCCAGCTCACGCGCACGGGCGCTGCGGACGGACAACTGTGGTTCGCTCATGTTGTGCTCCAGACTCGGCGAAACAAAAGCATGCGCCGAGTTCCGTCGGATGGCAAGATGGCAAAAGCCACCAAGATGGCCGACGATCCTTCACGGAAGAACTCTAAGCGATCACCCGCAATCGGCTTTTCCCTGCGCCTAGTGCTTCTACGCGGATTTGCACGCCGATGCGTTCGGCCATTTCGACTACGTGGGAGATCACGCCGATGCGGCGGCCTTGGGCTTGCAGGCGGTCGAGGGCTTCCATTGCGGTGTTGAGGGTATCGGCGTCTAAACTACCAAAACCCTCGTCAATGAATAGCGATTCGACCCGCAAGCGTTGCGCCGATAACGAGGCCAAGCCCAATGCCAGCGCCAGCGATACCAGAAAGGTCTCGCCGCCCGATAGCGAATGCACGCTGCGCACTTCGTCGCCGAGATCGCTGTCGATCACAAACAAACTCAGGGGCTCGTTGCCGCGGCGCAGACGATAACGGCGCGCCAGGTGCACGATGTGTTCGTTGGCGTAGTCGATCAGCACTTCCAGCGTGAATTGCTGTGCGTAGCGTTTGAACTTGCTGCCGTCGCCAGCGCCGATCAGTTCATCCAGTAAGGCCCAGGGCTGAGCGATTAACCGCTGCGCTTGCAAGGTGGCCATTTGCTGCACGCCGTCTAGACGCCGCCGATCATCCTGTTGCAGTTCAAAGCGCAATGCGCCGATCTGCTGATCCAAATCCTGTAGCCGCGTTTGACTGGCGATCAACGCTGCGTTGCATTGCGCCAGTTGCTGCGCAAGTGAATCGGTCAGCGCCTTTGCTTCCTCCCCGAGCTTGGGCAGGGCAGGGCAGGGCAGCTGTGACCGCTGCCAAGCGGTAATTTGTGCATGCAGATCGTCGATCAGCGTTTCTAGCTGGCGTGCCGCGTTTTCTTCGTGCTGCCAAGCCGCCAAGCGCTGTTTCAAATCGGCTGGAGTCGCTTGCAGCCAGGCATGCAAATCCGCCAGGCCTGCTTCCATGCCTAACTCGGCGCGGCGTTCGGACAGTGCTGCTGCCAGTTGCAGCTGCAGATCGTCTATTTGCAATTGCAGGCTGGCTTGCTCGCGTTGCGCCTGTAGTTGCGCGCTGCCGGCCGCGTTGTGCGCGTGTTCGGCGGCGTGGCGGCGCGTCTGGGTGTGGGCGAGCTGCCGCTGCGCTTCATCTAATGCGGTGGCCAAGCGCTGCGCGAAAACCTCCACGTCAGGTTCGGACAACCACAGCACTCGCTGCTCGCGTGTTTGGCGAAGCGCCGCCTGTGCGCCGCTGAGCAGCAGTTGCAGGCCTTCGATGTCCCCTACGACAGCGCTAAGCTGCGCGCTGATGCTCAGCTGTTCGGCCGCGCTGCGTTGTAAGCCTATCGCTGCTAATTCGGCGGCGAGGCGCAGCGCCTCGCCGGTCTGCCATAACTGTAGCTGTGCGTTGATGGCTGCTTGGCAGCGCAGCGGCGTTTCAATCGGCAGTTCTGCCAGTAGCGGCCCAGGCAAATCGCGCAGTAGCGTGTGCCACTGTTGCTGCAAGGCTTGGTGTTGCCCGTTCAGCTGCGCTAGTTGGGTTTCCTGCGCGGTGCAGCTGTGCGTGCTGTGTTGCAGCGCGGTCTGGGCTTGGTCCAATTGGCTGCGCGCGCTGCGTTCGCGCTGCCGCTTTAGCTCAACTTGCGCGGTCGTTTGCTGCAGCGCGCTGCGCTGGGTATCAATGGCGGTTTGTTCGTCGATCAGCGCCCGCTCTAAGGCTGGCAGGGCGGCAAGTACCGACGCCAGATCGTGCAAATCGGTTTGCGGCGCCGTGCGCATTTGCTGCGCGGTTTGCATGACAGCTGCGCTGGCCAGTTCGCCGTCCTGCGCCAGACGCGTGTGTTCGCGCTGCTCTATTTGCAAGCGGGTCGCGCCGTCTTGCTGCGCCTGATTGGCAACAATGAGCGCCTGTTCCTGTGTGTTTAGCTCGCTACGCAGCGTATCGAGAAGGGCGCGCAGCGCTGCGTTACCGCTATTGGCCGCCGGATGTTCAGGTGCGCCGCACACCGGACAGGGCTCGCCTGGCAGCAATAATTCGCGCAGTTGTTCGGTGTGCGCATCGGCAATCAGACTGATGCGTTGCAGCGCAATCCGCGCGGCCAAGGTATCGCGTGTCAACTGCTGCGCTTGCTGCTGCGCCTGTTCGAAATTTTGCTCAGCGCTGCTGATGCGCTGCTGCGTACTGATGATCTGTGCGCGCAGCGCCGTCTGGCGCGTTTGCGCTTGCTGGTGCGCGGCGCTGCTCTGCTGCAGGCGCTCAAGTTGCCGTTGATTTTGCAAGCATGCGGCGCGGCGCGCTTCAAGCGCATCGGCGTCAAAGAAGGCCGACAGCGCCTCGGCCTGACGCAAGTCGGTCGTCGCTGCGGCGCAAGACTGCGCGCTGGCCGCATGGCTGCGCTGCGCGTGCTCCAGTTCGATTTGCAGCGCCGCGCGTTGCGCGCTCAAGTCCGATTGCGTGTTATGCAGCTTTTGCAGCTGCTCGCACACGGCGAGCGCGTTGCCGAGCTGCAAACCGAGCAGCGGCCAGCGCTCGGCGCTTGATTGCAACTGCGGTTGCGCAGTTTGCCAACCCGTCCATTGCAGCACGCATGCGCGCAGCTGCGCGTGTTGGTTGTGCAGCGCGGCCTGACGTTCGCTCAAACTTTGTTGCGTTTGTTGGGCCGTAAAGAGCAGCTGGCGCTGGGTTTCCAGGGCCAATTGGCGGATGTGCAGTTGCTGATCGGCCTCGCGCACGCTGGCGATCAGTGGCCGGGCGCGTTCGCGCTGATCCGCCGCGCTGTGCACCCGTTGCTGCGCGGTTTGGCTGGCTTTCGCGCACTGCGCCAGCGTGGTCGCGGCGCTTTGGCAGTCGGTCAAACGCTCGGGCAGTTCGATGTTCAGTTGCTGCAAACGCCCCAGCGTATTCGTGTGCAAATCGAGCAAAGGCCGCAGCTGCGCCACGGCATTCCAGCGGCGCAATTGTTGCTGCGTTTCGCGCTGTGCGTGCAGCGCATCAAAGGTCTGCCGCAACTGCGCTTGGGTGCTGGCCAAGCGCTCCTGCAGCACTGCGCCAGCGCGGTGCCAAGCCAGTTGCGCCTGCAGCGTGTTGGCTAGAGCTTGTTCGGCCGCGCTGTGGGTAAGTAACTGCGCGTGGCGATCTTGCAGTTGCGCGCGCTCGGCATCGACCAGTGGTTTGATTAGTTGTAGTTGTTGTTCCAACGCCAGCAATTGCGACTGCTCAGCCGCGTTGCGCTCGTGCGCTAGTTGCGAGATGCGCTGAAAGATTTCGGTGCCGGTGAGCGCCTCTAACAAATCGGCGCGTTCTTTTTGCGGGGCTTTGAGCAGCGCGGCGAACTCGTTTTGCGCCAATAACACCGATCGCGAAAATTGTTCAAAACTCAGGCCGGTCAAATTCACCAGTTCGATCTGAATTTCACCGCGATTGCCGGCAAAGCCGGCCTGCGTGTGCAGATTGATCAAACTGGCCTGCGCGAGTTGCAAAAGTCCAGTGGCCTGCTTGCGCGCGCGACTGACCATCCAACGCGCCCGCCACGCAATGCCGCTGCGATCCTCAAAATCCACTTCCGCCCAGCCATCGGCGGTACCGCGCCGCAACAGATTGCGCGGATCGCGCGGACTGATCTTTTGATCATTGAAATCCGGTACCGTGACGCTTCTTTCAGTGGCGGCGCGCAGGCGCGGCGTGTCGTGATAGAGCGCCAGACACATCGCATCCAGCAAGGTGCTTTTGCCCGCACCGGTAGGACCGCTGATCGCAAACAAACTGGCGCTGGCCAGCGGTTCTGCGCCAAAGTCGACGACAAATTCACCCGCCAAGGACGCCAGATTTTTGCCGCGAATGGCCAGAATGCGCATGAATACGTATCAGTCCTGGGCGTGGGCAGTGGCAAATAGCTCGCCAAAGGCTTGCAGCAGCGTCTCATCCGGCGCCGCGCAGGTGCGTTCACGGACTAATCGTTCGAACAAGGGCAGCGGCATGAGCTGATCGATAGACAGCAGCGTCGGCGCCGCGCCGCCCTGCGGCGCGGCGGGGCGGATCGCCTTGACCGCGGCCAAGCGCACGCCTTTGCCCTCCAGCGCGGCGCGCACCAAGGGCATCGGATCAGGATCGCCCCAGGCGCGCTCGATCTGCACCTCAATCAAAGGCTGCAAACCCGGCGCACTGGGCGGGAAATCCAACGCCGCCAACAGCTCAAGCACCTCGGACAGCGGCAAGTGCCGCTCTGGAATGCGCCGGATCAACGCTGGCCTTGGCACCAGCGTCGAGTTCAGCGCAACAAGGCGCGGCCCTTCAATTTCAATTTCAATAATCTGGTGCGGATAGTCGATTTCGCTAAACGACATCGGCAAAGGGCTGCCCGAATAACAAATCCACGGCGCGCCTGCTTCCTGCGCCAAATGCAAATGACCGAGTGCCACATACGCCAATTCGCTCGGGAAAATGCTGTTGGGCACGGCTTCTTCGCCACCGATCACCAGCCGGCGCTCCGAGTGTTCAGAGAGTTTGCCGCCCTGCACATGTAAATGACCCATCGCGATCAGCGCTTGATCGGGTTGTCGCTGCGCTAGCGCTGCATTGACCACTTCGCGATAAACCCGCGCGATGCCCTCGGCATAGGTTTGCGTATCAATCGGCGTCAAATCGGCCGGCCGCAGAAAGGGCACGGCCAATACCCACGCGCCGATGCTGCCATCGGACCGGCGGATTGGCACCGAGACGCGCTGCGATTCATCACCGTGATACTGACCGACCACCTGCACGCGCAGCGCTTGCAGCAGGGAGCGTGGCGCATCAATCCGTGCCGGCGAATCATGATTGCCGGCGATCACGACGATATCCAGATCAGGCAAGCGCGCCAGCGCCTGACCCAAAAAACCGTAATACAAACGCTGCGCCTGCGCGCTCGGATTGGCCAGATCAAAGATGTCACCGGCAATCAGCAAAGCATCAGGCTGGCGACGCTGCAATTCGTCCAGTAGCCAGCCTAAAAACGCCTCGTGTTCCGCATAACGCTCATGGCCATGCAAGCTTTGGCCCAGATGCCAGTCGGAGGTGTGGATCAAACGCATGGGCTATTCCAGGTCGCGCTGGTCGTCATACTAGCCACCGAGGCTCGCCGCAATTGACATAATCAATGTTAGCCGCATAATTAAGCTTGCGCGTTGGTCACGTTGGCCGTAGGTCTGGTGACATCTTGTCCACCGTCACGTAGACCTGCGGGCAACCTGACCTACGTCTTTGACGTTTGATGTGAATAGATTCCGGCTTTAAGCACACGCGACCCGATTAAATCCTTTGGTCAAATTTTCGGCCAATAACTGCTCGGCGATCGCCATCGCGCGGGTTTCATTGGCCGCGACGTCGGTGCTGACTTTTAAGGGTTCGGCGCGTTTTGCCGAGTAGTCGGTCCAATAAACGAGGTATGGAAAGGCCAGATCGCCGGCTTTGTGCACAACCACCAGCTTGCGCAGCATTTCGCCTTTGGCGTACACCTCGCGGCGCACGATGCGAGTTTCCGTGCTTGCGGTGGATGGCGTGGGCCGTTCAACGCGATCCAAAATCTGCTCGATGCGGGCGCCGCCGCTGCGCCATTCTTTGTCTTCTCGCAAAGTCTGGAAGCGCGCGAAACTCAGGCGTGGGCACGGAGTCAAGCCCAGAAAGCGATAGCCGCCAGCGGATTCGTCCCAGGCGATCAGCTGGGTGCGCTGCTCGCGTCCGCCTTCAGCGGCAATCAAATCTTCACCGTGTATTTCGATGATCAGTTTAGGCCGCACAAATTGCACCGCGCGACCGGAGGAGTCGGTCATCGGCAGCGGCGCATCGACTTTCAACGGGCGCAGACGATCCAGCAAACCCACGCGTTGCGCGTCGCTTAATCCGGAGCCCACCCGCACAAAGGTCTGCACCAGCGATTCAAGCTCTGCGCCCGGATAAAGCAAACCGGTCAACATTGAGGTTACGCCGTATTGCCCCTCGAACTCACCTTCAACAAAACCCAGCACCAGCGCATCGACGCTGCGATGCGGTTTCACCTTAAATGCCTCCGCGCGATTTAAACGACGAATCACCACGCCTTCGCCGCCGTCCTCAATGCAGCGGGTAAATCCGGCCGCCACCTCACGCTCGGGCATGACTTGCGCAGATTGCGCGTGCACCGCTGCGCTGCTGTCGTTACCAAAAATGTCTCGCAGCGTGTCGAGCGTTTTTTGGAAATCACCCTGCTGGGCGCGCACATCTTTGCCATCCAACATCACAATATCGAGCATCGCTAGTTTTAGCCGGTTTAAATCTTCCAGGCTGCCACCGAAACTCAGGCGTATCACTTCACTGACACCGGAACGGCGCACGCCATCGGCATCTTTACTGTCCAAATACAGCTCACACCGCAATAGCGCACGTTTGCTGCCTGCTTTATTGAGTTTTTCCGCTAATTCATCGAGCGCCAAAAATCCCAAACGCACGCGTCCACCGGGCGCGGAAAACGCAAACGGCTCGCTGCCCTGTTCGAAATAGACAAATACACCTTCGCCGTCATATTTATGCGCGGTCAGCACCGGATCAGTACCGGCAAATCGCGTGGCCAATTCTGCCGGGGAAAGCCCTTGAATCTTGCGCATCACCTGATTTTCAAATTCAGTGGCGACCGCCATTAAGACATGATCGGTCACCGCACCACCGGTGGCGATGCCGTATCTACCCCGCATAGAGAGTTTGCTGCGGTCAATCATCCGGCGTCTCCTGCGATCTTGTCGGGCAGTTTCAATTCTTGGTCTGATAACAGCAGCAGTAATTTATAGCGCCCCTGTTGATCCACCTCACCATGCAAAAAGGCGCGATAAGCGGTGCCTGATTCGCGTGTCACCAGCGGCATATTGCCTTTGGGACCAGCACCCAGCACGGCGATTTCATTTTTGGCCGCTAAATCCTTGGCTAAATCGCGCAGAAACTCAAAACTCAAACCATCCACATGCGCAAGCTGTAAAGTCAGTTTGAATGCGAATCCGGCCAGCGCGTCATTGGCGGGCAAACGTTTGCCCAGTTTAATTGGATGCAGTTCATTCAAATTGGAACGGCGCACCAAATGGGGCCGGCGAGTTTTTTCCACGCCATGGGCGTCAAAGACCACGTCGACATCGGCAAAATCCCCAATCGGCGTGGCAATGCTGGCGCTTGGGTCAAACCACGCCGGCGTGGTGCTATCGGGATCAACCTCGGTGCCGGCAAGGGCCAAATCCAGTTCAGGATCGCCGGCGACCAACTGGGCGAAATCGAGGCCATCGGCGTTGCGACGGACCCCGGTAACCAGACGTCGCAAGCTCACCTCACCCACTTTGCTGGCGGTATGCAGCGCTAATTTGGGCTTTGCCAGCGGCAAGCCATGCAGCGCAACCCGCGCGCTGCGACCGCCGTACTCCAGATGTAAAGTCAGTGCCATGGGATAGGTTCAATGCTTCCAAGGGTGTTTGTGTCGATTCGTTGTCGCGCCGAAGATGCGAGCCGTCGCTCAAATCATCGAAAAATCCAGCTCGTCGCCGTCGTCGTCGGCTTCTGCCTGGGTGTCGAAAAAGTCGTAGGCGACCGACAAATCAAGGAAAGTCGATAACTTGCCGGCACCTACCAGCATGAAAACGCCATCGGCGCGTGACAACAGCAGCGCATCTTTGGGCTGATGGCTCTTCCGATAGCTAAATTCGGTGCGATACAAACCCGGCGCCAAACCGCTGCCGATCAGCGGATAGACATCGCTGACCTGAAACGCCGCCAATTGCGCCATCGGCACCGCTTGCAAAGGCGATTCGATATCGAAGGAACTGGGTTTTTGCTCGGCTGGTTTGTCATCGATGTAGGTTTCGATCGGATCAACCGGCGAACCGTCCGGGTCCACTCGAATGGACGCGACCGCCGACGTCGGCAACAAGCGACCGTCGGCCAATAACAAACCTCTGCTCAGGGCCTTACCGTCTTTCTCGGCAATGCGTTTGGCGTAGCCATACAGCGATTTTTTGTCGACTTTCGCCGCCACCTCAAAACTGAGCGTGATCTGCGCGAGTCGAAAGCTCAGTGCTCGGGCCATCGGCAATGGGACTCATGGGAACCAGGGTGCGAGAGTAGCTAAAGCGTCGGCGAGAGTGAAGGGCTAGCCCATCAGTGGCGCGACGGTGGGGCGCTGTGCGCTGACTGTGCCGCGCTCCAGCGGCCAAAAGCGTTCGACCGATGAAGCGCAGATCAAACCCACCACGATTCACTCGCGCCGAATCGCCGGCACGGTCGGCAGTTTCCAAATCTCGCGGTTGTAATCGTTGATCGTGCGGTCGGCAGAAAACTTGCCGCTGGCACTGGTATTGAGAATCGCCGACACCGACCAGCGCTCCTGGTCTTGGTACAAAGCGGCGGCACGCTCTTGCGCTTCGACATAATCGGTAAAATCGGCGCAAACCAGCCAATAGTCGCCGCCGTCGGTCAGACTGCGCAAAATGTCATCGAAGACGCCGGGCTCGCAGGGATTAAAATAGCCGCTGCGGATCAAATCAATCACTTGCGATAAATTTTGATCGGCGGCAATCGCGGCTAATGGGTTGTAATGTGGCCGTAGTTGGGCGATGTCGCGCGTGGTTTTACCAAATAGGAAAAAATGCTCCTCGCCGACTTCTTCGCGAATCTCAATGTTAGCGCCGTCCAAAGTACCAATGGTGAGCGCACCATTCATCATAAGTTTCATATTACCGGTGCCAGACGCTTCTTTGCCGGCGGTCGATATTTGCTCGCTTAAATCGGCGGCCGGACAAATCACTTCCATCTGCGATACGCAGTAATTGGGCACAAAAGCGACGCGTAACCATTCGCCAATCGCTGAGTCCTGATTGACTACATCGGCAATCGCGTTGATGAATTTAATAATCGATTTGGCCATCGTATAACCGGGCGCCGCTTTGCCCCCAAATAACACGCCGCGTTTCACCAAACCTTCGGTATCGCCGCGTTTGATGCGGATATACAAATGAATAACATGCAGCGCATTGAGCAACTGGCGTTTGTATTCGTGAATGCGTTTAACTTGCACATCAAATAATGCATCTAGCGGGAATTCAACTTGGCATTCACGCTTGATCAGGGCGGCGAGATCCGCTTTGTTGGCGGCTTTGACCGCTCGCCAACGCGCTCGAAATTGTTCGTTGTGTGCCAGCGGGGCGAGTTTGTGCAGCTGGTTAAGATCAGTAATCCAGGCCGCGCCGATGGTTTCGTTGATCAGCGCGGCCAATCGTGGATTGGCGAGGGCAAGCCAGCGTCGCTGCGTGACACCATTGGTTTTGTTATTAAATTTTGCCGGCGTGAACTCGTAAAAATCTCGCAATAAGTCTTGTGTTAATAGTCGGCTGTGCAGTGCGGCGACGCCGTTGACCGAAAAACTGCCAATAATGGCCAGCCACGCCATGCGCACCATCGGCGTTTGGCCTTCTTCGATGATCGACATCCGCGCTTGTCGATCGGTATCGCCCGGCCAACGGTAGGCGACTTGGCGCAAAAAGCGCGCGTTGATCTCCAAGATAATGTCCAAATGGCGCGGCAATAAGGCCTTGAATAAGGGGACCGACCAACGTTCGAGGGCTTCCGGTAGCAGCGTGTGGTTGGTGTACGCCATGCTGTGCGCGGTGATGGCCCAGGCCGCATCCCATTCCAGACCATGCTCGTCCATCAACAAACGCATCAGCTCAGGGATGGCGATGGTGGGATGGGTGTCATTGAGTTGGCAGACGTTCTGCTGGGCAAAGCGGCTAAAGTCTGCGCCGTGGGCGCGAATCCAGCGCCGCAAGATGTCCTGCAAACTGGCCGAGGCCAGGAAAAATTGCTGTTTCAGGCGCAGTTCCTTGCCGTCCGCACTCTTGTCGTTGGGGTACAAAACCTGCGAAATGCGTTCGGCATCACTCTGCGCCGACACCGCCGCCGCGTAATCGCCGGCGTTGAATTCGGCCAAATTAAATTGCTCCAATGACGAGGCACGCCATAAGCGCAAAGTGTTAACCGTGCCATTCAAATACCCGGCGACTGGAAAATCATGTGGAATGGCTAACACATCGTTGGTAGCGGTCCAGCGTACCCGCGAGCGGCCACGCTCATCATTAAAGAATTCGCTGTGTCCACCGAATTTGATCCGCACCGTGCATTCATGCCGGACAACTTCCCAGGGCAAATCGTGCGCCAGCCAATGGTCAGGATCCTCCACCTGATAACCGTGCACAATGCGCTGGCGGAACATGCCATAGTCATAACGGATGCCATAACCCATCACCGGCAATTGCAAAGTTGCGCAGCTATCTAGGAAACACGCCGCCAAACGGCCCAGACCGCCGTTGCCTAAACCGGCGTCGTGCTCTTCTTCGGCAACGTCTTCAAGCCGCAGGCCCAGCTGCCTCAGTGCTTGCGCCGCTTCCCCGCTGAGTCCTAGATTTAACAGCGTATTGCCGAGCGCCCTGCCCATCAAATACTCCAGTGACAGGTAATAACCGCGCCGAGGGTCATTTTGAAAATAGGCGCCGCGCGTGCCTTCCCAGCGTTCCATTAGGCGGTCACGCACGCTCAGCACAGTGGCGGTATAGCGGTAGCGATTGCTGTCGTTATACCGATCGCGGCCCAGCGTATAGGTCAGATGGCGCTGAATGTCATATTGCAGGCTATCGGCATCCATTCCGAGGGCGGGCAAAGGTTTCACATGGACTTCGTTCACGCAGACCTCCTGAAGAGTGAGAGCCGGCTGCTTGCGCGGCATGCCGCGCAAGCTACTCGAACCGAGCCCGCTAGCAGCCCTCGCGAGTGCGCGCAAAGTCCGACAGGCTGTTAGGCCTTAGTGTGCCCGCGGACTTGGGTGTGGCGCAAGGCTACCGCGCCCATGGCGGCGTTGGATCACGCTGCGCCCAAGCCAAACGATCGGCGGCGGCGGGAAGTTGCGCTAGTGGGAATGCGCCATCGTCGGCCAGTGCCTTCAACGCGGCAAAAGCGATGGCGTTGGCGTCCACCTCAAAAAAGTCACGCAGACCCGCACGCGTATCGCTGCGCCCAAATCCGTCGGTGCCCAGCGTGACGTAAGGGCGCGGCACAAAGGCGCGGATGAGCTCGGGCAAAGCCCGCAGATAGTCACTGGCGGCCACGATGGGGCCGCGGCTTAGCGCTAATTGTTGGCTGACATAGGGCAGCGGCGCGGCCTTTGCGTAGTCGATGCGCGAGCGGCGCTCGCAGTCGATGCCGTCGCGCTGGAGTTCCGTCCAACTGGTCACGCTCCAGACGCATGCGGCCACCCCGAACTCAGCAAGCAAAAGCGCGGCCTTTTGCGCCTGGGGCAAGATGGCGCCGGATGCCAGCAGTTGCACGACAGCATCGCTTGCCGCATTGGCAGATTGCGAATCCAAACGATAGATGCCGCGCAACACACCCTCGCGCACGCCGTCGGGCATCGACGGCTGCGCATAGTTCTCGTTGCCCACCGTCAAGTAATAGAACACATCGTTTTGTTCGGCCAGCATTTCGGTTATGCCCTGTTGCACGATCAGCGCAATCTCATAGGCGAATGCCGGATCGTAAGCGCGGCAGTTGGGTACGCCGGCAAAGCCCAAATGGCTGGCGCCGTCTTGATGTTGTAAACCTTCGCCGCCCAAGGTGGTGCGGCCGCTGGTGGCGCCCAGCAAAAAACCGCGCGCGCGCTGATCGGCGGCGGCCCAGATCAAATCGCCAACGCGCTGCCAACCGAACATCGAGTAATAGATGTAAAACGGCAACATCGGCAGATCGTGGGTGCTGTAACTGGTCGCCGCGGCAATCCACGAACTAATTGCACCCGCTTCGCTAATGCCTTCCTCGAGAATTTGGCCGCTTTTTTCCTCGCGATAATAGAGCATGGATGCCGAATCTTCGGGCTCGTACATTTGCCCCAGCGGCGCGTAAATGCCGACTTGGCGAAACAAACTGGCCATGCCAAACGTGCGCGCTTCGTCGGCGACGATGGGCACCACGCGCGCGCCCAAGGCTGCATCTTTGAGCAGATTGCCGAGCATGCGCACCACCGCCATTGTGGTCGACATCTCTTTGCCAGCGGCGTCCAGCGCAAACCGCGCGAAGCTGTCGACCACCGGCACCGCTAACGTATGGCTGGCGTGTTGGCGGCGGCGTGGCAATGGCCCACCGAGTTGTGACCGCCGGGCTTTGAGATAACGCATTTCCGCGCTGTCGTCGGCGGGTTTGTAAAAGCGCACGGCGTCCACATCTGCATCGCTAAGCGGCAGCCCGAAACGATCGCGAAAGGCGCGCAATTCGTCGACATCGAGCTTCTTTTGCTGGTGCGTAGTCATGCGGCCCTGCCCGGCTTTGCCCATCCCAAACCCTTTCATGGTTTTGGCCAACACCACGGTTGGCTGGCCTTGGTGGGCAAGTGCCGCCGTATACGCCGCGTGCAGTTTGCGCGCATCGTGACCCCCGCGTTTGAGGCGGTCGATATCCCCATCAGATAAATCCGCCACCAGTCGCGCCAATTCTGCGTTTTGGCCGAAAAAACGCGCGCGATTATACGCGCCATCATTGGCCGAAAAGGTCTGAAACTGGCCATCGACGGTCTGCGCAAAAGCGTGCAGTAATTCACCACCGCTATCGCGCGCAAACAGCGGATCCCAATCCGATCCCCACAGCACTTTAATCACATTCCAGCCGGCGCCGTTGAATAAGGCCTCCAATTCATCGATCACTCGGCTATTGCCACGCACCGGGCCATCCAGCCGCTGTAGATTGCAGTTAATCACGAAAGTTAAATTATCGAGGCGTTCACGCGCCGCGAGCGACAGCGCGCCGATGGATTCGGGCTCATCCATTTCGCCATCGCCAAAAAATCCCCAAACCCGGCGGTTTTGCGTGCTCGCCAGTCCGCGGTGTTCCAAATAACGCAGAAAACGCGCCTGATAGATCGAACTAATCGGCCCCAAACCCATCGAACCGGTCGGGAATTGCCAAAAATCCGGCATTAACCACGGATGCGGATAACTACACAAACCCGGCGTGCCAATTTCCCGTCGATAACGGGCAATGCGTTCCTCCGACAGAAATCCTTCCAGATAGGCGCGCGCATAGACGCCGGGCGCCGAATGCGGTTGGAAATAAACCAGATCTGCGCCGTCCGGATGACCGGCGGCCTTAAAGAAATGATGGAAACCCACCTCAAACAGATCCGCCGCCGACGCGTAACTGGCAATATGGCCGCCGAGTTCGCCCGCTTCGGTATTGGCACGCACCACCATGGCCAGCGCGTTCCAACGCAAAGCCGCGCCAAGCCGCGCTTCCAATTCCAAATCGCCGGGATACGGCGGCTGTGCGTGCAGCGCGATCGTATTTCGATACGGCGTAATGCGTGCCCGCGCTGACTGCACCCCACGCGTCAGCGCATGATCGGCAAGACGATCGTACAGATACTGCGCACGCTCTTTGCCATCGACGTGCACCACCGCGTCCAGCGCCTCCAGCCACTCGCGCGTTTCCTCAGGATCAACATCAGCAACGGTAGGCGTAACCGCCAACACCCGTTCAGCGGCGGGCGGAAAATCACGTGGGGAATCGCTCATGCGCGGTCCATCAAGTTGAGGCAGGCGCGAAGATTAGGGGTTTGCGCCGTATTGGTGTTGGGGTACCTGTGCCCCGCGACGCGCGATGCTCGCGTTCATTTCATCACTGGATACGCGCACTTTGGCCTGTCCGACGCCGGCGCTAGCGAACTCGGCCGCACCACCGCGCGTAAACATCAAACCAAAACTTGCCGCGTACGCGCCAAAAAGGCGTGGATCTGCGCTTCGGTGGCGCTATCGATCATGTACAGCGGACGCCTGCCGTTGGGGCACGGCAGCTTGGGCGTGGTGCCGAACAAACGACAGATGAGCGGGCGCTCCCCATACACCTCACAGCCGTGCGCGCCCAGGTGTGGGCAGTTGAGGTGCGCCAGTGCGCGATCGTGCTCAGCGGCTGATTTGACCGGCAATC
>CAZLSB010000020.1:0-376 GCA_964561825.1 uncultured Xanthomonas sp.
GCCCCAGCGCCGCGGCCCATACCCGTGCCTAGACCGGTAGAACCGGCGCCGCTGCAACTGCGGGCGTTGGCGCAGCCGCAACTGGCGCCGGTTCTACCGGTCTCGGCACGGGTATGGGCCGCGGCGCTGGGGCAGTATCGCGCACTGGCGCTGTGGCAACTTGGCTGCTGCCGCGCGCTGGTGCGCTCACCGGCGGGTCCAGCAGCACGGTGTATTCGCGCAAGAGGCGGCCCTTGGACCAATTGACCTCCAGCAGGAAGTTCAGAAACGGCTCTTTCACCGGCGCTGCCGACGTGACCTTGATCACCGCTTGGCCAGAGCTGCTGGTGCCAACGATAAAGTTGAGCGGCAGGTCCAGCCGGGCGCGATCTATGCC
>CAZLSB010000020.1:386-26258 GCA_964561825.1 uncultured Xanthomonas sp.
ATCTATGCCTACGCGTGCAAAATCCTCGGCGCTGGCCAGCGCTACCGCCAAACCATCTGCCTCTCCGGGTGCGGCTTGGATAACCTGAATTTCGGCTACCAGCGGCTCATTGAGCCCAGATTTCACTTCAATCCCACCCAGTCCCAACGCATGTGCGAGCGTTGGTATAGCAAGCATGCTGCTGGCCAGAAGTGTCTTACGCGGTCCTTTCATGGAGCTCCCCGGGGGCAATGCGGCTTCTCAGTGGCCGCGTATTAGGTCATGAAACTCGAAACGACCTTATGAGGCTAACGTAACTATAGATCACAAGTGATGTTTTACCAAGAGTTCAGCGACCTGAACTGCGTTAAGTGCAGCACCTTTACGAATGTTGTCGGATACGATCCACATCGCCAGCCCACGCGGGTGGCTGATGTCTTCTCGAATACGTCCCACGTATACCGGATCGTGACCCGCAGCATGCGTAACCGGTGTCGGATAACCGCCCGGTTTATGCTCGTCGACAACAACCACGCCCGGCGCTGCGGACAATAATTCGCGCGCCGCTGCCGCGCTCAACTTGACCCGCGTCTCCAGGTGTACCGCTTCGCTGTGCCCATAAAATACCGGCACGCGCACGGCGGTCGGGTTGACCTGGATGCTGGGATCTTCCAGGATTTTCTGGGTCTCCCAGACCAGCTTCATCTCTTCTTTGGTGTAACCGTTGTCGGTGAACACATCGATCTGCGGAATCAAATTGAACGCAATCTGCACCGGAAATTTCTTTGCGACGATCGGCTGCATATTGAGCAGCGCCGCCGTTTGTCGACCCAGTTCTTCAATGCCCGTTTGACCGGCACCGCTAACCGATTGATAAGTCGCCACATTAATCCGCTCGATGCCAACGGCGCGATGTATGGGCGCCAATGCGACCAGCATTTGCATGGTTGAACAGTTCGGGTTGGCAATGATGCCGCGCTTTTTGTATCCAGCAATGGCGTGGGGATTGACTTCGCTTACCACCAGCGGAATGTCATCGTCGTAGCGGAAATGGCTGGTGTTGTCGACCACGATGGCGCCCGCCGCGGCCGCGCGCGGTGCGTGTACCGCAGAAATGCTGCCGCCCGCGGAAAACAATGCGATCGCAACGCCGCTGAAGTCGAAGTTCTCCAGATCTTTGACCGGCAGGCTTTTTTCGCCGAATTTGACGCGACTGCCGGCCGATCTGGCGCTGGCCAACGCGACGACTTCAGACGCCGGGAAGTTTCGCTCCGCGAGAATTTCCAGCATCGTGGTGCCAACCGCGCCGGTCGCACCCACCACCGCAATTTTGAAGCCTTGCTGCACAGGTTCGGACATAGATAAGCCTAAAGTTCTGGGGGAAGCGTAACCGACGGCAAGCGCGGCGTCTGCGCCAAAACGTCACCGCATTGCGCGCGATGCCGCAAAACGTGATCCATGAGCACCAAAGCGATCATCGCCTCGATGATTGGCACGGCGCGAATACCGACGCAAGGATCGTGACGGCCGCGTGTGACGAGTTCTACAGCCTCGCCGGCGAGGTTAACACTGCGGCCGGGCACCAAAATGCTGGATGTCGGCTTAATGGTGGCATGGGCGATGATGGTTTGCCCGCTGGAAATGCCGCCGAGAATGCCGCCGGCGTGGTTTGACAAAAATCCCGCGGCAGTCAGCTCGTCGCGATGTTCACTGCCGCGCTGCTCGCACACCTCCACACCATCGCCGATTTCGACCGCTTTGACGGCGTTAATGCTCATCAGCGCCATCGCGATATCCGAATCGAGTTTGCCGTAAATCGGCTCGCCCAGGCCGACTGGCACGTTTTCAGCCATCACACTGAGCCGCGCACCCACCGAATCGCCCGATTTTCGCAAGCCGTCCATAAACGCCTCTAACTCGGGCAATTGCTGCGGATCGGGCCAAAACAACGGGTTGTCTTCGATGCTTTCCGGTTCAAAGCGCTGCGGTCGAAACGGGCCGATGCCGCTCAGCCAAGCCTGAATGCGAATTTGGTGATGCTCGGCCAAATAGCGTTTGGCAATCACCGCCGCGGCGACGCGCATGGTGGTTTCACGCGCTGACGAACGCCCTCCACCGCGTGGATCGCGAATGCCGTATTTGTGCCAATAGGTGTAATCGGCATGTCCTGGTCGAAAACTCTCGGTGATCGCGCCGTAGTCTTTGGAGCGCGCATCGGTATTGCGGATCAATAACGCGATCGGCGTTCCGGTACTGCGACCCTGATAAACGCCCGACAGGATCTCAACCTCATCGGCCTCGCGGCGCTGACTGGTGAATCGGGATCGGCCGGTCGCGCGGCGATCCAAGTCGGCACGAAAATCCTCAGGCGCGATGACGATGCCTGGCGGACAGCCATCGATCACACACCCTATCGCGGGCCCATGGCTTTCGCCAAACGTGGTGACGCAAAACGAGCGCCCAAAGGTATTTGCGCCGCTCACGCGTCATTCCCGCGCTCAGCGCGCGCCTGCGCGATCTGCGGCGCGCTGGCCAACAAAGTATCGCGATCCAGCACTGTGACCCCTGAACCACCGCGTTCAAATTCCACCCAGATGAACGGCACCTCGGGCAAGCACGCCACTAACGCACTTTCTGATGCGCCGACCTCCAAAATCAACAAACCACCCTCGCGCAGATACCCCGCCGCTTCGGCCAAGATGCGCAGCGGCAAATCCAAGCCATCCTCACCGGATACCAACGCCAACTTAGGCTCGTGCGCAAACTCGTCCGGCAACGCGGCATATTCTGCCTGCCCGACGTAGGGCGGGTTGCTGACGATCAAATCGTAGGTGCGTCCCGCTAACGCGGCGAAACCATCCGATGCAATGATCTCGACGCGCTCGCTCACACCGTGATCCGCGGCGTTTTCGGCGGCCAAGGCCAGCGCGGGCAATGAGATGTCGACCAGATCGACCGTTGCATCAGGCAGATGCGCGGCCATCGCGATGCCGATGCAGGCGCTGCCACAACACAAATCCAGTGCGCGTTCGACGGTTTGACCGGCCAGCCATGGTTCAAAACCACGTTCGATCAATTCGGCGATCGGTGATCGTGGGATCAGCACATCCGGAGTGACCTTAAACGCCAGACCCGCAAACCACGCTTCGCCGGTCAAATAAGCCACCGGCACCCGCTCTGACACCCGCCGCTCGATGCGCTGCAGGATTAAGCTGCGCTCGTCTGGCAACAACACGGCGGCGGCGTACGCGGGAGGCAAATCATGCGGCAGATGCAGCGTGCTCAACACCAAATAACTGGCTTCGTCGAGCGCGCTATCAAAACCCTGACTGAAACTCAAACCTGCTGCGTTAAAGCGACTGGTCGCATAACGCACAAAATCGCAGACACTGCTCAGCACATCAGTCAAGGCCATTCCTCGCTATTGCAAGCTGTCGATGCTCGCATCGATTCGGTGCAGAAGGCACCCCATTTTTAGACGCGAAAAACACCGCTGCAATCAGCCTGGGTTTCTACAGCTACCAAAACCTATACTCGCCAGCCATCTTGGCGCACGGAGCGCGCACCTATGAGCACATTGGAACGACGTTTGCCGTGGATTATCGTGGCGTTTGCCGCGCTAGCAGGCATCGCCGGATACATTGCCAGCCAAAGCCTCTTTGATTCGCGCGACGAAACTGAACAAGTTCCCACCCAACTTGCTGCGGCCCTGCTCTACCCGCAGCCCAAACCTTTGCCTGAATTCACCTTACAGCGCAGCGATGGCAGCACCTTGACCCGCGCCGACTGGACCGGTCGTTGGCGCCTGCTGTTCTTTGGCTTTACCAACTGCCCAGACGTATGCCCAACCACGTTGGCCACCGCCAAGGCGGCCATTGCTCGATTGCACGCGCAGCAGCCAAGTATCGACGTCGCTATGAGCTTTGTATCGGTCGATCCAAAGCGTGACTCACTGGACAAACTGGGCGCATATGTCGCGTTTTTCGATCCGAAATTTGAAGCCGCGACGGGCTCAGCGGAGGAATTGTTGGCGCTGACCCGCGCACTCGGCGTGGTTTTCATCACAGTGCCCAATGGCGCGGGCCCGCTGGACTACACCATCGATCACACCGCATCGATCCTCATCATCGACCCGCAAGGCAGACTTGCCGGGCTGATTCGACCACCGCATCGCGCTGATACTATCGCGGCGGACTTGGTCACGCTGACCCAGCGCAAGCCGTGATCGTCATAGCGTTTGCCCTCATTCGCGGTACCGAAATAACCCCAGGAGTTTGCCTGTGTTGACGCGCGATCTAGGTGTCGCTTTACAACTGTTATTGCCGCACCAGTTGCTGTCCCGATTGGTTTATTACGCCACCCGTTGGACTTGGGGGCCGTGGAAGCGGCTGTTGATCAATAACTTGCAGCGCATCTACAAAATCGACATGAGCGATGCGCTGAACGCTGATTTGCAGTCTTACCCCAGCTTCAACGCATTCTTCACCCGCGCACTGAAGCCCGACGCGCGGCCGATCGAATCGACAGACTCGCTGGTATCACCCGCCGATGGCTGCATCTCCCAAATTGGCGCGATCCATGCCGGTCGGATCGTGCAAGCCAAGGGATTGGATTTTTCGGTGTCCGAACTGCTCGGTGGCCGCGATGAAGACGCGGCCGCTTTCGTCGATGGTCAGTTCACCACCATTTACCTGTCACCCCGCGATTACCATCGGGTGCACGCGCCGTTCGCTGGAAAATTGGTCCGCGCCATCCACGTGCCGGGCCGTTTGTTCAGCGTTGCGCCGTGGACCACCGAGTCCATCCCGCGCCTATTTGCCCGCAATGAGCGCCTCGCGCTGCTGTTTGACACCCCGCAAGGCCCGCTGGCGGTTATTTTGGTCGGCGCGATCTTCGTGTCGAGCATCGAAACCGTTTTTGATGGAGAAGTCACGCCGCCCTACGCCGATCAAGTGCGCGTGCGGGATTACAGCGGCGCAAACGCCCCGCAATTTGCGATTGGCGAGGAAATTGGCCGATTCAATATGGGCTCAACCGTCATTGTTCTGTGCGGCAAGGATTTCACTCATTGGTTGGGTGGCTGGCAAGCGGGCAGTCATATCAGCTTGGGTCAAAGGCTTGCTGAATCGGCTTAAGGCTGATCCTACCGGGCCAAGCGCCTTAGCTGATATCGTTTCCGGCCAGTTTGCATCTATATCGACATGCTTTCCTCTTCCGTGGTGCAGCGCTATTCACCCTGGCTATTAGCCTTCGGGGTGGCGCTACTTGCCTTTGGCTTGCTGCAGACTCAAGTTCTGGAGTTTCTGCCGCGCAACCGTGTATTCGATTATTTCCGCTGGGCGCTAATCTCGTTGCCGCTCGGCTATCTTTTGGCTCGGCTGCTTTCGATACGCTTGGCCACGGCTTTGGGATTGGTCTGGCTGATCGCCCATAGCGCGTTCGCCGGACCAAGCTCATTGTTGGCGACCGCGCTATTGTGTTTGGCAGCGCTTGGCCTCGGAGACTGGCTGCTGCGCGGCCGCCTGTTGTGGGGCGCAAATGCTCCGCCAACGTCCGGTTTCTCGCCGGTTTTTTCGTTAATTATCGGGCTGGCCCTGCTGCAAGCGCTGATTGGCTGGTTGCTGCCGATTCCGCTGCATTTTGGCTGGGTTTACGCCACTGCGCTGGCCGCTGTCGTGTATGCGCGGCGCGTGGCGATTTTCTCGGCAGTTCACGTGGTTGCCGAACAATGGCAGAACACCGCTAGCGAGGCGCCTAGGCTTGCCGCCATCACGGTCACCGCGCTCGGACTGGCATCCACGGCCACCTGGGTGCCAACGATGATGTTCGACGACCTGGCCTATCACCTCGGCCTGCCCATGCAGTTGCAACAACTCGGCTACTACCGCATGGATCCCGCCAGTCAGGTCTGGGCACTGGCGCCTTGGGCTGGCGACGTCATTCAGGCGATCGTGCAACTAGTCGCTGATCGAGAATCTCGCGGCAGCGTCAACTTGATGTGGCTGCTCAGCGGCGGCTGGCTGTTGGCGGCGCTATGTCGCGCGGTGGGCCTCAGCCCCTCGATGGCCCTGCTGGCTGTGGTGCTGTATGCCAGTTCGCCGATCACCGCCGTGTTAATGGCGGGCATGCAAACCGAAGGCCCGGGCGTCGCCTGCTTGTTGGCATTAGCGCTGTTGATTGTGCAATCAGAGCGCTGGCCGCGTGCTCAAGTTTTGCTACTAGCCGCGCTGTTGTCCGGTTTCATCTTGCAACTGAAAGTGAGTTTCGCCGTGCCGCTGGCGCTGTTTGCGGCGTGGTTGCTGTGGGAATGGCGTGGGCGATTGCCGTGGCGGCATTTACCACTGGCGATTTTATTTGGATTCTTGATTGGCGGCGCCAGTTACACCTACTCTTGGATATTAGCTGGCAATCCGGTACTGCCGGTATTAAACGATCACTTTCAATCACCCTATTATCCGTCGACTAGCTTCTATGATTCCCGCTTTACTCGCGGTTGGTCTTTAGATTTATTTTGGCGTGCGGCCTTTTACTCGGGTGAAATTTTCGAAGGATGGTCTGGTGCCGGCGGTTTTCATAACCTTGTTTTGGCTGCGCTATTGCCATTGGCATTTCTAGCAAAACGCGTTCGCGGATTGTTGGTGGTCGCACTGGCGATTACCTTTACGATGTACGCAATCATGCATTATTTGCGCTACGTTCATCCTGCCCTAGTGTTGTTAATTCCTGGCCTTTTGGCTGGATTGGCCTGCATTCCTTGGCGCAGAACAGCGCTGGCGGTTGGCCTGATTTTGGCCGGCCTCAATTTCGCCTTTCACACCAATAGCAGTTGGATTTTGCGCGATGGCGCAGCCGGACGTAATCCACAGGTGTCCATGCGCGCGTACGTCCCTGAGCGACTGCTGATGGCTGGATTGGATGAACGCGCCAGGGTCATTATTTTTGGACGACCCAGTAACGCGGAACTGGGCGGCCGGGGTTTCACGGTCAGTTGGTATGATTATGTGCTTTCAGCGAAGACGCATCCGTTGACTAACAACGCCAGCAGTACCGCCATTGCCGCGTTCTTTCGTGAACAAGGATTTACCCATGTGCTCATTGCCGGCCCACCTGATATTCCCCGGCTGGCTGAGCACTTGCTGCTGCTGAAGGCGATCAAAACTGCGGAATTAGGGGATGCCTCTGTCTGGCGCTTGCAGGCCGCCGATGCGCCGCGCGACCTAATGCAGGAACGCGATCTGGCGCTAAAGATGCGTGGCTTATGGCGGTAGTACGCCAAGGTTTATGGTTCCTAGTCATCGGCGGGGTGCAAATCCTCGCCGATTGGCTGTGTTTTGTCGGACTAAGCGCAGTTGGCATCGGCGTCATGCCGGCCAATATTGCCGGACGTCTCGCTGGCGCCTGCCTCGGTTTTTGGCTGAATGGACGCTTGACCTTTGCCGAAAAAGGGCAAGCGCGCCTGGGCCGACAGAGAATGTATCGATATATGGTGGCTTGGCTGTTTTTCACGCTGTTAAGCACGCTCTTGCTGGACCAAGTTGCGAAGCAATTGAGCCTAAGTTCGGCGTGGTTAGCCAAACCCGTCGTGGAATGTTGCTTGGCTGTATTAAGTTTCTTCGTCTCTCGTCATTGGATCTATCGTTGATTTCATGAATACGCCGCTCATTGCCGTTGTTATTCCTTGTTATCGGGTCGCCTCCCACGTGCTGCCGCTGATTGATCGCATTGGCCCGGAAGTGGGCTGGATTTTCGCAGTCGATGATGCTTGCCCGGACAAAAGTGGTGATCACATCGAAGCACACTGTCGCGATCCACGCGTACAGGTATTGCGCCACCCGATTAATCAAGGCGTCGGCGGCGCAGTGGCGACCGGCTATCGGGCAGCGCTGAATTCGGCTGCGCAGATCGTCGTCAAACTGGATGGCGACGGACAGATGGATCCGGCGCTCATACCGCAATTGACCGCGCCCATATTAGCGGGGCGAGCCGATTACAGCAAAGGCAATCGTTTCCACCGGATCTCCGATGTCGCCGGCATGCCGCCCGTGCGGCTTTTTGGCAACGCCGCATTATCCTTTTTAACCAAACTATCCAGCGGTTATTGGCAGCTTTTTGACCCAACCAACGGCTACACGGCAATACAGCGCGATGTACTGGCCGAACTACCTCTCGATTCGCTGGCTAAACGCTACTTCTTTGAGTCGGATCTTTTGTATCAGTTGAATCAATTGCGCGCCGTGGTGGCGGAAATGCCGATGCGCGCCGTATATGACGGCGAACCGTCCAGTTTGAGCCCCTTACGCATGATTGGCCCTTTCTCGCGTGGCAATCTGCGCAATTTGGGCCGCCGCATTTTGTACAGCTATTTTCTGCGCAACTTTTCACCGGCTTCCTTGGAATTGCTCATTGCACCGCCGCTGCTCATCTTCGGCGTGTTATTTGGTATGTGGCATTGGCTGATCTCGCTGCAAAGCAGTGCACCGGCAACCGCTGGCACCGTGATGGTCGCCGCGTTGCCCATTCTCATTGGACTGCAATTGCTGATTTCCTGGCTGAATTTTGACGTCGCCGCCGAACCACGCGTGCCGATCCACCCTCTATTGGCCAAGCGATCGTGATGCCCATGCACTTTTTGCGCGGCGCGTGTGTGCTGCTCGCCAGCCACATGGCGCCAGCAGTAGCCGGCGCCATTGAGCCGGGCATTAGCGACGCCGTGATTGTGGTCAAACAGGCGATCGCAGACCATCGCTTGCTGCTGTTAGGCGAATGCACGGCACGCAAGAAATCCCGCTGTTCACCGCGGCCTTGATCGAAGCGCTGTCTGCAGACAGTCGCGTGGTATTGGGCTTGGAAATGGCGCGTAGCGAGCAGGCTGCGTTAAACGTAGTCCGTCCACAGTGAAGTTTGGGATCGCGAGGCCATGAACCCCCGAATCGTCATTGCGAAGGAGCCTTGGCGATCCGTGCGATCCTAATCTTTCCCCTAGATTGACTACTAGTAACCGCGCGCCGACTTACTGTCTCACCATTGCCCAAATGGATCCTGCAATACGATGTTTTCCAGGCGGTCGGGCCCAGTCGAAACCATAGCGACCGGGCAACGCACCAAATCCTGTACGCCTTCCAGATAACGCTGCGCATTGCGTGGCAAATCAGAAAATCGTTTGGCGCCGCGCGTCGTTTCCGTCCAGCCTTCAAAATCCTGGTAAACCGGCTGGCATTCGTTCCAACCTGCGGCATCAAGCGGCGCCACATCGGATTCCTGACCGCGATATCGATAGCCGACGCACACGCGCACGATCGGTTCACCGTCCAATACGTCCAGCTTGGTGACGCACAAGCCGTTGATAGCATTGATCATCACGGTGCGGCGCACGGCAACCGCGTCTAACCAGCCACAACGCCTGGCCCGTCCGGTCGTCGCGCCATATTCCTGGCCACGATCACGCAAACCTTCGCCGATAGCATCGTCCAATTCACTCGGGAATGGGCCACCACCCACGCGGGTGGCATACGCTTTGATAATGCCGAGCACATAATCCAAATCACTTGCACCTACACCAGCACCGGAACACGCGCCACCGACGGTGGTATTCGACGAGGTCACATACGGGTAAGTGCCATGATCAATATCGAGCAAACTGCCCTGCGCGCCTTCGAATAGAATATTGCCGCCGTCGCGACGAATTCCGTGCAATATGCTGGCAATGTCCGCCATCATGGGGCGTACAAAGTCGGCGAATTCCAGTGAATCGTCCAGCACCTGCTGGTAATCGCAAGCAGGTAATTGCCAGTATTTTGTTAATACAAAATTGTGATAATCCATTACCACGCGCAGCTTTTCAGCAAACTCTTCGCGATAGAACAAATCCGACAATCGAATGCCGCGGCGCGCCGCTTTGTCTTCATACGCCGGGCCAATGCCCCGTCCGGTGGTGCCAATCTTGGCCGCGCCGGAAGCACGCTCGCGCGCCTGATCTAGCTGCACGTGGTACGGCATGATCAACGGCGTTGCTGGACTGATTTTCAGTCGATCACGAACCGCTACGCCGGTGGCCTCCAGTTCCGCCACTTCGGTGCGCAAAGCATCTGGTGACAGCACCACACCGTTGCCGATCAAACAGTCGATGCCTTCACGCAAAATGCCGGACGGAATAAGGTGCAACACGGTCTTTTTGCCGTTGACGATGAGCGTGTGGCCGGCGTTGTGGCCACCCTGAAAACGCACGACCGCGCGGACTCGTTCGGTCAACAAATCAACGATTTTGCCTTTACCCTCGTCGCCCCATTGGGCGCCGAGCACGACGACAGACTTGGCCATGGAAGACCTTCAAAGATTGGGAGAGAATCGCCGCAAGCTAACCCAAACTTGCAGCGGCTGCCAGCAGCGTTTTCCAGCACAATGGCGGTGTCGTCGTTAAAGAGCCCGCGCAATGGATGTAGATACAGTGGTGGTTGGAGCTGGCGTGGTTGGATTGGCGGTTGCGCGGGCACTGGTCATGAGCGGCCATCAGGTGCTGGTGTTGGAAGCGGCTGATCGCGCCGGCGAGGGCATTTCCAGCCGCAATTCCGGAGTTATCCATGCCGGCATGTACTACCCGACTGGATCACTGAAGGCGCGTTATTGCGTGCGTGGATTGCAGTTGATGTACGAATTCTGCGCGCGCCGCGGCGTGGCACATCGACGCACCGGCAAACTGATCGTTGCCACGCATGCCCGCGATCGCCAGAAGCTGGAGGCACTCGCCGCACAAGCACGCAGCAATCAAGTCGACGTCAGTTGGCTGGATGCGGACCAAGCCATGCGCTTGGAACCGGCATTGCGCTGCGTGGCGGCGCTCGATTCGCCGAATTCCGGCATCGTTGATGTGCCCGAGTTGATCACTGCGTTGATTGGCGAGGTCGAAAACCACGGTGGGCAATTGTTGTGCCGCACGCCAGTCGACCGCATCGCGCCCCAGGATGGTGGTTTTTGCCTGCAAACCGAGTCGGGTGACACGCTGCGCTGTAGACGCGTGGTCAATGCGGCCGGCCTTAACGCAACTGTATTGGCGGCCCGGATCAGCGGCCTAGATGCAATTCACGTACCGCGACTTTGGTTTGGTCAGGGCCATTATTACACTGTGCGCGGTCGCGTACCTTTCACCCGACTGATTTACCCTTTGCCCGGCGCTGCCAGTTTAGGTGTGCATTTGGGCATGGATATCAGCGGTCGCTGTCGATTTGGCCCGGATATGCGCTGGATCGACAGCCCCAGTTACCAGTTTGATGACAGTCAACGCGGCGCATTTGCCGAATCAATTAGGCAATGGTGGCCAGATTTACAAGACGCCGATCTTAACCCTGACTTTGTCGGCGTGCGTCCCAAATTGGCCGGACCGGGACAAAGCAGCGCAGATTTTGTGATTCAAGAGCAAAGCATGCACGGCATTCCTGGGCTGATCAATTTATTCGGCATTGAATCCCCCGGACTGACGTCCAGTTTGGCCATCGGCGAGGCAGTCGCGCAGATGTTTGCGCAGCAATGAAGGTCAGCGCCGGGCATTACTGCGCAGCGTCCTCATCGTCACCCAAACGCGCGCGGCCTTGCTGGAAACGCGCCAACTCCACCCAGGTTGGATCGGCGGCGACGAGTAGTTTGTCCAGAATGGCCGATTCGATCTGGTCGACGTCAAAACGCGCCCAATCGACATATTCCAGCTTCAAGTCATGCCAATCGTGCGCGGCTTCGCGCAGATCGTAACGCAGCGTGTCAACCACCCGCTGCGCCTCGTCGCGGGTCAACTCCTCGGCGGCAATCAGGTACTCGCGGATGCGGCTCATCACGTGCAACAGCGTTTCAGCCGCATGCGTCTCTGCGCTCGGCAATTCCTCACGCAGCCACTGGCGAGCGCTATCGTAGCCACGTTGCAAACGGAACTCAGACATGTGCAATCCTGCGACAACGAAGGTACGTCGATGTTAGCGCTGTGCCCGCCCTTAGGTCATGCGCCGCTAGTGTTAGCCCTGGCTGGATTGCCTGGCGCCGGCAAATCTAGCCTAGCCGGTCTGCTGGCCGCGGCGGCGCGCTGGTCCGTTTTGGACCGCGATCAGATTCGCGCGCAACGCCATCCAGGCGATAGCAGCGATGCTGCGCGTGCAGACGCCGATGAAGTCTTGTTACGCCGGGTTGGCAGCGGCGTGCGTGCCAGCCTGAATGTGATCGTCGACGGCAAAACCTGGGCGCGCGCCGCCGATCGCCACGCACTGCAAGAGGCGGTCGACGACGCCGGTGGCGATTTGCAATGGTGCTGGTTGGAGGTGCCGATCGAATTGGCAAAAGCCCGCGTGCGCAGCACTGCGGCGCACCCAGCGCCAGATCGAGACGATGATTTGGTGAGCCGTGTAGCAGCACGATTCGAGGCGCTTGCGGACTGCGCGTGGCGCTTGGACGCCAGCCAGTCACCTGAGCTGCTACTGCAGGAGATTTTGCTGCGTTTGGCGATTCGCTTAAATGCCATTTTGATCGATGACAAATAGGCGTTGCGTGTCGAACTGATGTGGGCCGCCGAGCGCTGACCAAACGCACTCGGGTTCAGGGGCAGGACGCGGCAATGCAGCGGCCGTGCCTGGATTGCCACGGCACGCGCGCACCGTTCGAGGATCATTGGCGCTTCTCGCGGCGCGCGCCTCACAATGACGAATCAACGACTTACGATATTCGTTCATCGAGAGCAGAGAGCAGCAGCCTGTGGAGCGAGCTTGCTAGCGATCTGGGCTACGGCGTTCTCAGCAGCACTGATTGCGCGCAAGCGCGCTCCCACAAGAGCCTAGGTATTCAGCGCCGCGAGGCGCTCTGGCGTGCCGACATCAGACCAAGCGCCTGGATGGTACTCACCGCTAACAATCGAAAAATCGATCGCTTCACGCAGGATTGGCGCTAATCCAAATCGGCCATCTGGATAATGGGCAAGCAATTGGGGGCGATACACGCCTATCCCTGAAAAGGTCAGTCGCGGCGCGCCGCACAGGTGCATACGCGCATCGCGCAACACAAAATCGCCGCCCGGATGTTGCGTGGGATTGTCGACCAAAACCAAATGCGCTAGTCCGACCGGCTGTTCTGGCAATTGGGCGTAGTCGTAGTCGGTAAAAATGTCGGCGTTGCAGGCGATAAACGGCGCGTCACCTAACAAGGCCAAAGCGCGGCGCATGCCTCCGCCGGTCTCAAGCGGCTCTGGGCCTTCGTGTGACCAGCGAATGCGCAGGCCAAAAGTAGCGCCATCGCCCAAACGCAAGGGCAACTGCTCGCCCAGCCAACCGGTATTGATCACCACTTCAGATACGCCGGCGCGCCGCAATGCCTGCAAATGCCAGACGATCAACGGGGTGCCGCGCACTTCTAACAAGGCCTTCGGGCAAAAATCGGTCAGCGGGCGCATGCGCTCGCCCTTGCCGGCTGCGAAAATCAACGCACGCATTGCATTAACCTAAGCCGGACGAGCCGGAACCAAACACACAAAAGTCTTCGCATGATTTGTCAAGACTGAACTGGTTAGTTGGTTAGTTGGTTAGTGACTAGAAACCTCAGTTGGCCTTGCCGCGCGCGGCCAGAATGCGCTCATAGGCGGCGCGTAAATCGCGGGTGCGCGTTTCGGCGGCTTTCAGCGCCTGCGCATCGGCGCCCTGCCCTTGCAGCTTGTCGGGATGATGTTGCGCCACTAGCCGCCGCCAGGCGCGGGTCAATTCGTCATCGCTGGCCGCCTCAGTTAGACCCAAGGTGCTGTAACACTGCCCCAAACTGGTCGAGCCAGTGCCGTTACGTTCAGCAATTTGATCGCCGACCGACTCGCGATTGAATCCAAAAGCGCTGCCCAAACGCTCAATCAGACCACGCTCCGCGGGCGTCATTGGGCCATCTTTGCGGGCGAAGTCAGCCAGAGAGCGCAACATCTCGCCGAGTTCCTCGCGCGAGGGTTGCATGCGCTGACGAAACTGCCCCACTTCGTTAGCCAAATCCAACACCTGATTGCGACCACGCTGGAAGGCGCCCACGGCTATGGTGCGTCCACGTTCGTCCAATGACAGGCGCTGCATCAACCGCTCAGCGGCGGCAACTTCGCTTTCAGTGACACGCCCATCAGCCTTTGCCAGATGACCCAACCACAGAAACAAAAATTCCACCCGCGCGCTGCGTGGATCGCTGCGCGTCAAACCGTCTTTGGCGCCCCAACGCAACCACCCAGCGTCCAGCGCGTGACCTAAGGTCAACCCGGCCACCGCACCCACCGGGCCTCCCGCGGCTAATCCCAGGCCCACCCCAATTAATTTGCCAATGACGTTCACGCCGGAACGATCCCGGAAGACGCAGGCAAGTGCTGGCAAGAGCGGAGTATTGGCTTGTGCATAGCTGGCGATTCTAAGGGCAGCCAGCGGCTAGCGCGCACGCGGCGAGTGAATAGCGTGACGGGTGACGCGTGGGTTATCGATGCCGCAAGGGGCCGTGCCCAACTGCGGGCTAGCAATGCTGGGCACGGCTGCGCCTTAGCCCAGCCTAGGTCTTCTTTGCGCTTTCCACCTTGTTTGGCCGGTCTGAGGCAATCTTGCCGTCTACTAGTTCGATGATGCGATCACAACGCTGCGCGAGGCGGGGGTCGTGGGTGACGATCAGAAAGCTGGTGCCGCTGTCCCGATTGACCTGTCGCAACAGATCAAAGACGCCGTCGGCCGACTGCGTATCGAGATTGCCGGTGGGCTCGTCGGCGAGTACCAGCGCGGGCTGCATGATCAAAGCGCGAGCGATGGCGACGCGCTGTTGCTGGCCGCCAGACAAATCGTTGGCTAAATGCCCGGCCCACTGGGTCAGTCCCACCGCGGCGATCAGGCTGGCGGCGCGTTCTTGCATGACGGCGTCCGGACGCCCGCGCGCCGCCAGCAAGGGCAGCATCACATTTTCCTGTGCGGTGAAGGCCGGCAGCAAATTGTGAAACTGGAATACGAAGCCGACCGCCGTTGCCCGCAGTCGCGTCAGCGCCGCATCGTCGAGCTTGGCGGCTTCCACGCCGGTGATGAACAAACGGCCTGAGGTGGGCCGGTCGAGCAAGCCGATCAGGTTCAACAGCGTGCTTTTGCCCGAGCCCGACGGGCCGATCAGCGCGGTGAATTCGCCGCGTTGAATGTCAAGGTCAATGCCATGCAGCACCTCGGTAGCCGCCTTGGTGCCGACGCCATAGGCTTTGCGGATGCCCTCCAGGCGCAGCGTTTGCGGCTCAGCCACGAATGGCCACCGCCGGATCGAGCTTAGCGGCCGTGCGCGCCGGAAACACCGCCGCCAGCGTGCCGACCAACGTGGCACCGAGCGCCGCCCACAGAAATAACATCGGATCAAATTCAATGACGAACAAGGGCGTACCGTTGGCGTTTTTGGCGATACCTCGCCAAGCCATCAGGAAGGCCCAACCCGCGGCCGAACCGACCAGCGAGCCCAAGCATCCCATCACCGCCCCTTGCAGCAAGAACAACCGCAGGATCTGGCCGCGCGTTGTCCCAGTGGCACGCAAGATGCCGATTTCCTTGGATTTTTGCACCACCGACACAACCAGCACGCTGGCGATACCAAGCGCGGCGGTAAGACCGACGAAGAAGCGGATGATGAAGTTCGACATCGATTGCGCCTGCAGCGCGCTGAAGAACTGCGCATTCAGCACGATCCAGCTTTGCACATCGAGTCCAGTCTGCGCGCTGATTGATTGCGCGACGATTTCCGCATCAAAAGGTTTGACTACATTGAGTTCAATACTGGTCGCGCCGCCCGGCAGGTTCAGCAGACTCTGCGCCGTGCGCAGTGCCACATAGACGGATCGCTCGTTGATGCCCTTGTTGCCGAAGTCGAAAATGCCGCTGACGGTTAATGTGGCGCTGGCCTTGCTGGCGGTCTGCAGAATCAGTTTGTCGCCCAGACCCACGCCCAGACTGTTGCCCAGTTCCGTGCCGATCAGGATGTCGTCGCTGCCCAGCTCAGCGCTACCGGCGACCATCTGCGCCTGCAGCGCGATCAGGCGCAGATAACTTTCCGGCTCAATTCCGGTCATGTTGACCGCCTTGTCGGCATTGCCGCGCAGCACGAAGCCGGCGCCGGCAACCACCGGGGCGACGACCACCACCTCCGGCATTTTTTCCAGGAGCTTGCGTACCGTCTGCCATTGGTCGACCGAGCGCAAGCGCTGCGCGCGCGGTTGCACCAGCGTCGCCCAATCCACGTCGCCCTCGGTATGCAGGGTGCGGGCGATCTCTTCCGGCGGACGGATCACGATTTGCGCCTGATAGTCGAGCGTGCGCCGGAACAAATTGCTTTGCAGGCCGCTGATCAGCGCGGAAATGAACACAATCACCGATACGCCGAGCGCTACGCCGGAGATGATCAGCAGCGTTTGCATCAGGCCCTCGCGCATAAATCGCGTCGCCAGAATCCACTCAAATGGCAGCAGCGGATTCATGTCCGCGGCTGCGCGCGCACATGCGCCCCGGCCAGCACCGTCGCGGCGCTCACCGGAACTACCTGTTCGCCGTCGGCAAGTCCGCTGCGCACTTCGGCGTTTTCGTCGCCGAGCAGTCCTAAGGTGATTAACTGACGCACGGCGCGTCGCTCGCGCACCACCAGTACCCAGGGCGCCGTGCCGCTGATATCGTGGATCGCGCCAGTGGGGATCACCAGCACCGCGCTGCGTTGAGCGGTGGCGATATCGACCGATACGGTCATGTCCTGGCGCAGATACGCGGGCGGCGCCGCCACATCAAGTCTGACTTCGACTGCTCCGCGGCTAGCGTCTATGCCTGGATTGATATAGGCCAGCGTGGCGGCAAAGCGTTCGTTGGGATAGGCGTCGGCGGAGGCCAGTGCCTGCTGACCGATCTTCAACTTGCCGAGATTTTTTTCATCGAGCTGCACTTCGATCTGCGTTTGCCCGGCGCTGGCTAGACGCATCAGCACTTGGCCCGGCTGCACGATGTCGCCGTTCTCGACATCACGGCTGATCAGCGTGCCGCTGGCAGATGCCAGAATCTGGTACTGCGCCAGTTTTGCCGTCGCCTGAGCGAGCGTCGCCTGCGCTTGTGCCAGCGTGGCCTGCGCTATCGCCGCGCTGCTGCCGTCCGGCTGACGGGTGAGTACCTGCAGGCGCGCCGCACCGGCTTGGGACGCCGCCACATCACGATTGCGCTGCGCCGTGTCGAAGTCGGCCTGACCCACGAAACCGCGTGTCTTCAGGTCGCGAATACGTGCCAGCTGTTTGCCGGCCTGCGTCAGATTGGCCTCGGCCTCGCGCAGGTTTTGCGCAGCGGCGGGCAACTCGACCTCGCGCAGCGCGCGCACCTGAGCGCTACCGAGCGCGACGGCCGCATTGGCCTGCGCCAGTGCGGCATCGGCGTCGTGGCTGTCCAGTTCAATCAGCAGCTCGCCGCGGGTCACCTCGCTGCCTTCCTTGACGGCAATCTGCGTCACCCGGCCGACCACCTGCGAGGCGATGTTCACGCGCTCCGGCGTGATGACACGTCCGCTGGCCACCACCGTTTGGCGCAGATCGCCAACGCGAACCGGAAAAGTGCTGACCGGGGTGCCTAAGACGAGGTTGCGCAGCGCCCAGGCGAGCAACAGCAGCCCCAGAATCACGCCAATGACAAGCTTCGTGCGACGCGGCATTGCCGCCGACGTGGTCGACTGCCCAGCCTGAGTCTCCGGCGTTGTCGGCTGCGGGAGCCGCGCGGGCTGTGGTTCGGGAGCGTCCATCAATCTAATACAGGCGGCAGCTGCATGGGTTAGCCTTGGACGGTTCGTTCAAAAGTGTGGTGACGTGCGCCGACCTCGGCTCTGGTCTTCTTGACTTAGAGCCGCCGCCAACGGGCGCTGGGCGCCCCAATTCATTTAATTAATGTTGGACGGCGCAGTCAGATTGCCCCGGCCTCGACGCAAGGTCGGTGCGATGCCGCACACAGGAAGCTGCGCGCTGTAGCCGTTGGGCGTTGGAGATTCCCGGTTCGCCCGCCGCAATACTTTTGGGAATGCACAGAGATGGATGGACGCCTTCCGTCAACCGCCGCGATCTGTTTGATTCAGTTTTTACGAATTCCTTGAACCGTTTGCCTGCGCGCCGGCACCTTATAAACAATACCGATCCGGCAGCGACTCATCGTGCAACGCAGTACCGAACGCATTCTCGACGAGTATCTGGTCAGCGCTGCGCTGACCGGTGATGCTGAAGCCTGGCGACGACTGGTGGTTCGTTGGCAGCCGCGCCTGCTGAGTCACGCCTGGCGCTTGCTGGGTGAGGCCGATCGCGCCAAAGACATGGTGCAAGAGGCCTGGGTCGAAATCTACCGGGGACTTGCGCGCTTGAACGATCCGGCGGCGTTTCCCGCTTGGGCCTTACAAATTGTCACCCGGCGTTGCCAGCGTCTGTTTCGCGGCAACGCACGCGATCGTCGATTGGCCGAAGAACTAGAGCCGTATGTCAATCCTGTGTGCGCTGCCAGTGATGAGCACGAGCTCGCCGTCGACATTGCGCAAATGCAGCGTGCCTTGCTGGCGCTGCCGGCGCCGCAGCGTGCGGCATTGGCTCTGTTTTACCAGGAAAGCCTGAGCGTGGCGGAAATCGCCGTGGCTCTGGACGTGCCGCCGGGAACGGTGAAAACCCGGCTCATGCATGCGCGTCGCAAAGTGCGCGCGTTTTTGGAAGGAGACAGTAATGAACAAGTTAGATGAGCTCATCGCACAGGGTTTGTCAGTGGAAGATCGCGATCTGTTGGCGCGCCACGCGGAACCCGGTTATGTCAGCCAGGCCTTTGGCTTGTTTCGTGGAAGCTGGAGCTGGGTCATGTGGCTGGTAAATATCAGCGCCGGTGTGGCGTTTCTGGCGGCGATCTACGCATTCTGGCAACTGCAGGCCGCCAACGAGGCGCTGGCCGCGGTGAAATGGGGGGTTGCCGGCTTGCTGTTGTTCCAGTTCACCGCACTTTGCAAAAGCTTCATGGGCTCGCATCTGGAGGCCAACCGGTTGCTACGCGAAATCAAACGGGTGGAACTGCAAATGTCGCTACTGCGCGTCGATCCGCGCACCTAAAGCGGCAATAGCCGTTGCGGAACTTGGCTTGCGCCTGACTTTGGTGCACCTTAAGCCCTGGTGATGGTCGAGAACGGACGATGGGTAAACGGGCTATCGGATATGGATTATTGCTCGCATTGGCGACGCTGGTATTGCAGTGGCTTGATTACCAGCGGCTGGCGCGTGTGCACACCGAGGAGATCTACATTGCGTTGATTGCGGTCGCGTTTTTGGCGCTTGGCCTGTTTATTGGAATCCGTCTCGTCAGCCCGCCACCCATTAGGCCCGACGATGGCAATTCAAAAGCCCAAGCCGCTCTTGGGATCAGTGAGCGTGAGCTGGAAGTGTTGCTGGAAATTGTCAGCGGCCGCTCCAACAAGGAAATTGCCGCGCAGCTCAGTGTTTCGCCAAACACCGTCAAAACCCATGTCGCACGCCTTTTCGAAAAACTCGGTGCGCGCCGCCGCACCGAGGCCGTCCTCAAAGCGCGGCAACTGGGCATCGTGCCCTGATTCCTCAATTGAACGGGTGATTTGGCCCAAATCACCCATTCGGGCGATTGCCTGCCGTGTGCAACTCGCCGCAAATGGAGTCCCGAAATGACCAACAGGAGTGGCAAGCATGTTTCGTAGGATTCTGATCAATGGTGTGATCGCCGGCTTGATCGTAGGGCTGGCCTCGTTTTCAATCACAGTGGCAATGGCTGGCGAACCGCCAGCACTCGAATACGGCATGATCTTCGGCTACACCAGCATGTTGGTCGCGCTGAGCTTTGTGTTTGTCGGTATTAAGCGTCACCGCGATCTAGATCTCGGTGGCGTGATCCGCTTTTGGCCAGCGCTCGGCATGGGCTTGGCGATCAGCTTCATCGCCAGTTTGTTCTACGTGCTGGCCTGGGAGGCGGCAGTGGCGGTCAGCGGCCTGAATTTTATCGATGAGTACGCACGCTTCGTGATTGAGCAGCAAAAGGCGCAAGGCGCCAACGCCGCGGCCCTGGCCAAGCTCAGCGCCGAAATGGAGCAATTCAAGCTGCAGTACGCCAATCCATTGTTTCGCCTGCCGATGACTTTCGCCGAGATGTTTCCGGTGGGCGCGCTGGTGTCGGCAATTTCGGCCGGCCTATTGCGCAATCACCGATTTATGCCCATCCGCCGCAGTTAGTTCAGGTAACCATGCCTAATGGCAATGAGGGCTTTGGCGGCCTAAACTGCCGCCTAAGCGCGCTAGTCCTCAAAACCGTTCTTGAACAGCTGCCCGCCTTCGATGCGATAGCTGGCAAAGAAGCGCTGCTCGCTGCCGGCATTGATCGACATGCCGCCGACCAGGATGCCGCCGTCGTCGACGATGGCGCGTTTGGCCTTGTCGAAGCTCGGAAAGCTCGATCCGAAAGCGACGGCATGGTCGATCAGCACCATGCCCTGATTGCCAAAACTGCTGTCGCGGCTGCCGTTGGCGTTGTAGCGAACGATGACATCGTTGGAGTCGGCGCCTTCGCCGTCGGCGGCCATTGGCGCGGTGAAACCGTAGCTTTCCGAACCGCGAAAGCCGTAGACACTGACGGCGATCGGCTGGGTCGAGGTCACGCGGTGTAAACCGGGCGTGCGCAGCACGTTGGCGCCGGAGTAGCTGGTGCCCGGGATGGCCGAGAAGCTGGCGACCGGCAGCAACTGACCATTGATGCGAATCTGGCCCACCGCGCTGGTCGGCGCGACGATCCCGAGGTAATGCTGGTAGCTGGCGTCCAACAGCGGCACCACGGCATCGAAACGCGCAGCCCACTGTTCGGTCGGCGGCACGGTCAGCATGAAGGGGTCGCCAAAGCAGGTGTTCGGATCGCCCTCGGCTCTGCAACCCTTGGCGTACTGGGCGACCATCGTCGACGAATTGGTGACGATGTGTGCGGCCGTGGTGCGGCTGGTTTCATAAAAAGCACCCTGGTTGAGCGTTGCCACCAGGGCGCCGTTGACGTTGACGGTGGTGCCGTCGGTTCCGGCATACACGCGAATCACATCGCCCGCCGTGCGCCCGGCGAAGGGTAGCGTGACGAATTCGAAGCCCCAGGCCTGGGTCGGCTGCATCTGCTCGACCAAAAGATCGCAGAAATCTACGCTGGCATCGGGCACCTGCCCGCAAGCGTGGCCGCCATAGACGACGAAGGGCCGGCTGGACGTGAGTGTGGTGCCACTGAGGTCGGCTGGCGGTGGCGCGTACAAATGGTAGGTCTGGTTGCCGTTGAGGGTGACTTGATAGGGCACGCCGGCCGGGTGGCCTGGTGTGCTCACCGTCGGATTGATGGTGATCTGCGTGTTGAACTGCACGCCGGCAATGGTCAGCGCACTGCCCTTGTCGATCCCCTCGTCCCAGGCCATTAGGCGATACAGGCGATCGAGAAAATCCGTCGGAATGGCGGTATAGCCGTCCAGTGAGCCGGCACGACCGGCCACGACCTGCACGCTGACGGGCGCCTGGGCGGTCACTCGCAGCGCCTTTTCTTCAATGGTGTCGCCGTTGCCGGCCACTTGCACAGCCACCGGGATGGTCAAGGCGGTCACGATTCCGGGGGTCACGCTGAACGGGATGGCGACGTTGAACGCGCTGTTCTCCACATAGCCGGAGGTGGCGGTGGCCGCCGAAATCAGCATGCGGGTAGCCTGCTGCGGCACAACGGTCTGCGCAATGGCCACGCGAAATCCGGTGCCCGCGCGAAACGGCGTATAGGAGCTGGTGGCACTGCGCGCGCCGGCCACGACGATGCGGCCGGAGGCATCCAGGTCGATTGAATCGAAGGACGAACTAGCGCTGAAATCGAAAGCGAAGTCATCGTTAACCATGCCGCCGCTGCCGAAACTGGCATCCAGGGTTCCATTGCTATTGACCTGGCCGAGCAGCGCGCGCCGGTGCGGGCTGCCGGGGCTGGGCGCGAGCGTTTGCCCGAGCAGCACAGCCTTGCCATCCGGACGCAGCACCAGATCGCGTGCGAAATCGGCTTCATCGCCGCCAGAACTGCTGTAACGCAGCAGCGCAACGCCATCGCCGGAGAAGGCCGGATCGAGCGAGCCACCGTTGTCGAACTGCAGCACGCCAATATCGATGTCGCGCTCGCCGCCATTGAGTGTGCTGAAATTGCCGAGCACAACGATGGTGCTGTCGGGGCGCAGCGCAACGGCCTTGTAGTGCTGGCCAATCGCCTGCGCGGCTGCGATCAGCGGTGTGATCAGGCCAGCGCCGGCGCCAAACTCGACGTCAAAGGCACCGGTGGAAGTCAGTCGCGCCATAAAGGGGCGCTCGGCAAACGTCGGGCCCACGCAATTGCCGACCGCAACTAGGCTGCCGCCGGTGCCCAGTGCAACATCTTCGACCAGACAGCTTTCGTCGGTGCCGATGAAGCTACGCAAGGTGCGGCAGCCGCTGGTGCCGAAACTGCCGTCAAAATTGCCGGCGGCTGCCAGTCTGCAGACCACACCGGGAAATGCGCCGACCTCACCATTCACTGCGCGTAAGCCGCCGAAGATGATCGGCTTTCCATCGTCCTGCACCAGCGCACCACGGACTGCCAACGCCTCGGTTTGTGGAATCAGCGTGCCCGGCACCGCGGTGCGCAAGCGACCGTCTGCGTTGCCAAAAGCGTTATCCGGCAAACCGTTGGCGAGCATGCGCGCCATGTACAACCCGCCGCGATCATTGGCGTTGTCACCGAACATCCAGATGCGCCCGGTAGTCGATTTCGCCAGCGCCTGCAGTTGTGGGGTGTTGGACTGGGTGAACTCGAAAAAACTGCGTCCGGCGCTGCCATAACTGGCGTCCAAGATGCCATCAATGTTGGCGGCCAAGGCCGGCGTCGCCAGCAGTAGGAGTGGCAGGAAACGTATCCGCATGGTCGCGTACTCTGGGGTGGGCTTGTCACCATCAGTACGTAGGACGCTGCGCTCACAGATCACGCCAAAATTACTTTAAATTGTGAGCGCGCTCTGGGGCAGCATGGGCGCAAGTCAAACGTGACCACTGCTGTTTGACTCGCACTCGTACCCGCCGCTGCCGAATCCACACACGCCGCGCACCTGGGCCGAACTTAAGCGCCGCGCTCCAGCATGAAGTTTCCGCCGGGTTTAGGGACCGTCCTGGCGACTGGCTCGCCGGACACCGGCGCACCCGGCGCTTCGCTACGCGGACGCAGGCGCACTGCGGTGCCATAGGCGAGCAGTTCAGCCGCGCCAGTCATGATCGGCGAGGTGGTGAAGCGGATGCCGACGATACCGTCGGCCTGCAAACGCTGCGCATGGGCCTTCATGCGATCAAGCGACTGCTCGCGCGCCTCAGCCAGCATCTTGGTGTATTCGATGACTTCTCCACCGACGATTGAGCGCAGGCCAGCGAGGATGTCCTTGCCAATATGCCGCGACCGAATCGTGTTGCCAGTTACCAGCCCCAGCGTTGCCACAATCTCGTGCTCAGCGAACTCGTCCTGCGTGGTCATCTTCATCGTCAGCTCACCCGGCTATTGGTCGATATTTTTCGAGTAGTGGTCGTCCTCGCGATTGCGCAAGCGCTCGCCGACCACCTTGATGAACAGCGCGCCGATACCGACGAGTCCCAGCAGCCCGAGCAGGCCAAACGGAAACGCCCTGACTGACCCGACAAGCAACGCGCCGAGGTAGAACAGCGCAAGCAAACCCAGGCAAGCGTAGCCGACCTTCTCAAAGCCATCCATCGCAGTCCCCTTCTCGTAACCGGCGACGAGTGTAACGATTCGGGGGTCAACGCGCTGCGCGGGAATTATCAGCCGCCGCCCTGCGCAACACCGATATCCAGCACGCGGCCCTCATCGATCTGTGGTTCCAGCGCGCTTGCAAAAGCCTCGCGATCCTCGCGTGGTTTTTCGGCCTCAAACTCCAGGCGCGTGCCGCTCTTAGTGCGCACGATGAACTTTGGCGTCGGGCGATCAAGCGTGAATGAGACCGGCACGAAGGCTTCGCCGGCTAGGCCGACTCCGTCGACCTTCTCCGGGTCAAAACGCCAGCTGTGCGCGGCGCGCATCAGCTCGCGCTTGACATGGCGCTCCGGCAGATCGGCGCTGATGATTTCGACATCGACCACCCGGCCGTCGGCGTCGTAACGCAGATGAGTCATGAGCTTTGCCTCACGACCCTGCTGCAGCATGGCATCCGGATACTTGGGAGGGCGGCGCGAAGTCATCGTCGCGCCGGTGCCGACGTCCACTAGCTCCAGCACGAAATTGCCCCGCTCTGCAGCGTCACGCAGCCCGAGCGTCAGTGAGAGATTGGTACGCACAGACACCGGGCGGCCGTCGAGCCGGCCCGGCGAAAATTGCACCGCGCGCATTTCCGCCAGCACTAGATCGCGCATATGCGGATCAAGAGCGGCACTGAGTTCACCGATTGACTGCAATTGCCCGTCTGCGCCAACCGTCACCTCAGCCGAAATCGAAGTAACCAGGCGTTCCGGCAGGCGTTCAAGCTTCCCAGCCGACACCCAGCCGGCAAACAACAGCGAAGCCAGCAATAGAGCAATGCGCATCGGGAACGCCTAGTGTGAAGTGAACGCCAAGATGGCACGCGTTACGTTGCAGCACAAAGAAGCCAACAGGCGCGGGTACGAGTCAAACTGATGCGGTGCTCCATGGCTCTGGGTCAGCGCTGTGCGCTGACGCTATTCCTGCATGGTGGGGGAGAAACCTTCGATCACAGATCGAACCCAGCAAGGGCTTAGGCGCTGGGCCGCTGTGCGCTGATGCTTTTCCTGCGTGGTGGGTTTCCATGCATGCTCCGAGGGTTGCTGTAGACCTCTAGCAGGGTGACTACATCAGTTTGGCTCGCACCAAACATACCGCAAGCAAATGATTTTAATGCATTTTGTTCAGCGTTGATTCGTAGGTCACGTTGGCCGCAGGCCTACGTGACATCGGAGCACTGTCACGTAGCCCTGCGGGCAACGTGACCTGCCTACGACTTTTTTACTCCCAATCGGAGCGAAAGTCCCACTCAGTTTGATGCGCCAATAAGCGCGCCGGGGCGACCGGGACTCGCACCGAACAGGCGCGAGGGTAGTGACGTTTGATACGTTTCGTGCTTCAACGCATCCTGCGCGGGTTACAAGTCAGTCACCTTCAGACCGCTGTTTCCGATAAGCGCACCTTTGGCGGGCCGACGGCGCACGGCTCCCAAAATGCCCTCAGTGCTGAATCTAAGCTCTAACCAATGCCGCTTCGATGTCTTCAACCGGAAAGCCGGTAAGGTCTTTATGCAGCTCGTGGGCGATGCGACTCGCTACTTCTTTGTGATAGTGCTGGCGCAGCTCACCCAGGGTGCGCGGCGGTGCGACGACCACCAGTGTCTTGAAGTCGCCTTTGAGTGCCCGATCACGCAGTAGGTCTGCGGCCTGCGCAGCGAAGCGATCCTCCGCAATCTGATGATAGTCGGGTCCCTCCATCGCGCTACGGCGACCGCCGCCTGTAAAAATACGTCCAGGCGCGTCTGTGCCCTGTTCGCGAGTTGGCGGGTTTAGCTGATCCTGATGCGCTTCTACGTGCAGATCCATCCGTGTTTCATCGCCATGGTTGCGTAAAAAGAGCAGCTTTTTGCCATCGGCGACGAGCACAAGGGCGTTGTTGACTAGGTTCATGGCGATCCTTGGGAATGGGTTAGAGCCAGCCTGTGGCTGCCGACCCAGCGCCGTCAGTGCGATGGCACACCTAGACCAAGTCACGATCGATGCGTTTCGTGCCTACGCATCCCACTTAACTCCACTTACTAGCAGCCTGTCGGACTTTCCTCGCGAGTGCGCCGGAAGTCCTTTTGGCGATC
>CAZLSB010000021.1:0-3261 GCA_964561825.1 uncultured Xanthomonas sp.
CTACCGAAAAAACCGCTCCGCTTGCTCATAGCGTACGCCAATGGCCTTGGCGAACTGCTCGTCGCTGTCCATATCTCCCACCATTAGCGACTGATCAAGCGCTAAGCCGTGCTTGCGCGCCAGTGCGATGCCCATGCCGGGCATCGGTTTTCGGCAAAAACACCCCGCCGGGAACGCCGGATGGGGGCAATAGGCGATATCGGTGATCGGCACACCCAACAATTCCACCGTTCTATCGAAACAGGCGCGCGCCTGCGTAGCGCTGAGTTTGCCGGACGCCACACCACTCTGATTGGACACAAAAAACAGCGACCAACCCTGCTCTCGCCAGTGCTGCAGCTTTTCGCGCCTGCCCGGCAAAATCTCAATGTCAGCCGGATCAGTCGGATAAATCTCGCCGCTGATGGTTTTGCGAATGGTGCCATCGACGTCTAAAAACAGCGCTTTGGTGTTACCGCTGAGCTCTGGGCTCGGTTTGCGCGCAAAGCGCAGTTCCTCGATCACCGCGAAACCTTCATCAAGATTCGGCGGCTCAAAACACGCCGCAAAGCGCGCCAGCGCCATCGGCGGCGGCAAATTGGAGTCAGTTTTGCTCAGCTCTTTGAGTTCATCGGGACCGAGCAGTTTGTCGTAGCGCTGCAAAATGCGCAGCACGATATTGATCAGCGCCTCGTGCACTGGCGTGGCCAGAAAATGGCAACGCACCGGCACACCTGCCGCATGCGCGGCGCGGATCACCGGCCAACGCGAGGCGCGCGTCGGGTAGGTGTTATCCAGCACCACGCGAGCATCGGTGCCCAATTGTTGCGACAGCAGCGGAATCAGATCGTCCAAACTGCCACCCGCCATATCCCGATTGAGGCGCCGGAAGCCGGCCTCCACATAACGCGACACCAACGAGGATTTGCCGGCACCCTGCACGCCCATGATGATCACCACCTCAGGCGCGCTGGCCGGCGGGTCGCCGGCGGCCAGCGTGCTGGGTGGAAGCGCCAGCGGCAGCAGTGCGGCAAGTGCATCCGCGCTGGCGGTGAAACTGATCTTGCCGACCAGCCCTTCGCGATCCTTGCCATCCAACTGAATCTGCAACGCCGCTAAGCTGGCGCTGACACTCTCCGGCCGCGTGGCGCCGATCAATGCCAAGAGCGGCGGGCCGGCATCCAGCAAGGTCGCCAGCGCCGCCTGATGCGGCGTCACCTGATGGCGCAGCGCAATCGGTTTCATCGCGCGATTTTTCTCTAGCGTATCCACCTTAGCGTGTCCGCCGAGCGGGCGATGCGCCAGAAAGGGCACGGCAAGTTGACGGGCCAATTCCAGCGTGCCGTCGGCGGCACTTTTGCGATTGATCACGCTTAACTCGTTTTGGATCGCCGTGACCACAAAATGGCGTTGCGCTTGACGAATCTCGGCGATATCCACATTGCACAGGCCGAGGTGCAGAATTTTGCCGGCCTGCTGCAACTGTGCCAGCGTCGCCAAACTGTCTTCAAAGGGGCAGGAAGGATCGTTGCCATGTAACAACAGCATGAAGATCTGCTCGACACCCAAAGCCAACAAACTACCGTCGACCGCTTTGCGCAGGTGTTCAGGACGCGCATTGGGCAGCCATCGACCTTTGGGTCTGGCCATGCCAGCCTTGGTGATGACTCGAATGTCTTCTCGCGGGCCATGCCAGGCTTTGATTGCCTCGCGCGCCAGCACTTCGCCGTAATGCAAATCCGCGTCGCTTAGCGCATAGGAATCAGCGGTATCCAGAACCCGCACGCCGCCATCTAAAGCACAGTGGATAACGTCGATTGCTGCTGTCTGCGCTGGACGGCCTTCGGTAGACAAGCGCAGCAGACCCAGGGCAATCGGGACTTGCAGCACTCCCAATACGCCGTAGTGAGTCATAGCGGTCATCGATCACTCCAAGTCGAAACGACGCGATCAGCGCATCGCGGAATCCAGCAATCGTGCCGCCATTGCGGGTGGTTCTTTAAGGATGGTTTCCAACTGCGCGGTACGAAAATCGCAAAGCACCTGCGCATTGGTGTACGGCGCAACAATCTCGAAACGGCGCCGCTCCAGATAATTGATCACTTCTTCCCCATAACGCTGCGCCAGCGGCGCGCGCAACTCAACATAACGGGCTTGCACCTGGCCAAGCTCGAGATTCTGGCTAGGGGGTGGCAATTCGCGGCGCATGCCGGCGTCTGCAGTCGTCAACACTTGTACAAATGCGGCCTCAAATAGCTGGTGATTTTCCGCACTGAGTCCGCTGCCTAACACGCTAAAACCACTGTAATCACCCTGACTGCCGGCCAGCGCGGCGCAGTCGTTCACATCGCGCACTTTTAGCTCACGCAAGGCTTGCAGCTCCGCTTGTCCCCAGCCAATACGCGCTTGTTCGCTAGCAAAACCGAGGCGATCGCGACCAAGTTTTGCCAGCTTCGGTCTGGCCTTTTGCAAAGCCTGGGTTACGCTAGCACCGGCTGCCAAGTCGGCCAGGATTGCGTCACGCGGCGACTGCACATCATTGGGGTAATAGGTTTCTAGCGCGATAAAAGCCGGGTGGGCGTGCAGATCGGTCGCCTGTTTAAGCGCGGGATCTAGTTTCTCCTGCACCCATTGGGTGCGTAGCAGGCCAAAACACCCCAGCAGGGCCAGCGAGAAAACCACCGCAAAGGAGATCAGCAGACCCTGATCGTCCAGTTCTCGGCCACGCTGCACCAAGGTAATCACCACAACGGCCACAAGGCCACAGAGCGGAAAGATCAGGATCGGCAACCACTCGATCATGATTTCACTCCGAACAAACCCACTTCAAAACCTGCCGCGCGTAAACGTCGGGTGATTTTGATGCTGAGGTAGATCCAACAAATGATGCCGATCAGCGGCACGCTGGAGCAGAACATCAGCACTAGCTTGCGGTTCATCGTGTAGGCAAAGCCACTACAAATCTTCAGTACACCGCTGATCGCGTAAAACAGCACCGCCGCCGAAATGGCGTACGCCAGCAACACCGGCATATCGGGCACATTGCCGATGAGGCGCGCGATCAAACTGAGCGCGATGCTATACGCCAACACCTTTTGTCCACGCGCCGCCATCGCCAACCTGTCGTGCCCGCTGAGTGTTTCAGGCACGCGCTCGGCGTTCGGCACAGCGCGACGATCTGCGCTGGCGTCCTGCTCGGCGGGCTCGGTGGGGCCAGCAGTTGCACGCGGCGCGGCGCTGCGCGACGTTGCCGCGGCAGCGCTGCGCGCGGCTGCTGGGCTC
>CAZLSB010000021.1:3271-26242 GCA_964561825.1 uncultured Xanthomonas sp.
CCGCCGCCGCGCTAGGCCTTGCTGCCGCCGCCTGCTCAGCCGGGGGCTCGGATACTTCGAGCGGTACCAGCTCAAAGTTAGTGGTCAAAATCGGCTCGCGCGCAGGCGGCGATGTTTCTTCCTTAGCCTGCGCTGCAAGCAATGTTAGAGCCGCACTATCAATGGCTACTGGTTGCTCAGCCGCTTCGATGGGCACCAGTTCAAATGTCGACGAAAACACCGGCACAGGCGCCGCTTTGCTGGCGCTAGGCGCTGTTTGCACAACAACCGCAGCCGCCTGATCAGCGGTCTCAATGGCCGCCAGTTCAAACACCAGAGATTCAGTAGGCGGCGGATCCGGATTGCCAATCAGCAAGCGTTGCGCCGCGAAACCGCTGTAGAAATCGCTTTCTGACGCGAACTGCGCTTGCGGCACCTCGAGCAACATAATGAGGTTGCGCTGTTGCGCTGGATTGATCGGATCGGGACTAATCAACGTGGTGAGCACGATTTGCAGCGGCGTTTCTCTGCCTGCTTGCAATAGTTGCGTGCGTCCAGACCAGCCGCGCCCGCTCACCGGCTGCGCCGCAGCGCTGCGATCAATAGCCGGGTATTTTTTCTGCAATAGCCCAAGCGCCGATTCCGCCAGTCGATCAGCAGCAACGGCGCCGGCCGGACTCGCTTTTAGCAATATCGACAGCAGCACACAGGTATCTTTCTCGGTGCCCGCGAGCGCCTGCGCGGTCGATTTAATCGTGAAGGACGCCGGCGCCAGCAGCGCAATATCAGGCGCCAGCGAATGAGCGGAATCGGCAGCGTTCATAGCGCGAGGAACCGGATATCAATCAAATTCAGATATTCGACGCTAACACTCAGACTTGGCTATTTCTAGCCCGAATGTTTGATCAATTCGCACTGGCCCGCATGTTTCATGAATTCGCGCCAGTCTCAATCCGGCCGCAACACATCGATCGCAAACACGGCCTCATACGGCGGCACGCTGCATTCGATGACATCGCGAGCGGCGATCTGCAAATAAACACCGACGACATCGGCGTGGATCGGCAACTGCGCAACACAGCGGTCGGCCAGGGCGGCCGCTCGTATGGAGCTGGCCCCTTGTGCGCGTAGAAATTCAAACACGCGGAACAACGAATAACCCTGATACAAGACATCGTCGATGACCAGCACCTGGCGGTCTTTGACGCTCGGTGAGTCAGCAGCAGGCGCGTCCAATCGGGTCTCTGGATGCAGCAAGTGTAAATCGTCGGAATAGCGTTTGACCTTGAGATCCAGCCGGTCCACGACAAAACCAGGCTGTAAAGCGGCCATCGCCGCCACCAATCGATCCGCTAGCGGCGCGCCACGGCGTAACACGCCAACCACCACCGGGCGCTGTGTAGGATCAAGCAAAGCCAAGCTTTGACGCGCCATGCGCGCGATCACCTGTTCCAGATCGTCAGCGCTGTAAAGACAAAACCGCGCCCCTGCAACTTCAGTCATGTCTAATCCGTTGGCCGTTGATGCCGCAATTGTCGACTATCGAACCGCGCCCCGCCAGTTTGCGCAGCCGACCCGCCTAACGAAACAACTTCGCCGGCAAGCCCAAACGGCCGGCGGCCTCGCGCATGTGGGCGTGGGCGATCGCAACCGCCAGTGCGTCGGCCGCGTCTGCCTGCAATTGGCCTTGCAGCGTCAACAAAATGCCGACCATGTATTGCACTTGGGACTTATCGGCGCCGCCGTTACCCACCACCGAGTTCTTGATGTGACGCGGCGCATATTCGCTGACCGGCAATCCGGCGTTCACGCACGCACAAATCGCCGCGCCGCGGGCCTGACCGAGTTTCAATGCCGATTGCGGATTCTTCGACAAAAACACCGTCTCCACGGCCGCTTCATCGGGTTTGAACTCGGCAATCGCCGCGCTCACACCGTCAAAAATGTCCTTCAAGCGCAACGGGAAGCTTTCGTCCGAGGTTTGCACCACGGCGTGGTGCACATGGCGCAGCTGACCGCGTTGCGTGGAGATCAAGCCTAAACCGGTGCGTCGCGAACCCGGATCAATCCCTAAAATACGCACGCTCATGGGTAGGACATACAGTGGTTGATCCAGCAGGAGAAAACGCAGCCTAACATCGCGGCACGTCGGATAGGCGGGCGTTCCAGCGGGCTATCTGACGCTTTTGGTTTTACGCACTTCCGGTGCAGGAGCATGCCGAGTGCAACTCGGCGTTTCAGGGGCTATTCGGCGCTCTACAGGCTATCTGGATCGCGGACTTGTAGTCGGCTCTTTTGGCTTTGCGCTTCCAGGTCACCTGCGACTTTGACTTTGCACAGCAGCAACGCCATTCCCTACAATCCGCTTCCCACCGCCGGAGCTACGCCCGTGCGTATTCTGCTTATCTTGTTGTTCTCCCTTGGCGCCTGTGCCGTGCATGCCACTGAAACGCTGACCATTGACCGCCTCGTTGAGGATCCTGCCTTGTCTGGAACTGCACCACGCTCGCTCAAGCTCGCGCCGGACGGCCAGCGGGTCAGTTTTTTGCGCGGTAAAGATGACGACCAAACAGTGTTTGATTTGTGGGAATACCACGTGCCCAGCGGCCAAACGCGCATGTTAGTCGACTCGGCCAGTTTGGGTGGCGGTGGCGATGAACAATTGTCAGATGAAGAAAAGGCGCGCCGTGAACGTCTGCGTATCGCCGGCACGTCGGGAATTGTTGAGTATCAATGGTCGGCGGACGGTAAACAGCTGTTATTCCCGATTGCCGGCTCATTATTTGTCTATCGCATCGGCGCCAAACCTGACGAAGCGGTGCGCGAGTTAACTCGCGCCACGGACGGTTTTGCTACCGACCCGAAGTTTTCGCCGCAAGGTCGCTATGTCAGTTTTGTGCGCGATCGCAGTTTGGTGGCCATTGAAATTAGCACGGGCAAAGAACTAGCCCTGAGCCCCAAGGCGCAAGCGACGGTGAGTTATGGCATGGCCGAATTTGTCGCGCAGGAAGAAATGGATAGGCTCACCGGTTATTGGTGGGCACCCGACGATAGCGCGGTGGCCTATGCGCGGGTCGATGAGGCACCTGTTGCCATCGAGAAGCGCTTCGAAATTTACGCCGACCGCACCGAAGTGATCGAGCAGCGTTATCCGGCCGCCGGCAAAGCCAATGCGGAGGTGCGGCTTTTTTTACACAGGATTAAAGCGCCGGACGATATTGAAATCGATCTTGGCGCTGATGCAGACATCTATCTGGCGCGGGTGAACTGGTTACCCAACGCCGCCGCGTTGATAGTGCAGCGGCAAAGCCGTGATCAGCGCCAGCTTGATCTGCTGCTCGCCGATGCCACATCCGGCAAGAGTTCGCTGATTCATCGTGAAAAAAGTAAGACCTGGGTGAATTTGCACAACGCTTTGCGCGTCTTGCCCGACTCGAAGAGTTTCATTTGGTCGAGCGAAAGCAGCGGCCATGCGCATTTGGAATTACGTGCAATCGATGGCAGCTTGATCCGGCCAATCACCCAGGGGCCATGGGTGGTTGATGATGTTTTGGCGCTGGACGCCAAACGGCGGCGTATTTATTTTAGCGGCAACGCGGACGATCCACGCGAGCGCCACGTTTATGTCATGTCACTGGATACCAAAACGCCCAATTCGCCCACCCAAGTGACGCTCTACAGCGGTTGGCACGACGCCGTTTTCAGCGACGATGCACGGGTGTTTGTCGACACCTTTTCAAACGAAAATACGCCGCCGCAGGTACGCTTATTTGACGCCGCCGGTAAGGAACTGGCCATTCTGCAGGCCAATACGGTGGATGAAGATCATCCCTACTATCGCTATCTAGACGCCCACCGCAGCCCAGAATTTGGCACCCTGCAAGCATCCGATGGCCAAACGATGCACTATCGGTTGATCAAACCGCTGGGTTTTGTCGAAGGCAAACGCTATCCGGTGGTGGTGCGGGTGTATGGCGGTCCGCATGTGCAATATGTGCAGCGTCGCTGGGATGAACGCTGGGGATTGTTTGACCAAGTGCTAGCGCAGCGTGGTTTTATTGTTTATTCGTTGGACAATCGTGGCAGTGATCGGCGTGGTGTGGAGTTTGAGTCACCTATCCACCGGGCGATGGGCGGTCCGGAAGTAGACGACCAAATGGTCGGCATTCGTTGGCTGGCGCAACAGAGCTTTGTGGATGCCAAACGCATCGGCGTATTTGGCTGGAGTTATGGCGGTTACATGTCTTTGATGCTGCTCGCTAAACATTCCAACCAAGTGGCAGCAGGCGTGGCGGTCGCACCGGTTAGCGAATGGCGTTTATACGACACCCATTACACCGAACGTTATATGGACGACCCGCAGAAGTATCCAGCTGCCTACGAGCAGAGCGCGGTTTTCGCGCACCTCGCCGGTCTGCGCAGCCCGCTCTATCTGATCCACGGCATGGCCGATGACAACGTGCTGTTTACCCATTCCACGCGCCTGATGGCAGAACTGCAACAGCGCGGAACGCCATTCGACCTGATGACCTATCCAGGCGGCAAACATGGGCTGGCAGGTCAGGCGACCCGCAAACACGTCTTTACCGCGATCGTCAGTTGGCTAGAGCGGCAACTGCAGGCTAAGTGATCGGGTGCAATTGATGAAACATCAGGGCTCCTGCCCTCACATTCCATCATTCTGTAGGTGCTAGCTTCAGCAAACTACTTCCGTAGTTCGAAGGCTTAGGCTACATTCCGCAGAAGTCTCTTCAGGTTTGGGCGAATGGCGAGCAATGTTCAATCTACAACGCTCACGGGACTATCCGGCGTAGCGCGCCGCTTGGTTTCGGAGGGCGCGTTGTCGGAATCGGATGCTCGAAAAGCGTCCGAGGCCTCGTCCAAGCAGCGCGTTTCGCTGATTGCCTATCTAATCGAAAATGGACTTGCCGATCCACGCGCAACCGCCGCCGCGGCCAGCCAGGAATTTGGCGTCCCGCTGTTCGATGCATCCGCCATCGATTTGAAACAGGCTCCGATCAAGGCGATCGAACCTGCGCTGATGGAAAAACACCGCGCGGTACCGCTCTACAAACGCGGCAATCGCATGTTCATCGGCATCGCTGATCCCACCAACGATCGCGCCCTCGAAGAGATCAAGTTTCAGTCCAAAATGCTGGTCGAACCGATCATCGTTGATGACAACACGCTGACCCGGCTGATCGAACAAGCGCTGGCGCAGGGCGACACCATCACCGAGGGCATGGAGGATTCGGAAGGTCTGGAGAACCTGGATGTTCAAAGTGGCGACGACGATATGGAGGGCGCATCGTCGGCGTCTGGCGTGGATGTGCAGGGCACGGACGATACGCCGGTGGTGCGTTTCATCAACAAAGTGCTGGTCGATGCGATCAAACGCGGCGCGTCGGACATTCACTTTGAGCCGTACGAGCACAATTACCGGGTGCGCTTTCGGATGGACGGCATCCTTAAACAAGTGGCCTCGGCGCCGGTAAAACTCAGCGCCCGAATGGCGGCGCGCCTGAAAGTGATGTCGTCACTGGACATCGCCGAAAAGCGCGTACCGCAGGACGGTCGAATCAAGCTCAATCTGTCAAAAACCAAAGCTGTCGACTTTCGGGTCAGCACCTGCCCGACTTTGTTCGGCGAAAAAGTCGTGTTGCGTATTCTCGATGGCTCCGCAGCTAAGCTCGGTATCGACAAACTCGGTTACGAAGAAGACCAAAAACGCCTGTTCCTTGATGCTATCGGCAGACCCTATGGCATGGTGCTGGTGACCGGACCGACCGGCAGCGGCAAGACCGTGTCTTTGTATACCGCGCTCAATATTCTGAACACCGATGAGCGCAATATCTCAACGGCTGAAGACCCGGTGGAAATTCGCGTATCTGGCATCAATCAGGTGCAAATGAATATCAAGGCGGGCATGACCTTTGCCGCTGCCTTGCGTTCTTTCTTGCGGCAAGATCCCGACATCATCATGGTCGGCGAGATTCGCGATTTGGAAACCGCGGAAATCGCCATCAAAGCCGCACAAACCGGCCATATGGTGCTGTCCACGCTACATACCAACGATGCGCCGCAAACCATTTCCCGCTTGATGAACATGGGCATCGCGCCCTACAACATCACGTCGTCAGTGACCTTGGTGATTGCCCAGCGCCTCGCGCGCCGGCTGCACGATTGCAAACGACCCATGTCGCTGCCGCGTCATGCGCTTATCGCCGAAGGGTTCACAGACGAAGACATCGCCACCATGCAATTATTTGAGCCGGTCGGTTGCGGCGGCTGCAATGAAGGTTACAAGGGTCGAACCGGCATCTACCAAGTGATGCCCTTGTCTGAGCATATCTCCCGTATCGTGCTGGGTGGCGGTAACGCCTTGCAGATTGGTGAAGCAGCGCAGCTGTCGGGCATTCCCGATTTGCGCAGATCGGCATTGATGAAGGCTAGGGCTGGTATGATCTCGCTCGCTGAAATGAACCGCGTCACCAAGGATTGACGACCATGGCAACCGCGACAGCTCGCGCCAAAGCACCCGCAAATCGCGGTATTGGCGAATTACAGACCTTCACCTGGGTGGGCACGGACAAACGTGGCCATAAGCTCAAAGGTGAAGAGTTAGGCAAAAGTGCCAATTTGGTTAAAGCGCACCTGCGCAAGCAAGGCATCAACGCCACCAAAGTCGCGCAAAAACGCGCTTCCATTTTTGGTAAAACAGGTTCGGCTATTACACCCCAGAATATCGCGGTGGTTAGCCGTCAGCTGGCAACGATGATGAAAGCGGGTGTGCCTTTGGTGCAGAGCTTTGAAATGATCGCTGGCGGTCAAGATAATCCGCGGCTGAAAGACATGCTCACAGCGGTTAAAACCGATATTGAGGGTGGCTCTTCATTATCGGAATCGCTCGGTAAACATCCCGCATACTTCGATGAGCTGTACGTCAACTTGGTGCGTGCAGGTGAATCAGCGGGTGTGCTGGATATCGTGTTGGAAACCGTTGCCAATTACAAAGAGAACATCGAAGCTCTGAAGGGTAAGATCAAAAAGGCTCTGTTCTATCCAGCGTCCGTGATTGCAGTGGCGCTGGTGGTGTCATCGGTGATTTTAATTTACGTAGTACCGCAATTTGAGGCGACCTTCAAAGGCTTTGGCGCCGATTTGCCAGCCTTTACGCGCATGATCGTGGATGCTTCGAAGTTCATGATTTCGTATTGGTGGTTTATTTTATTGGTCACGGTCGGTGCCGGCTTCGCTTTTGTGACCGCGCTACGTCGATCCCGCACGTTCGCTCGTTTGATTGATCGCTTCATGTTGCGTCTGCCCATTATCGGCATGATTTTGCACAATTCCGCGGTGGCGCGTTTCGCACGCACGCTAGCCATCACCTTCAAGGCGGGTGTGCCGCTGGTCGAAGCGTTGGAAACGGTCTCTGGTGCGACCGGCAACATCATTTACGACGAAGCAGTAGCACGCATCAAAGAAGATGTGGCAGTTGGCCATCAGCTCAACTTAGCCATGAAACAAGTTGGAATTTTTCCGCTCATGGTCGTGCAGATGACCGCTATCGGTGAAGAATCCGGTGCTTTGGACACCATGTTGATCAAAGCGGCGGAATTCTACGAGACGGAAGTCAACAACTCGGTGGACGCGCTATCCAGCCTGCTTGAACCGTTAATCATGGTGGTCATCGGTACGCTGGTTGGTGGCATGGTTATTGGTATGTATCTGCCGATCTTCAAACTGGCGGCGGTGGTCTGAACGAAGTGCTGGATTTGCTAGTCCTATTCCCGGCCGTCGCCATTGCGGCGGCTGGGATACTGGGTCTGATCGTCGGTAGTTTCTTGAATGTTGTGATTCTGCGGCTGCCGCCCATGTTGGAGTATGGCTGGCGGCGCGAAGCGCTGGATATTCTCGAAGACCAAGCGATCGATATCGGCCCGGCGCCACCAGGATTGATGGTGGAACGCTCGTGTTGCCCGAAATGTGGCGTGCAAATTAAAGCGTACGACAATATCCCAGTGCTCAGTTATGCGCTGCTGCGCGGCCGTTGTCGGGCTTGCGGTAACCCAATCTCGATGCAATATCCATTGGTCGAACTGGCAACTGCGGTTGCCACCGCTCTGTGCGTTTGGCGATTTGGTGTCAGCGCCGATGCGCTCGCCGCAATTGGATTGACTTGGACGCTGATCGCGCTCGCCGGCATCGATTTGCGCACCCAGTTGCTGCCTGACGGGTTAACCTTGCCATTGCTTTGGGCTGGTTTGTTGCTGAGCCTGCTGCCATTTATGCCTCCGCCCGGCCAAGCCATTGTCGGGGCGAGTAGCGCCTACTTATGTTTGTGGTCGGTGTTCTGGATATTCAAATTAGTAACCGGTAAAGATGGTTTGGGCTATGGCGATTTTAAGCTCATGGCGGCTTTGGGCGCTTGGTTTGGCCCGAGCGCCATTTTGCCGATTATTCTGATGTCCTCGGTCAGTGGCGCGCTGTTTGGCATCTCATTAATGGTGTTGCGCGGACGCGATTCGCAAATCCCCATGCCGTTCGGGCCCTTTATTGCGGTAGCGGGATTCATTTACATGATTATTGTGCCGCAATTGAATGAGTGGCTGCCACAGTTTGTGGTCTAGCTATGGCTAAACCACTCATCATCGGACTAACGGGCGGCATTGCTTCCGGTAAATCCACCGTTTCGGCGACTTTCACCGAACTTGGCGCCAGCATTGTCGACACCGACGTGATCGCACGGCAAGTGGTGTTGCCCGGTAGCGCAGCACTGACTGAGTTGATCGCGGTATTTGGTGCTTCGGTTTGCCTAGCCGACGGCAGCCTTGATCGGCGTGGTTTGCGTGAACGCGTGTTCTCAGACGCCGATGCAAAGGGACGGCTAGAAGCGATTTTGCACCCGCGTATTCGTGCGCAGGCGCGCAAGCAGGTCGAAAGTGCGCAAGGTGATTACGTAGTGCTGGTGGTTCCCTTGTTAGTGGAATCTGGGCGCCAATACGACTGGGTCGACCGGATCTTGGTAGTCGATATTCCTCACCAGCAACAGCTGCGTTTACTTATGCAACGTGATGACGTCAGCGTTGACTTGGCCAGCGCCATGATGACCGCACAAGCGGATCGGGGCAGCCGACTGACAATCGCCGACGATGTGATTCGCAATAGCGGCAGCGTGGCCGATTTGCAGGCGCAAACGCGCAGCGCGGATCGGCGTTATCGCGCGATGGTTCAACAGGTTCAACCCGATTAAGTCTAATCTGCGGGCCACCAGCCGCGAATCGCGGCGATTCCGTGCGCACCCGCCGCGCGTACTGTCGCCAGATCGGTCGGCAACATGCCACCCAAGGCGTAAATGGGCAGAAAACTGCCTTTTGAGGCGCGCGACAGCGCTTGATCACCGAGCGGGCGTTGGCCCGGATGCGATAGCGTCGTTTTGATTGGCGATAGCGTCGCGGCGTCCGCGCCCAGTGCCTGCGCCGCACGCAGTTCGACCTGGGAATGGCAGGATGCAAACACCCACGAGGATTCCCCGAGTGGACGTTGCGGCAGACAGGTCACCTGCGTCGCCGACAAGTGCACGCCGTCGAATCCCAGTTGGCGGGCCAGTTCGATCTCGCCATGCATCAGTAGGATGAGGTCCGGGCGCTGCGCGCGCGCGCGTGCCAGGAAACGCGCTGCAAGATTAGCCAGCGCAGCGGCCGACAGCGATTTGGCGCGCAAGCTGACGATGCCGATCAAAGGATTGGCCAAAGCCAGCGAGAGATCGTCAAGGAAGGTGCTAGCGTCGCTAAGAGGCTCAGGCGTAATCAAATAATGCGGTGGCAACGCAAGCCGAGCCCTAATTGGGCGATCGGGCGCGGGCATTGCATAGTGAATGAGCTGCGTTGGCGCCACCCATTGCAAGGCGCGATGTTCGTGCGCCGTGGGCTCCCCTTGCCAGTCGAGAATTTCGTACGCATGCAGGTTGAGTGCGCGTGGCGCCCCGCGCCAGCGTACGCAGGTCAACAGCTGCGCCGCACCAATGTGAATGCCCAGTTCTTCGTTGAGCTCACGCGCCAGTGCTGCGCGGGCGGCTTCCCCAGGCTGGATTTTGCCACCGGCGAACTCCCACTTGCCGCCTTCGCTTACCCCGGCTCTCTGCGCCAGCAATATCTGACCGACGCCATTTTTGAGTATTCCAGCGACGACCGGCAGGGCGCGCTGGATACTCGTCAAAGCCACGACGGATGCACTGCAAGCCTAACGAGCTTTTAGTCCAATTTGCCGTGGCAGGTTTTGTACTTTTTGCCCGAACCACAGGGGCATGGATCATTACGTCCCACCTTCGCGACACCGCGCACCGTCTGCGCGCCGCTCTCGGCCGCAGCGTCCCAGCCGGATGGGGCCAGGCCTTGCGCCTGCTGCGCTTCGTCATCCACACCCAGCGAGCCGGTATCGGCGTGCTGAAATTGCATCGGTTTAGCTTGCAAGCGCCGCTTTTGGTCGGCTTCTTCAATATCATTCTCACTGCGCACGCGCACCCGCGCCAGCATCCGCACGGCTTCACTCTTCACGCGTTCCAGCAGTTGCTGGAATAACTCGAAAGCTTCACGCTTAAACTCTTGTTTGGGTTGCTTTTGCGCGTATCCCCGCAAGTGGATGCCTTGCCGCAAATAATCCATTCGCGATAAGTGATCCTTCCATTGGCTGTCCAGCACATTCAGTAATATGGCTTTCTCCGCCATTCGCATGACTTCCGAACCCATCAAGGTCTCGCGCTCGCGGAAATGACGGTCTACCGCTTCGGTGACCTTATCAACCAAGCCATCGGCATTAAGATCCGGATTGTCTTTAACCCATTCGCGCGGTTCCACGTCAACGCCCAAATCGTCTGAAAAGCTCCGCTTTAAACCGTCGAGATCCCATTGTTCGTCAATGGATTCTTCCGGCACGTGTGGGCGCGCCATGCTGCGCACCACGTCCTGACGGACCGATACCAAAGTTTCTTGGACATCGCTGGCGTCCATCACTTCGTTGCGTTGTTCGTAAATGACTTTCCGCTGGTCATTGGCAACGTCGTCAAAATCCAGCAAGTGCTTGCGAATATCGAAGTTATGCGCTTCGACTTTGCGCTGCGCGTTTTCGATGGCGCGATTGACCAGCGGATGTTCGATGGATTCGCCTTCTTTCATGCCTAAGCGCTGCATTAACGAGGCTAGGCGCTCGGACGCAAAAATGCGCATCAAACTGTCTTCGAATGCTAGATAAAAGCGGCTTGAGCCTGGATCGCCCTGGCGGCCGGAGCGGCCACGTAATTGGTTGTCGATGCGCCGGGATTCGTGCCGCTCGGTGCCGACGATGTGCAGTCCGCCCGATTTGAGCACTTCCTCGTGGCGCACCATCCACTCGTTGCGCACGGCCTCTTTCTGGGCATCGGTGGCGTCCGGACCCAGTCCATTCAGCTCGGCATCCAAGCTGCCGCCGAGTACGATATCGGTACCGCGACCGGCCATATTGGTGGCGATGGTCACGGCGCCCGGGCGACCGGCTTGAGCGACGATATGGGCCTCGCGTTCATGCTGTTTGGCGTTCAGCACCTCGTGTGAGATGCCTTCTTTTTTCAGCAGGCCAGCCAGCAGTTCCGAGGTTTCGATTGAGGTGGTACCCACCAGCACCGGCTGCAAGTTGGCGCGGCGCTCGCGAATATCCTCAATGATGGCCAGGAACTTATCGGTGCGGGTGAGAAAGACCAGATCCGTGGCGTCTTTGCGAATCATCGGCCGATGGGTGGGAATCACCACCACTTCCAGGCCGTAGATGCTTTGGAACTCGTAGGCTTCGGTATCGGCCGTGCCGGTCATGCCCGACAGCTTTTTGTACATGCGGTAAAAGTTTTGGAAGGTGATCGATGCCAGCGTTTGATTTTCACGCTGAATCGGCACACTTTCTTTGGCTTCGACCGCCTGATGTAAACCGTCTGACCAACGGCGACCCACCAGTGTGCGACCGGTAAACTCGTCGACGATAACCACCTCGCCGTCGCGCACGATGTAATCGACATCGCGTTGATATAAATGAATGGCGCGCAGTGCCGCATTCAAGTGGTGAACAACGGCCAGATTCTGCACGTCGTACAGGCTTTCATCCGGTTTGATGACGCTATTTTGCGCCAACATTTGCTCGACATGGCGCATTCCCTGTTCGGACAAATGCACTTGTTTTTGTTTTTCGTCGACCCAGAAGTCGCCCTCGTCTTCTTCGGTTTTTTGCTTTTTCAGCAGCGGCGCGATTCGATTGAGCTTGATATATAAATCAGGTGATTCGTCAGCCGGACCAGAAATAATCAGTGGCGTGCGCGCTTCGTCGATCAGAATAGAGTCGACTTCGTCGACGATGGCGTAATGCAAAGCACGTTGTAATCGGTCAGCTGGCGAAAAGGCCATATTCGAGCGTAAATAGTCGAAACCGTATTCGTTATTCGTGCCGTAAGTAATATCGCAGCCGTAGGATTGTCGTTTCGACTCCATACTCTGGCCCGGCACAATGACACCGACACTCATACCTAGCGCCGTGTAAACCGGGCTCATCCAAGCAGCGTCGCGTTTGGCGAGATAGTCATTGACGGTGACCAGATGCGCGCCCTTCCCCGGCAATGCATTCAAGTAAACCGGCAAGGTGGCGACCAGGGTTTTGCCCTCGCCGGTGCGCATCTCGGAAATCTTGCCTTGGTGCAGCACCATGCCGCCGATCAACTGCACGTCGTAGTGACGCAGCCCTAAAGTGCGCCGCGCAGCTTCACGCACCGCTGCAAAGGCTTCGGGCAATATTTGATCTTCGCTTTGTCCGTCGGCCAGACGCTGGCGAAATTCATCTGTCTTGGCGCGCAGTTCCGCGTCAGTCAAGGCCTGAAAACTGGGTTCGAGCTCGTTAATACGAGCGACGGTTTTACGCATGCCGCGGACCAAACGATCGTTACGGCTACCGAAAATCCGGGTCAAAAGGGCATTGAGCATGTCGGAGGGGGAGGCGCAAGAAGAGAAATCGGGGCGGGCAGTCTACCCGATTCGCTTTCAGGCAGCCGGGCAACCATGTTTGCCGCCGCTATGCGCGGCGACGGTTCATGGGTGGGGCCAAACGCGGCGGAAATCAAGGCTAGAGTTGCACCGCGCAATTGCGCACTTTTTGCGATAGCGGCGGCCACTGGCCGCGCCGGTGTCAGCCGGTCGTTGCGCTGCTCACATATTCCACCACTTCCAAACCATAACCGACCAAACCCACATAGCGGCGCGGCGTGCCCAGCACCCGCAAGCGACGCAAGTGAAGATCAGCGAGTATCTGTGCGCCGATGCCGGTCATGCGCCAAGGCCGTGCCTGATCGGCGCTGGCTTGCACACCTTGCAGGCGTGCCAGCGCGGCATCGTTGTCTGCCTTGTCCCCAATGATGACGATCACACCAGCGCCGGCCTGCACGATCGCGGCCATCGCGCGGCGCAGGGGCAGGCCAAAATCAGCCCGCTCAATGCTCAACACATCGGACCAAAAATTCTGCGTATGGACGCGAATTAAAGCCGGCTCCTCTGCACTTGGATTGCCAAACACCAAGGCGTGGTGCAATTCCTTGGCCAGCACATCGCGGTAGACCAGCAGGCGAAATTCACCCAGATCGGTGCGTACCGCTTGCTCGCTCAGTCGTTCAACGGTTTTCTCGGTCGCCAATCGATAGCGAATCAGATCAGCGATGCTACCGATCTTCAAACCGTGCTCGGCCGCGTAGATTTCTAACTGCGGGCGCCTAGCCATATGACCATCGTCGCCCATGATTTCCACCAGCACACCGGCCGGTTCCAAGCCGGCCAGATAAGCGAGATCGACTGCCGCTTCGGTGTGGCCAGCGCGTGCCAGCACGCCGCCAGGCTGCGCCATCAACGGGAAAATATGGCCGGGCAGCACGATATCGTCGGCGCTGGCGTCTGGTGCTACCGCGGTGCGAATGGTATGGGCGCGGTCGTACGCGGAGATGCCGGTGGTTACACCCTGCGCCGCTTCAATCGACACAGTGAAATTGGTGCCCATGCGCGCCGTATTGCGCGGCACCATCGGCCCGATCCCTAGACGTTTACAGCGCTCGCGCGTCAATCCCAAACAGATCAGACCACGCGCCTGACGCGCCATGAAGTTGATGTCCTCAGGCCGCACTTTACAGGCCGCCATGATCAAATCGCCCTCGTTCTCGCGATCTTCATCGTCCAAGATCACGACCATACGGCCAGCGGCAATGTCGATTAGGATTTCTGCAATGCTGTTGAAGGGCATGGGAGGTGGTTAGTTCGTGGTGGGTGGTTGGTGGATACAGGCGAGCTTTAGCGTGTGCCGCCCCGCGCGTCTTCCGCTATAGCTCGCGGCGCACGCGCTCTGCATAATCGCGTAGTTGCTGTCGATCAGGTGTCGTCGGCTCCTGCGGATAAATGCGCAAGCAGCCATCGTTTGTCAGGCGCGGATGCACGTGAATGTGCAAATGCGGCACTTCTTGGAAGGCCGCTGGGCCTATGGAACTCCAAAGGCTCAAACCCTCGTTTGGAAACGCGCGACTCACTGCGCGGGTGATCTTGACGACCGTCGCCATCAGCGCGGCGCCAGTGACCTCATCGAGCTCGCGCACATCGTGCAGGTGCGCGCGCGGGATGACCAAAATGTGGCCCGAGTTGAATTGCCGCAAATCGACTATGGCGATGGTCAGCGCGTCTTCAAACACCACGCTAGCCTGGGCCAAACCGTTCACGATGTCACAAAAAACGCAAGAATCGATCATCCTAGCAGCCTGTCGGACTTTCATCGCGAGTGCGCCGGAAGCACTTTCGGCGCAGCGCGGTGACCAATATTTCGGTAGAGCGCTCGCGATGAATAATCAATGACATAGCTGATCGCCTCAGCGCAGCAATCCCTTCGCACCAATATCGCGTCGGAAAAACATACCGGGCCAGCTGATGCTGGCTACGCGTTGGTAGGCGTAGCGGCGCGCCGTTGTTAGATCCTTGCCCAGTGCGCAGACCGTCAATACGCGGCCACCGTCGGTGCTGGCGGCGCCGTCTATTAGCCGCGTGGCGGCATGAAAGACTTTCACTTCTGGCATTTGGGTGACCGACAAACCGCTGATGGCGTCACCCTTGCGCACCTCTGCGGGATAGCCCGCCGCCGCCAAAACCACGCCAACGGCGGGCCGTGGATCCCAGCGACAATCCATCTGATCCAATCGATGATCCAGTGCCGCTTCGATCAATTCGACCAGATCACTTTGCAAACGCATCATGATCGGCTGGGTTTCAGGGTCACCGAAGCGCACGTTGAATTCGAGCACTTTGACCTGGCCGTGGCGATCAATCATCAAACCGGCGTACAGAAATCCGCGAAACGACGCACCCTCGGCGCGCATCCCCGCCAAGGTCGGTTCGATAATCGCGCGCCGCACCAGGGCATCGATTTCATCGGTGACCACCGGCGCGGGCGAATAGGCGCCCATGCCACCGGTGTTGGGCCCAAGATCGCCGTCGTCCCGACGTTTGTGGTCTTGCGATGTCGCCATCGCGATGTACTGATCGCCGCTAGCGATGACGATGTAACTGGCCTCTTCGCCGTCCAGAAATTCTTCGATGACGACGCGACTGCCGGCGGCCCCCAAGCTGCCACCCAGCATGTCGTGTAGCGCGGCCTCGGCTTGCGCCAGGTCCGTCGCGACGACGACGCCCTTACCCGCCGCCAAGCCATCTGCCTTGACCACGATGGGCGCGCCACGCCCGCGCACATAGGCCAAGGCCGGCGCAAGCTCGGTAAACACGGCGTAATCGGCGCTGGGAATCGCGTGACGTTGCAGGAAATCTTTGCAGAACGCCTTGGACGATTCCAATTGCGCCGCGGCCTGCGTCGGGCCAAAACAGCGCAAGCCCGCTGCCGTGAACGCATCAACAATGCCCAATGACAGCGGCGCTTCCGGGCCGACCACGGTCAGATCGACGCGTTCAGCTTGTGCCAATTGCAACAAGCCCGCAATGTCGATGGCTGCAATTGGCACATTGCGCATGCCCGGCTCCAATGCGGTACCGGCATTGCCGGGCGCAATCAGGATTTCCCGCACCTCAGGCGATAAACGAATCCGCCAAGCCAGCGCGTGCTCGCGCCCACCATTGCCCACGATCAGGACTTTCACCAGCGATACCCGAGTGACAGCAGGTTCTCGCCATCGTTATTGCCAGAAGTATTGCCATTGGAGATATGCCGGAATGCCAGCACAAAATGACCGCGCGCATAACCCAAAGAAGTCACAAACTGACCGGTGCTCGACAACAAACTATTGGTATGGTCTAAAACCACCCCGCCAATACCAATGAAAAACCCACCAAAATGTTTGCGCACACCGGCACCGGCAAAAAAGACGGTTTCATCGTCACGACCCGGAAAACCATCGCGGCCGATAATTGAGCCCAGTAAAACTTCACTGTACACGCCGGATTCGCGCCAACGTTCAATCGGCTGTACCCAAGAACCCACTGCACCATGCGTGGTTTTGCCGTCGATTTCGTCCACATGTGCATAAGACAATTCATATTCGGCAAACGCCGGTTGTGCCAAGCACAAACCAAGCGCACAGCTCAATAAATACCAGCGCAACTTCATGCGTAAACCTCGGCAAGATATAAGTTTGTTGCAGATCACTTAATGCGCTTAATCAGTGTGGTCTTGTTGAGACCTTCCACTTTCAGCCGCCATGATCCAAAAGTCCCCGGCGTAATGGTGACCTGCGGATTTTCGACATTCATCGGGTAGCGATCTGCTTCGACCTGCTGCCAAATCTGGCCGTTCTCCAACTCAAACTTGGTTTTTCCAAACCAGCCTTTGAAGGTGCCGACTATGCTGCTGGTAAATTCATCACGGCGCGCATTTTCGAAGCCAACGCGGTCTACCTCGGGCGCCGCCGCCGGCACACGCCCCTGAGCCACGGCCGCCGCGACGGCAGGGTCAGCCAAGCGCACATTGCGCTCAATCCACGCATTCAAGGCCAGCAGTTCCGCATCGCTCAGCTTGTCTAGCCCGGATTCGCGAAAATCTTTGGCGCTCATGCGCTCTTCCAAAGACGAAAAACTCTGACTCTGCGCGACCGCAAAAGAGGCGCAGCTAGCGATGACTAAGGCAATCAATACACGACGCATGGCAGATGTCCATCAAGCAAAGCGGGACAGTCTAGCAGTCTGTGGGGAACGGAGAATCATGGGGTGCGAGTCAAACTGGTGCGGTGATCCATGGCCCTAGGCCGGCGCTGTGCGCAGACGCTTTTCCTCAATTGTGAGGGAGAAGCGTTCGATCACAGATCTAACCCACCAAAAGCCCCGCTCTGGGCCGGCGCTGTGCGCTGACGCTTTTCCTGCATTGAGGGTTTTTTGCTTGCTTCGAGCGTTGCTCTGGATCTACATCAAGGCTGACTACAACAGTTTGGCTCGCACCCTGCTCCATGACGATCGGCGCGGGTTCAGGCGTCTCGGCTGAGCTTGGGTAAACCAAGTCCCGGCGCTGCGCGCTCGTACAATATCTCGCGGCGGAAACGGAACAATTCGGCTGGTCGACCCACGCTGCCGTGGGTGTGCACGCCGGTCGCTTCCACCAGTCCGGCATTGGCGACCAGGCGCCGGAAATTTTGCGTATGCAAGCCCTGGCCGGCCAGCGCTTCTACCACCCGTTGCAACTGCCCCAGCGTGAAGCGATCCGGCAGCAACTCGAAGACCAGCGGGCGGTATTTTAGTTTGCCGCGCAATCGCCCCAGCGCGGTGGCCAAGATGCGTCGATGATCGCCGGCCATCGCTCGACCAGGGATGCACGGGGCGGGCCGACCGGCGCGCTGCGCTTCGGCAACTAAACCCGCCTCCCAGAGCAATTCGTAGCGTTCCAAACTGCGCTCTGGATCCCACGGCCAGCCATCCAGGCCAAAAAACTGGCGCACCCGCTCTGCCTGCTCCGGGTGCGCGTTGGTCCAGGCGTTCAACAGCGGCGCAATCATGTTCAGCAAGGCCGGGCGACCACGGCGCCCGTCTTCCCACGGCAAATACGCATACCAATCCGACCACGCCGCCTCATATCCGGCGGCCAGACGGCCTTCGCGCACCAGCGCCAAGTAGGCGGCGGCGATGACGCGCGGGCCACCGGCCATTTCTCGTGGATCGCGGAAACGATCGCCAAAGGTGTACAACTGCTCCACGTAACCGAGTGCCAAACCGGTTTGCTGCGTGACCCAGGCGCGCATGCCGCGCTCCAAGGTTGGGTGGTCCACCAAATCGAGCGGCCCGGATGGCAGTGCGTCCACGCCAGCCTCGGTCACCACCAGCACGCGCGGCGCATCGTCAGTGACCGCCACGATCACGGCATCTAGACTGATTAAGGCGTGTTTGGGCATGGCGGCGATACTAGTGGTGGTTGGAGGTTGCTGGTTAGTGGTTGGTGGTTGGTGAAAGCCAGAGTCGCAATGATGGGGTGATCCAGCCGCTGGTCAGGGCTGCGGCAGGGCGGCGAGGCTGCGACTTAAGCTCTTGTGGGAGCGCGTTTGGGCGCGGCGCTGATAACCCACAAAAAAGCAAAGGATCGCGAGCAAGCTCGCTCCCGCAGGCTACTCCTCTCTCCTCGCAGCCTGCCCATGAGCCCTTCTGATCGCGTCCGGTCAGCGCCGGGCAGGCCTCGCGATGACGTCGCTTGGCAGCCCGCATCAGTTTGACTCGCACCCCTTCACAATGCGACACATGAATGCAAAGTGAAAGCGTCTAGAATGCTCGCCCCGATTAGCGCTGGCGAAGCTTATGTCCCTATCTCGATTGTTACTCGCCAGTGCGCTCGCGCTTGCCGCTAGCGGTGCGCGCGCCGATACCATTTACCACTCTCTGGCCGACGGTAGCTTTAACCAGAACTGGAACAATACGGGTTTGATCACAGCCGATGACAACTGGAACGGCGTGCCCAGTCTGGAGGGGCATCTGGGCGATAACTTGACTGCCAGCGCTGGGGTTGATCCGCGCACCGTGCTGGGTTTTGGCACTGGCACCTTAGACGTGGTCGCCAATAACGCTGACCCTTCTGCCGCCGCCTCAGGTGGTGTTTACGAAGTGGAAGGTGGGGCTGTAATTGCTGGCAATCCGACCATCGCCTTTCAAGGCAGCGGCACAGCGGACGCACCCTTTGTATTGCTACGTTTGAACACCACGGGTTGTAGCAATATCAATGTCGCCTACAACTTGCGCGATATCGATACCGCAGAGCTGACCCCCGCCCAACCCTTTGTCTTGCAGGCGCGTGTCGGTCAAGCTGGCAATTTCGCCAACGTGGATGGTACTTACGTGGCCGTCGCAAACACCGGCGGCACTATTCCAGGCGCGGCAATCTTGCCAGCCGGTTTCGAAAATCAGGCTCAAGTACAGATTCGCTGGTTGACCACCAACGCGGTCGACACCGACGCCATGATCGGTATCGACGATATTCAAGTCACTGGCAGTTGCGCGGACATTCCACCCACGGTCGCCAGCACGGTACCCAGCAACAACGCCACCGGCGTCAGCCCTAGCAATAACCTGAGCGTGCAGTTCAGTGAGGCGGTGACCACCAATGTCGGCTGGTTTGGGCTGAGCTGCACGAGCAGCGGCCCGGTAACGGTTGCCGAAACGGGCAGCGGCGCGGCGCGCACGCTCGATCCGGTGAGCAATCTGGCCTTCGGCGAACAATGCACCGCCACCATTTTGGCCGCTAGCGTCATCGACCAAGACGGTATGACGCTGAATCCGATGGCGGCAAACTTTGTCTACACTTTTACCGTGCAGCCTGACAATCTGCCCACCGTACTCAGCACCACGCCAGCCAACTTGGCGAGCAATGTGGCTGCGGTGAGCAACATCAACGTGCAGTTCAGCGAATCGGTAACCACCAACGCCGGTTGGTTTGGTTTGAGTTGCACCAGCAGTGGCAACGTGAGCGTGGCCGAGTCTGGCAGCGGCGCAAGCCGCAGCCTGGATCCGGTGCCGGTGCTGGCACCCGGTGAAACCTGCACCGGCACCATTACCGCCGCCCAGGTGATTGATCAAGATGGTGTGGCCAATCCGATGGCAGCCAACTTTGTATTTAGCTTCACCGTGCAGGCCGACGATCCGCCGACCGTGCTCAGCACCGTGCCTGCGACTGGCGTGTCTGGCGTGGCCATTGGCAGCAATATCACCATTAACTTCAGTGAAGCAGTCAGCGTCAGCGGCAGTTGGTACGCCATTAATTGCGCCAGCTCCGGTGCGCACCCGGCGGTGGTCAGCGGCAGTGGCAGCAGTTACTCGCTCAATCCAGACGTCGATTTCGCCATGCTAGAACTGTGCACGGTCACCTTGACCGCGGCGCTGGTGCTGGATCAGGACGGCACACCCGATCCGCTGACTAGCAACTATTCGTGGACCTTCACCAGCGCCGCGGCGGCTGCTGACTATTACGCCAATGTCAACGCCAGCAATGCCGCGACCTTGCGGATCACCTTGCATGAAACCATTGATGACCACGTGCGCGTTGCCTATACCGCCGGCACGCCGAACACTTGGTCCGTACTCAACGTGGCTGACGAGGATCCGCTAGACACCAGCAAAATTCTCGACGTTTACAAAAATACGTCGTACACCAAGATCAGCGGCGGCCAGGGCGTGTACAACCGCGAACATACTTGGCCCAATTCTTTAGGCTTTGGCAACAACAACGACGGCGCAGCCGCGAATGCGTTGAACTATCCCTATACCGATACGCACATGCTGTATCTGTCCGATACCGCCTACAACAGCAATCGCGGTAACAAATATTTTGGCACCTGCAGCGCGAGTTGCACTGAGGACCCAACCTTACTTAATCATGGACAAGGCGGTGGAACGGGAACCTACCCAGGAAACTCAAACTGGTTCAACGGCGTGCTTTACGAAGTGTGGGGCAAGCGCAAAGGCGATATGGCACGCGCGATGTTCTATATGGACATTCGTTATGAGGGTGGAACCCACAGCGCCGCCGGTGCGGCGGAGCCAGACTTAATCCTGACGGATACTACGTCGCTCATTCAGAACACCGGTGGCAATGCGTCGGTCGGCTATATGGGGCTGCTGAGTGTGCTGCTGCAATGGCATGTTGCCGACCCAGTGACCCCTGCGGAAGTGATTCGCAATCAGGTCATTCAGAACACCCAAGGCAATCGCAATCCGTTCATCGATCACCCAGAATGGGTCGCTTGTTTGTGGCAAAACCAGTGTGCCCCGACGCCAATGATTTTCACAAACGGCTTCGAGTAACCATCGGGGGAGGGGCAAACGCCCGAACCTGAACGACTTCCACGTCACACTTAAAAGACGCAAACATGAGCCCACTCGACTCCCTGCTCCAACAATTGGATCCACCACCATGGCACGCATGGGTGGACAACTTGGCGTATCGCCAGAACAAACCCAAAGCGCCATTCAACCTAGAAACCTCAGTTGACGCGATGGCGACGGCGACGTCGATGCACAAGACCTGATGCAGCACGGCGCCGGTTTGTTTAACCAATACATGCGCCGCCAGTAGCCGCGCACTTTTGACCCGATGCACGCGAAACCATGTCCAAGCCAATCCTCGTCCTCTGCTATCACTCGACCAATGTCAGCGGGCATGACTATGGTTTGAACGACCATGTCGCACTGCGTGCCGATCTGGCAACGCTGCGCGCGCGCGACGTCGATCTAGTGCATGCAGCGGCTGCCATCCGCGATCCGCTGGCGCAGCGGCCGCGCGTGGCGATCACCTTCGACGACGGCATGATCCTTGATGCGATCGACTTTGTGCATCCGAGCTGGGGTCACCAGGACGCGTTCCTGCGCATCCTGCGCGAACACCATGAGAGCACCGGGCAGCAATGCGTCGCTGCCAGCTTTGTCATTGCCAGTCCGCAAGCGCGCGCCGAACTTGATCGTAAGGACTTCCTGTCACTTGACCTCTGGCACGACGACTGGTGGACGGAAGCTACCGCCAGCGGGTATATCACCATTGAGAATCACAGCTGGGATCACAATCATCCGTCCCTCGATCGCAGCGTGCAGCGCGATAACCGCCGCGGCAGCTTCCGCTACATTGACACCGAGGCCGACGCCATGGCCGAGATTGCCCAGGCCAGTGACTACATTGAGCAGCGGTGCGGCCGGCGGCCTACGCTGTTTGCCTATCCATGGGGCGAGGAAAATCCCTACTTGGTCGACGAGTTCCTGCCAGCACGTGGCGCGGAACTCGGCATAGTCGGCGCGTTCGTAACCTCCGGCGACCCATTGCGGCCAACCGACCGCTGGCGCATCCCGCGCCAAGTGTGCGGCACCGACTGGCGCAGCGCCGAGGAATTCTCAATCCTGTTGGACCGCTACCTCCGAGGCACTGATGTCTGAGTTCACCCTGAAGACTGCCGACGGCCGCGCGTTCCTCACCATTACTGAGGTCGCCGAAGGCCCGTTCTTCGTCAACGACCTGTTTCGCCGTAAGTTCGGCGGCGACGCGCCGGACATTCCGCGGCATTTCATCGCCTTCTACAAGGACAGCGCCGGCGCCCTGCACGTCGCCGGCTTCTCGCACATGCTGCGCTTCAACAGCGTCTACTTGTCCGGCGGTTCCTGCAGCAACGGCGACACGTTGCGCAGGATGTCGGCGGAGGAACTGCAATTGGTCGAGGCCGAAGGCGGCATCTGGGCGATGATCCTGCGCCACTGCTGGAGTCGCCTCGACGGCGAATGCGAAGCCTATTTCGGGCATTGCGGCGACCGTCGCGCGCGCGAAGTGGCGCTGTCGACGGGATTCGTGGTTGCGCATATGCCAGTACACATTGCGCGCTGGCACCTACCGTTGAGCGCAGAGCGCAAGACCGAGTTGCTTGATTCGGTCATTGCGATCGGATTGTTCTAAGGGCTCGTAAGGAAATAACTTGGACTTTTGGCCGTCGGATTGGGATGCGAT
>CAZLSB010000022.1:0-12092 GCA_964561825.1 uncultured Xanthomonas sp.
TCGGCGTAGCCGCCGGGCGTTCGCAGGCGCAGCCCGCATGCGGGCTAAGCCGCGCCTGCTCACCCAAATCTCCCGGTGATGTAGTCTTCGGTCTTTTTCTTTTGCGGTCGGAAAAATACGTCGTCGGTCCAGCCAAATTCGATGAGATCGCCTAAGTACATATAGGCGGTGAAGTCGGATACGCGGGCGGCTTGTTGCATATTGTGGGTGACGATTAGGATCGTCACTTTTTCGCGTAATTGATGGATTAATTCTTCGATACTGGCAGTCGCGATGGGATCCAGGGCGCTGGTTGGCTCGTCGAATAACAATAATTCCGGATCGCAGGCGAGCGCGCGAGCGATGCATAAACGTTGTTGTTGGCCGCCCGAGAGGGTGGTTGCCATTTCGTCCAGGCGATCTTTTACTTCGTTCCAGAGCGCAGCGTTTTTTAGCGCTTCTTCAACCCGATCCATCAGCACCGTACGGCGCTTTTCGCCGCGGATTCGCAAACCGTAGGCAACGTTTTCAAAGATGGACTTTGGAAAGGGATTGGGCTTCTGGAAGACCATTGCTAAGCGCATGCGAACTTCAATGGGATCGACTTCTTTGGCGAGCAAATTGACGTTATCCGGATGAAAGCGAATTTCGCCCTCATAGCGCGTGCCCGGGTAAAGATCGTGCATGCGGTTGAAACAACGTAAAAAGGTGCTTTTACCACAACCACTTGGTCCGATTAATGCGGTGACGCGCTTGTCGTAAATCGGCAAATTGATCTTATTGAGCGCCTGTTTAGCGCCGTAGAAAAAGTTCAGCTCGCAAGCCTCGGCTTTTTTCGCCAGGGTCGCTAGATCAGGCCGTTTGGGCTCGTCGTTCATGTTGTTATTCACCAATTAAGGTTGCGGCGCAGCCGGTAACGCAGCCAGATCGCGATGGCGTTCATCAGCAGCGTCATCCCCACCAACACCAGGGCTGCAGCAGAAGCATTCGCCTGAAAGGCCTCTTCCGGGCGCGAGGTCCAGTTAAAGATCTGAATGGGCATTGCGGTAAACGGCGAAGCCAACCAATCGAAACTAAGAAACGGCGGGTCGCTAGTCAACGGTGCTGGCGGCAGAAAAGCGATGAAACTAACCGCGCCAATCGTAATGATGGGTGCGGTTTCGCCGATGGCGCGCGATAAACCGATAATGACACCCGTTAAAATGCCCGGCATGGAATAAGGCAGAACATGGTGCTGGATCATCTGCCAGCGCGTGGCCCCAAGTGCGTAGGCTGCTTCGCGAACGGCACCAGGTATCGACCGAATGGCTTCACGGGTGGCAACGATCACTACTGGCAAGATCAACAAAGACAGCGTAAGACCGGCGGTAAGCACGCTGGCGCCTAATCCAAAAGTGTGTACAAATAAACCTAGCGCCAATAATCCATAGACAATGGACGGGACGCCAGCCAAGTTATTGATATTGATCTCGATCAGCGCAGTCAATCGATTACGCGAGCCGTACTCTTCCAGATAAATGCCGGCAGCCACGCCGAGCGGCACCGCAAATAATGCGGTCACAATCATTACCGCGAAAGAACCCACCCAGGCAGCCAGAATGCCAGCGCGTTCAGCTCGACGTGAGCCAAATTCGGTGAAAAAGTCTGGATTCAAGCGTGTCCAGCCACTGCTAATCATATCGACGAACAAAGCCACAAAGGTGCAGGCGGCAAACAACAATGCGGCCACGCCCAATGCCACAAACATTACATCGCGGCGTTTGGCGCGCGCAATAGTGACCCGTAAATCGGCGGCGACGGCCATTAGTACACCTCTCGATAACGACGGCGCAGCCAATAACCCAGCAGGTTAAAACACAGCGTCAGGACAAATAAGGTGAGTCCGGCAGCAAAAATGGTCTGATAACCAACGCTGCCATGCGGTAAATCGCCCTTGGCGACTTGTACGATGTACGCGGTAATCGTGGCCGCCTGATCCATAGGATTAAAGGTCAGGTTGGGCTGATTGCCGGCGGCAACTGCAACGATCATTGTTTCGCCAACAGCGCGTGAAATGCCCAAAATGTAGGCCGCCGCCAAGCCAGAGAAAGCGGCAGGCACGACCACGGTCAGCGCCGTCTGCAAACGCGTGGCACCCATCGCGAAGGCCCCTTCGCGCAGCGACATCGGCACGGCGCGCATGGCATCTTCTGATATCGACGAGATGTACGGCACAATCATCACACCCATCACTAAGCCTGCCGATAGCAAATTGAAACCCGGTAGACCAGGGATAAAGGTTTTCAGCATCGGCGTCACAAAAAACAGCGCGAAATAGCCAAATACGATGGTCGGAATGCCGGCCAGCAGTTCGAGTGTGGGTTTGGCAACTTCACGTACGCGCGGGCTGGCAAACTCCGACAAATAAATCGCCAGCACCGTACCCAGCGGAATCGCCAGCGACAAGGCAATCGCTGAGCTAGTCAGGGTGCCCGACAGCAGCACCCAAATACCAAAATGGGCGTCTGAGAACAGCGGTGTCCATTGGCTGTCGGTGAAAAAATCAACGATGGACACCTGGCTGAAAAAGCTCAGCGACTCCTTCAGCAAGATGAAGACAATGCCCAAGGTGGTCGCCACCGCGACCAGCGCTGCCGCTAGCAGCAGCGCCTCGATAAAACGCTCGCGCAGGTGTCGAGAGCGCCGATGGGCGAGTCGCCCAGCTATCACTGGGGGGGCTTGCGCGTCTGCCATGCGTTTTGCTTCCGTCGCGAATCGGTCGAAGCCATCAAGTCTAACCTGCGCGCATTACAGGCTGGCTTCGCGCTTCAACAACTCTTCGATGGTGATGGCGGTGGCTGGCTCGCCGTGAAACACGGTGCCCATTTTGCCCTCGGCTAGATGTTTCTTAACTATCTCGTAGGCCGCCGCAGGCAGTGGAACGTAGCGCACCTCGCGCGCTAGTTCGGCGACGTTGGCAAAGTAGAAGTCAAGAAATTGACGTACTTCGGCGCGTGCAACGGACTTGGCGCTTACGTAGATAAACATCGGTCTTGCCAGTGGCGTGTAACTGCCATCAATCACGCTGGCTTCGCTTGGCAATACGCCCGCGGCGCCGTTGGCCGACACGGACAAGGCCTTGAGTTTGTCCTGATTTTCAGCGTAATAGGCGTAGCCAAAATAGCCAAGCGCCTGTAAATCTTGGGCAACGCCCTGCACCAGCGTGTTGTCATCCTCAGAAGCCGTGTAGTCACCGCGACTGGATTTGGCCTTGCCGACCACCGCTTCAGTGAAATAGTCGAAGGTACCCGAATCTGAGCCCGCGCCGTATAACTTGAATTCGGCGTCTGGCCAGCTCGGGTCGATTTGGTTCCAGCGGGTAATTGTGCCCTGTGATTCGGGCGCCCAGATTTTCTTCAGCTGATCAATGGTAATGGTCGACAAAAAAGCGTTCTGTGGGTTGACCACCACGGTGAGCGCGTCGTAAGCGACCGGCAGTTCGTAATAGGTGACGCCAGCGGCAGCGCAATCGGCCATTTCTGTCTTTTGGATCGGTCGTGACGCATTGGCGATGTCCAATTCGCCGCGGCAAAACTTCTTCATACCGCCGCCAGTGCCGGAAACGCCTACCGTCACTTTGTAGGTGCCCTGGTTTTGAATTTGGAATTCTTCCGCGATCGCCTCGCTGATCGGATAAACCGTGCTAGAGCCGTCAAGTTGGATGACCTGCGCGGCGGTTGCCGGCGTTGCGGGCGTCGGTTTGGTGCTCGCCGCGTCGGTTGCCGAAGTGTCAGACTCTTGCGAGCCGCATGCGGCCAAGCTTGCCATCAGCGCAGACAATAGAGAAAGTCGCAAAGGCTTCATCGTAGCACCCGAATAAAGGAAGATAAGTCTAGTCTGTAATCTCAACATTGCAGTCATATGACAACGCGGACTGTCATTGTCACAAATTTGACTCCCATACAGCTGGCACGCATGTTGCGCCTGACCGGCGGCGCGCCGACAGGACGCCGATTTTCCTCGCCTTTGCGGGCGGCGCACGATTCGTGGCAAGAAACGCAGCAGCATTTATGTCATCTAACGGTAATAATAAAGTCACATTATTGCCGTCATTCATTCGCCAAATGGTCATTTATGCGTCAAATTTTGGCTTTCGTGCTTGCTTGGGGATGGACGCTGCCGGCGGCGGCCAGCGACTGGCAATGGGCGGTCAATGGCAACTTCCAGTACGATCACTTGCGGCTAGACGACGAAGATCGCCTGAGCAGCGATGGCGCGGTGCGTCGCAGTCGATTGGCATTGAGTGTCAAGGCGCCGACAGGGTTGGACGCCAAAGCGGAATTCGATGCGTTTAACAATGTCTGGACGGACGCCTTTGTGCGTTGGCGTCCGAACGCGAAACATGCGTTTCGAGTCGGCCAGTTCAAACAGCCGATTTACCTAGATGAATTGAGTAGCGACCGCAGCACGATGTTTATGGAGCAGGGGCTGCCCGGTAGTTTTGCGATCGCCAGGCGCATGGGTGTCGATTACACCTACGGCGCAGGGGTTTGGCGCGCTAGTTTGAGTGCATTTCGTGGCAACCTAGCCGGTTTGCAGCGCGGACAGGGTTGGGGCGGGCGCCTTGTTTGGGCGCCGCGCAATCGCGCGGGCGAGGCTTTGCACTTGGCCGCTGCCGCCAGCAATGAAAACCCAGACAGTGATAGCGCGCGCTTTAGCTCGCGCGCCGAGGCGAGCAATTTCGCCAGCACGCGTTTTGATACGCGTACGATCGCCGGCGTTGAGCGCATTGCGCGGGTGGGTCTGGAAGCGCTGTGGATCGGCGGGCCGTGGTCAGTGCAAAGCGAGTATCTGCGGACGAATTTGCGCCGCAACGTCGGCGCCGACCTGAGTTTTGATGGCTGGTACCTGCAAGCGAGTTGGTTTCTCGGTAGCGATCACCGAGCTTACAAAGATGGCGTCATCGAGGCGCCGAACTTAGGCGAAGACGGCAGCGCTTTAGAGCTGGCGGTGCGCCTCAGCATGCTTGATCTGGACGATCAAAGCGTGCTCGGTGGCAACACTAGGAATCTGACCCTAGGCGCAAATTGGTACATCAACAAGCACGTACGCCTGATGCTCAACTATGTGCGGGTGGACGGTCAGCGCGGCAGCGCGCAAGTGCAGCCGAACATCCTGGAATCCAGACTGCAACTGACGTTTTAGCGCAACCGCGCGACGATCATTAACAACCCTTATCGCGGCCAGGCCGGTAGATTGCTGAATTCGGAAACCAGCTGCACCAACAAAACCGTCGAACGCTAGGCGACAATCCACGCTTACATCGTCGTCCAACATCATAATGATCATAGATCCACGCTACGCGGGCATCGCCCGCCTTTATGGTCTCGCCGGTTTGGCGCGGCTGCGTCGTGCGCATGTGGCGGTTATTGGTGTCGGTGGCGTGGGTTCCTGGGCGGCTGAAGCGCTGGTGCGCAGTGGTATCGGCAAGCTGACGCTGATTGATGGCGATGATGTGTGTCTGTCCAACAGCAATCGCCAGTTGCATGCGCTGCATGGCAATTACGGGCGCCTCAAAGTCGAGGTGATGGCGGATCGCTTGCGCGCCATTGATCCGACGTTGATCGTCGATCCGCAAGCGCGCTTTCTAACGCCGTCCACTCTGGACAGTCTGGGTGATGGCGGTTTTGACGCGGTGCTGGATGCCTGCGATGCATTTCGCGTAAAGGTAGAAACCATTGTGTATTGCCGACGCCGAAAGATTCCGCTGATTGTGTCGGGCTCAGCTGGCGGTCGCACCGATCCTACGCAAATTCGAGTGCGTGATTTATCGCGTACCGAGCACGATTCATTACTCAGTTTGATTCGCAAAAAACTGCGCGACGAATTCAAGTATCCACGCGGACCGAAGCGCTATTTCGGCGTGCCAGCGGTGTATTCCTTGGAGAATGTGCGCTATCCCAGCAGCGATGGTGGGATTTGTTTGTCCAAGCCGGACACGCTAGAAGAGGGCAGACTGGACTGCGGCGGCGGTTTAGGGGCCGCTACCCATGTGACCGGCGCGTTTGCGTTTGTGGCGGTAGGGGAGTTGATTCGACGCTTGTTATTAGCCGTTCCCTAACCCTGATATTTCATACATTGCACGCGCCCTCGCTTGTCCCTTGATCGTCCAGCGATTTTTCCTCAGTCGGGTGGATGAACCACTACACCGCTCCTTCGAAAAAACCACTGAACGATCAATGTCCTGCGCGATCATCGCGCGAATTCATGATTCATGAGTCATCAAACATCAGGGCTAAATTTCACGGCAGCGCAAACAGCCGTCGCGCATTGCCACTGCTTGCGAGTGCAATCTCATCTAGGCTGACACCGCGTAAATCGGCGACGGTCTGTGCGACCGTCGTCAGGTTGGCGGGTTCATTGCGCTGGCCGCGGTGGAATTGGTCGGGTTGGTCCGGAGCGTCGGTTTCCAACAGCAGAAACTCGATTGGCATGCTGGCGACAATTCGGCGCAGGCGCTGCGCACGTTCATAAGTCACCGGACCGCCGATGCCTAAGCTGAATCCGAGTTTCCACAGCTGGGTCGCTTGTTCGGCACTGCCCGAATAACTGTGCAATACGCCGCGCAAGCCACCGATTTGTCGCAGCGTGAAAATCAATTCGTCGACGGCGCGCCGTCCGTGCAGCACTAGCGGCAGATTGAATTCACGCGCCATTTTTAACTGCGCATGAAAGTAATAGCGCTGCTGCGTGGGATCCAGACCATCGACAAAAAAATCGAGCCCGCATTCACCCACCGCCACTGCCGCGCCCGATTCCAAGTAGCTGCGAAGGTGCAACAGATGTTCGGGTCGATGTTCGGCCAAGAACATCGGGTGCAGCCCAAAGGCGGGATACACATCCGTTTCGTCTCTTGCCAGTTGCGCCAATGCCGCAAAGCCCGACGCCGTCACCGCCGGCACGATCTGTGCCGTTACCCCATTCATGCGTGCGCGTGCCAGCACGGCGCTGCGATCGACGGCAAACTCGGGTGCATCCAGATGGCAGTGGCTATCGATCAGCATGGTTACAACAACAGCCAGGCTGCCAGTCCCAAAAACGCTGCCATACTGAACACATCGGTTGCGGTGGTTAAAAAGATGCTGGATGCTGTCGCGGGATCAGCGCCCATGCGTTTGAGCAGCAAGGGCACGCCGGCCCCGGCGATGCCGCTGACCATGCAGCTGACCGTCATGGCAACAAAGGTGATCATTGCCAGGGTGAGTGGCATTGCGGTTTTTTGGGCGACTGCAAGCAAGTACATCGCTAACCCTGCCACGACGCCCACCAAAGCGCCGTTGAGGAAACCCAGCAGTGCTTCTTTGACCAACAACTTAGCCGCGGTGCCAGGTTTCACTTCGTTCAGCGTCATGCCACGCAGGGTGACGGCCAGCGCCTGACAGCCGGTATTGGCGCACTGCCCAGAGATCACCGGAATAAACACCGCGAGCAAGACGATTTGATTGATGGCGTCCTGAAAAACGCCGACCACCGCGCCAGCGACAAATGCGGTCAATAAATTCAATTGTAGCCATGGGTGGCGAAACAACAAAGAACGCTGCCATGGCGTGCCCAGACGCTCTTCTTTACCCACGCCTACCATTGAGCCAGCTTGCGCGGAGATTTCAAAAGCCTGTTGCTCAAACAGCACCGACCCACGCACTTGGCCAAGCAACTGTCCATCGGACGTGCAAACCGGATACACCGGGTAATGGCGCGTGACGACTTCGCGCATGGCATCGGGTAGCCGCGTTTCCGGTTGCAGCGCAAATGGCGAGCGCACCATCACCGCGGCCAAGGTGGCGCCGGGCTCAGAAAACAACAATTCCCGAAATGCCACCACGCCAGAAAACTTACGCGCGGCATCCACACAGAATACGTAGACAATCTGCCGCGTACGGATCACGTCACGTAGCGTGTCGATCACCTGATCGACGCGCGCGTCGTCGGGAAAAACGGCCGGCGCACTTTCCATCAAACGCCCCACGCTACCTTCCGGAAAGCGATGGCCGGCTAGCCAATCGGTGCCGTCGGCCGTTTCCGCGGCAATTTTTGCGCGCCGCTCTGTTGCAAATTCCTCAAGCACTTCAACCGCTTGTCCAGTGCTGAGGCCCGCCAAAACCTGCGCGATCTGCACATCACTGTAGGGCGCCAACCAGCGCGCGGCACTTTTCAAGTCGGTTGCCCGCACGCGTTCGATCAACTCGGGCAAGGCGAGATTGGTTGTGTCTTGGGACATGGCTCGTCGAGGCGTGAAATGACCGCCAAGACTAGCAGCCCGTCGGACTTTCAGCGTGAGATGCGTTGCGTGACGCCAACTGAGATGCGAGTCAAAGTGATGTGGTGATCCAGCGGAGCCTAGCCGCCTGTCCGACTTTCATCGCGAGTGCGCCGGAAGCGCTTTTGGCGCAGAGCGGTGACCAATTTTCCGGTACTAGTGCACCAAATTGGTGATAGCCGTCATTAATCTGGTGTTCATGGTGCACTTTGTTTGGTCATTCGGTGAAATTTGCGCTCTTCGGCGTCGGCAAATTTCTTTTTGCTTTTCGATAAGCATATGAATGCGTTCGACTTATTTCGATGCAAATGGCAATTCGAGCGGCGACTCTATTGTCTGGCATCGCTCTTGCGATCTCTCCCTTGCTTTGCAATCAAACCGTCCGACCAAGGGGATACGCAATGAAACGATGGTTCTACGGACTACCGGCACTGCTTGCCGCCGGTGCAGCCTCGGCACAGGAAACGCCGACGTTGAGCGCGGGTGATACCGCGTGGATGCTCACCGCCACCGCATTGGTGCTGTTTATGACCATTCCCGGCCTGGCGTTGTTTTACGGCGGTTTGGTGCGCGCCAAAAACGTGCTTTCAGTGTTGATGCAGTGCTTCGCAATAACCGCGTTGGTGACCGTGGTATGGGTGCTGTACGGCTATTCGATGACGTTTAGCACCACGGGTATGGAACAAGGCGTGGTCAACCTCCATTCGTTCATTGGGGCTTTTGACAAAGCGATGTTTGCTGGCATGGCGCGCGATGCCTTGGTCTATGCGATTCCGGAAAGCGTATTTGCAACCTTCCAGCTGACTTTTGCGATCATCACTGTGGCACTGATTGTCGGTGCCATCGCCGAACGCATGCGTTTTTCCGCGCTGCTGCTGTTCTCGCTGTTGTGGGTGACCTTTGTGTACTTCCCGATGGCGCACATGGTGTGGTCCGGGAATGGCGGACTCTTGTGGGATTGGGGTGTGCTCGACTTTGCCGGCGGTACCGTGGTGCACATTAACGCCGGTGTCGCCGCGCTGGTTGCTTGTTTGGTGCTTGGCAAGCGCAAGGGTTTCCCGACCACCGCAATGCCGCCGCATAATCTCACTTACACGGTAATCGGCGCATCCATGCTGTGGGTGGGTTGGTTTGGCTTCAACGCCGGATCGGCCGTAGCCGCCAATGGCAGCGCCGGAATGGCGATGCTGGTCACTCAGATCGCCACCGCTGCCGGGGCGCTGGGCTGGATGTTGATCGAGTGGATAGTGCACAAAAAGCCATCCGTTCTAGGCCTTGCGTCCGGCGCGGTGGCAGGCTTGGTCGCGATCACACCAGCTTCTGGAACGGCTGGCCCGGGTGGCGCGTTGGTGATTGGCTTTGTCGCCGGCGTGGTCTGTTACTTTGCCGCCACTCGGTTGAAGCGCGCGCTCGGCTATGACGATTCACTTGATGTCTTCGGTGTGCATGCGGTCGGTGGCATCATCGGCGCGGTGCTAACCGGTGTGTTCGCCGATGCCAGTTTGGGCGGCGCCGGTCTGGTTGAAGGCCAGACCATCATTGGTCAAGTGTGGGTGCAGATTAAGAGCGTGTTATTCACGGTGGTTTACAGTGGCGTGCTGACCTACGTGATCCTCAAGCTTGTCAGCCTAGTGGTGACGTTGCGGGTTGATAGCGACGAAGAAACCGAAGGTCTCGATCTGGCGCTACACGACGAACGCGGCTACAACCTGTGAGCTTTAGTGCCGCCTGTCAAAAGGCAGGCGGCACAAACCCGATATGCATACACCTTCATTAAGTAGCCAAATACGGAGTACGCCAGATGAAAATGATCGTAGCCATCATTAAGCCGTTCAAGCTAGACGACGTGCGCGAGGCGCTGTCCGAAGCAGGGATGACCGGCATCACCGTCACCGAAGTCAAAGGATTTGGTCGACAAAAAGGCCATACCGAGCTTTACCGCGGTGCCGAATACGTCGTCGATTTTCTGCCTAAGGTCAAGATTGAAATCGCCGTCATCGATGAACGCGTCGATGCAGTGGTTGACGCCGTGCGCAAAGCCGCCAACACCGGTCGCATTGGTGACGGCAAGATCTTCGTCTACAACCTCGATCAAGTGGTGCGCATTCGCACCGGAGAAGTCGATGGGGATGCGCTGTAGGCTTTTGCCGAGTCAGTTTGCTTGACTTGGATTTCGAAGCGAATAAACCAAGCAGCGGAGCAAGCTCCGCGCTACAACTGCTGGTTTTTGTTTCGGCCCCGCACTTGCGGGGCTGCATGTTAGCCAACTCCGCGATTCGCGGACCCGTGCGGGCCCGCCGGTGCAGTTCCTGCGCCGCAAGCTTAATAGCATCAATACAGCTGGACCGGCGTCCGCATAACCCTGGCCGGCCAGCAGAACATCACCGCCCATTTTAGCGCCGCCCAGCGGGTGCGCATGGGTGCGATTCAAACTGATGTGGTGAGCCATGGTCGCGGTCATTTCGCGCAGCCGGAATCAAACAGTGTGGGCTCGCTTGAACTTTGGTGGGACGGGCAGGTCTGAAAAAAACCCGTCGCGCCATGTACGAATGCGAGTGAATGAAAGCCGAGTTCTGTGCGTGCTGGTCATCGCAAGCCTTCCACCGCCCGCTATCATCTACCTGTGACGCCGTTCGGCGTGATCAGTATTCATTGAACCTAGGATTGGATTGACATGAAGTCTGCAAAATTTTTGCTATTGCCGCTGTCGTTGGCGTTATTGACCGCGTGCGGTGAACAAGTGAGCGATCCCACGACGGCCGCGGCACCACCAGCGGCGCCGGTTAGTCCCACGCCAATACCAACTGCGCCTCCGGTCGAGCCTTTCAATGCCGTACTCAGCATTGAGCCGGCGCGAATTCAAGTTTGCGACGGCAGCTTTAGGGGTCAGGCAACGGTCAATTGGGTGCTTAGCGGCGAACGCTCGGATCGTGATGTGCGGTTGGTCGTCGTTGAGTCGACCGGCACCCCAGAAACCGCGCGCTCCTCGGGTAGCGGCAGCACGGTGACCGGCAAGTGGCTGCAAAATGGCACGCGCTTGCAACTCATTGATGGGCAAACGGGAGCTACTGTGGCGGAAACCAGCGCAGAAGTGCATGGCGAACAATGCCCTGGCCTGGTCTTTACCGGCCCCATTCAAGCGCCCGATTGTGATGGTGATGGCGCGGCCGTTGGGACCTACACCTGGGACACGACTGGCGTCAGTGAATGGGTGGAGCTGCACGCAATCAAAGATGGCCAAGACTCAATCTGGGCCACTGGCAATATGAAAGGCAGTGCAACCACCGGCAATTGGCTGAGCAACGGCACGACGATTGAAATGCGCAACCCGCAGGGCAAGGAACTGCTGGCTCGCGCAGAGATCATGCTGGAAACAGCGTCTTGCGCAGCACAGTGATGACACGCAGGGGGAGTCGGCTCTGTGCTGGCTTCGGTTGAGTTGCGACGCTGAGTCTGACGTTGGCGTCGTCAATGTGCCCATGCATTTGAGGGCGGCCCCAAAAAAGGGCGCCCGTCAGTCGGCCGGTCGGGGAGGGCGAACGGCAAAAGCCTTGACTGACGGGCATTGAAACTAAATGCGCGAATGGTGCGCTCGGAACGGCGAAACGCGCCGTTCCGTTTGAGCTATTTGAACTTACTCAGCTGCAGCGACGGGGACTTCGGCCACTTCAACCGGCGCCGTTTTCGTTGCTGCTTTGCTTGGTTTTGCAGCCGGCTTGGCAGCCACGGACGCTCCAACGGGCTCAACGACTTTAACTGCCTTCGCTGGCGCCTTTTTAGCTGCAGGTGCTGCCTTAGCTGCAGGTGCTGCCTTAGC
>CAZLSB010000022.1:12192-26125 GCA_964561825.1 uncultured Xanthomonas sp.
GCTGCCTTAGCGGCAGGTGCTGCCTTAGCGGCAGGTGCTGCCTTAGCGGCAGGTGCTTGCGCGACCACCGCTTCTTCCACGGCCTCGACCACTGCTGCCTTGGCTGGTTTGGAGGTCTTCTTGGCGGCTGACAATTCGCGATTGCCCGCATCCAAAGCGCGGACCGCTTTACTCAGCTCATCAACGCGCTTGGCCAGTTGCTCCAGTTCCTCGCGGCCCGGGATGCCGAGCGTGCCGAGTGCCTTGGAAACGCGATTTTCAAACACCTGCTCCAAACGATCCCAAGTATCGGTGGCGCGTTCTTTGACTTGCGTAACTGTGGTCTCGACCATGCCGCGGACTTCCTCAACCTTCGAGCCAGTGAGCTTGCGCGTTGCTTTTTCCAGCGCAGCGCCTTCCTTGACCAGCGTTTCGTAGAACTTGCCGCTCTGTTCCTGCGCCTTGGAAAACGCGCCGAGACCGGCCAACCAGATTTGTTCGGCCTGTTCCATTATTGCTTTGGCCGTCGTCTTCAGCGAGGTGTCGCTTTCAGCATCCTCGAGTTTGGACTTGAGTTTTGAACCCTTCGACGTTTTCATTTAATCCCTCTGCTTGTTTGCAGCCTCGCCCCACTTCGCAGGACGCGAAGCGCAGGAATGTGGGTGCATCCTGCGGCCCGCAGCTAGAATATTCACACTATGCAACGCGCTTGTTTCGCATTGTTCAGACTAATCGGCGCAATTTTTTGCCCATTAAGCCAAGTATAGGGGCGGGTTTTAAGCCCGCCCGCAGCCCCTGCTTGAACTGCCGAAATCCTGATTAGGTGCAATGCTCAATCAGTGCCATTTGCGCCCGTAAATTCAAGTTCCGCGGCAGCCGCGGCAACCTTACCTGGCAGACGTTTGTTGGCCCGCAAGCTGCGCTGTCGCTGGGTGCGTGCGACCACACGATCCAGCTCTTTCAGCGCGCGGTCGAGACGGGTGAGCAGGGTCGAATTTGGCGGACGAGTGCCTTCCAATCCATCCCACACGGTGCGTTGTGCATCGTCGAGAATATCCTCACGCAGATGCAAACCATGGCGCTCCAGCACTGGGCCTAACTGGTCACGACGCGCGCGCAAATCCGCCAATGTGGTGGCATAGGCGTGTTCGCACAGGCGGCGTCGACTGGCGAAGCTAAATACGTTGGTGAAGAACATTTCGGCGTCGTCGAGATCCGGCTGGAAGAGCACCAAATCGGAGTGATCGTAGCTCTTGTCGTACTTGCCGAAACCCACTCGCATGCGCGAATACAACATCGTTCGAATGGTCTGCGAAATCACCCGTGGCAAGCCGCCATCCACCAAGCTGCCCGGCGGCCTATCGACACGATCGCGCAGCCGCGACGCATCAAAGGGCACCAGCGGATTGAGCGCGAGCAACAAGTCGATATCTTCGTCGAGCGCAACAGACGCGTGCAGCGTGCGTTGTAGCGCGCCATCCACATAATAACGCCCATTGATCTCGACCGGCGGATAAAAGCCCGGCAGAGCCGAGCTGGCCTGCACCGCGCGGGAAATAGGCACCGCATCGTCACCGGCCGACCCAAAACGCACGGCATGGCCGGTGTCAATATCCACCGCAACCACGTAGAGGGGGCGATCCAGTTCGCGAAAATCGTTGGTACGTCCTGGCACACTGAATATGCCGCGCAAATAGCGTTCCAGACCCTCATTATCGAACAATCCGGTCGGTAATGCGGCTCCAAAGCGTCCGAGCGATTCACTCCAACCGATTGAACTTGGATTCAAGACCATATCGAGCAGCCATTCGCCGAAAATCTTCGGCAAAGAGCCCAAACGATGGATGTATTCAGAGAAAGCCGGCTTTAGAAAAGCATCTGGACGAAACTGATGTTCGGCCGATTCTTCGGTGATAAACATGCGACACATTTCTGCCGAATCGACCCGGTTGGCTAAACCTGCGGCCAGAAATGCACCCGAACTGACACCCACATAAACGTCCATGCGGGTCAAATCCAAGCCTTCGATCGCTTCGTCGAGCGCGCGCAGCGCACCCATTTCGTAGATGCCGCCGATCGGACCGCCGCCAGCGACTGCTAATCCAATTCGGTGCGGCTTACGCAAAGATCGGACCTTGCGAGCTTCCTGCAGGTGCAGCATTTTGATTCATCCTTAGGTCTACAGCGCGCCCGATTCTAGTCGTCTGCGATTGGAGACCTCGCTCAGAATGTCCGCTTGTTTACCTTCGAGTGCTTTATCGGTGCCGAGCAGCCACACTATGCGAATGGAAAAAATATTGGTTCTCCCGCGCCTCGCGCAACGCCGTGTGCTGCGCGTCATTGTGGCGGCAATGGTGTTGCTGCAGGTCACGCTGTTGGTGGCCGCCGTTTGGCACTTGTCTGTGGCCGGATGGTCGCTGCCATTGGCGTTGGCTGCGATGCTGCTGGCGGGGTTGTTGCTGCAGATCTCGATAGCGGCCAACACTTTTGTGATCAAATGGTTGATGGGAGATTGGCCAGTTGCAAGGCGCGGTTCGATTGTCAGGTGGCTGCCACTAGCGGCCGTTGAAGTGTTTTGGATGCTCAGACTGTTTTTATTTGATCAGCCCTGGTGCCGCGCGCCGCGCTGGATTTTTGCGACGGATAGGCGCACGCCGGTGCTCCTGGTGCATGGTTTTGTGTGTAATGGCGCGGTCTGGCGGCCTTTGTCTAAACACTTGCTAGATGCCAAACGTAGCCATGTGGCGATCAGCCTGGAACCTACCTATCGGCATTTTGAACGCCAGTTGGAGGTGCTCGATGGCGCCGTGCAGGCGCTTTGTGCACACACCGGTCAGCAGCGCGTGGTGTTGCTGGGCCATAGCATGGGAGGCTTGCTGGCGCGCGCTTACGCGGAGCGATTTCCGCAGCGTTGCGCAGCGCTGATCAGTGTCGGTGTGCCGCATCACGGTACGGCCTTGGGCGATCTGATTCATGGTCTGGAATACGGCCCACCGTCGCCACGTTGCCAATGGTTGCAAGCCTTAAATCAGCGCAGCGGCGAACGTATCGAGGTGCCCGCCTTGAATATTTGGAGCGCCGACGACAACATCGTCATACCGGCGCAGAGCGCGCATTTGCACGCAACCACCGAGCGCACGCTGCACGGTTATGGGCATATGGCACTGATCGCGCAGCGCGAGGCCTGTTTGGCGCTGATGGCAGCCTTGGATGAACTCGATCCTCTAGTGGAGAGCGACGAAAGATGAAATGGAACGCTGCAGATGGTTTTGCGATTGATCAGGGCGGTGCGCGCGGATGAGTGCGATTAGCGAGCACCTACGCAACTTACTGGCGCGTCTGCGACAAACCCACAAGACCGCCCAGGCAGACACCGTTGTGCGGCCCAAGCTGGCTGCCTTGCGGGCTTGGCAAGCGCGGCGGTTGGCGGCAACCTATGCGGATATCCAGCAAACCGAACCGTTTGTCGCAGCGTGCCAATTTTTCCTCGCTGATCTGTACGGTGAAGGTGATTTTGCCGATCGCGATCGCGCAATGGAGCGGGTTGTACCCATCATGATGCGCATCTTGCCGGCACCCGTGTTGGCCAGTTTGGCCCGCGGCATCGAGTTAAACGCGCTCAGTCAAGAGTTGGATTACGCATTCGCAGCCGCGCTGCCAGCCCATTGCGTCAGCGCTGCAGCGCTGAGTGACATCGACTACGCCGCGGCGTACAAGTTATCCGCGGATCGCGCCGCACGACGCCGCCAGTTGGCCTTGTTGTTGGTCCTAGGTCGCGAACTGGACCGTTTGGTGCGCAAGCCGCTGCTGTCCGAATTGCTGCATTTGAGCCGCTGGCCGGCGCGATTGGCCGGTTTAGGCGCGCTACAGAGCTTTCTGGAGCGCGGATTTGATGCCTTCGGCAAACTGGGTGGCGCTGGCGTGTTTTTGGGTACGATCTTGACCCGCGAGTTGGCGTTTATGGATGCCATTGAACGGGCGCTCGATGGCAGCCCCGAGGTACGCCTTCAAGATCCAAATTCCTGGTCCAGATAGCGGCTGATTTCTTGCTCTATCGAAGCTTTAATGGGTAACAGCAGCCAACTGATATCGGCGTAAACCGACACCGAGTCTGCCTCTACGGAAATCTCGCCAGCAACACCTATGCGGGAAAATTCCAGCGTATTGCGATTCCACTTGGCCTCGATTTCAAAGCGTTCGCGGATATGAATGGCGACCTTATCGACCGCTTTTTTTGCTTTACTCACGCCTAAAGCGTGTTTTCGATGCATTCGTATGGTTGCCATAGCGAGCCCTGCCTTGCTCGGTAGATTATGATCAAAGCTCAGTCATGAGTGGAGCGTTCTGTGCGAATCTGCCTCGCCCTGTTAATGGCCAGCTTCATCTCGACCGGTTCAGCGCAATCAACGGTCATCAGTTTGCCTGCCAAAGCCGATACTGCGGCCACTAGCATGCCCGCGGCAACGTCCGCGCCCGCGCCAGCGCCCGCCGCACCTCAAGTCGCAACACCCATAGTTGCGCCGGCAGCTGTGACTAGGCCCGCGCCAGCGCCCTCCGCACCTCAAGTCGCAACACCCATGGTCGCGCCGGCAGCTGTGACTAGGCCCGCGCCAGCGCCCGCCGCGGCACCTCAAGTCGCACCACCGGCAGGGGCACCGGCACCTGTGATGGCGCTATTGCGTGGGCAAATCACGCTCACCAGCGGTGGTCGACCGCTGCGCAGCAATGAGGCAGTTGATGCAGTGGTTTATTTCCGCCCAGCGACACCCGTACCGCTGGCGGTACCGAACACCCCCTTTGTGATTAAGACGGAGCGTAAAACTTTCGCGCCACGGGTCCTGCCCATTCCCGTTGGCGCCAGTGTGCGCTTTCCAAATAATGACCCGATTTTGCACAATGTGTTTTCGACTACGAAAGAAGCGAGCTTCGATCTAGGTCTGTACGGACGCAGTGACGGCGAAAGCTACCGATTCTCTCAACCGGGTGTGATCCGGGTTTTTTGCAACGTGCATCACGCCATGGTCGCGCATGTACTCGTCATGGACACGCCGTTTTTTGCCAAGCCGGACGAACATGGACGATTTCGCTTGGTGGGCGTGCCGCCTGGGCCGGGTGAGCTTTATGTTTGGCACGAGCGCTCGCAGCTTTGGCGCAGCGCAGTGGTCGCCGGCACCGATGAGGAGATCGTCGTGCCACTGGAATTGAGCAAGCGGCGAGTACCGCCGCATCTGAATAAAACTGGACAGCCGTATCGAAGGACACGCCCTGATGAGTACTAAAAGCGCCTTTCGATTGCCACTGGCGGCGCGCATTTTCCTGGCAAGCGCGTTAATGGTTGCGGTAGCGGTGGCGCTGGCCGCGTTCGTGACCCTAAAACAGGGTGGGCGCGCAGGTGCCGAGGCTGTCAATCACAGTCTGGACGCGGCAGATGCGGCGCAAGCTCGGCTGGAGCAACTGTCATTCGAAAAGCTCGACATTATTGCTAAGACCATCACTAATGACGCCGATTTTGTACGCTACTTGGCGACCGCAACCGATGATGGTTTGGGTTTGGGAGAAGCGCAGCTAGCGCCCAGCGACCCCAGCGTGACTGCCGGCGTGGACAGCGCCGCTACGGCTGCGCCCGATGAATCTCCCGCGGCGGTGGTCGATGCACCTCCCGAGCCCCCGAAAGTTGACCAGGCTTCGATCAAAGATCTGCTGGATCAAAAGCGCGAAACCTATGAGTTCGGATTTGGCATGGTGTTAGACGCCGACGGTCGGGTGCTAGGACGCACCGACGAGCGGGAAGCCTTCCAGGCGGATTTCGCCACTGATCCAATGCTTGGCACGATGATCGCCGGCATGGCCGGTGTGACTGGGTACTGGCGCGATGGCGTGAAGCTCTATCAAGTGTCCGCTCAGCCGATGGCGATGGATCAGGATTTGGTCGGCTTTTTGATAGTCGGCGCGCTGATCGATGCCAGCATCGTTAAACAAGTGCGCGAAGTCAGCAACGGTCAAGTGGCTTATTGGATGCTTGATCAAGAGGACCTGCGCCTCGTCGCCACCTCAGTTGAAGAGGAAGACGCCAAGCTGTTGAGAGAGGCGATCAGCAAGATCGAGACTCAAGTGAAAGCGCAATTGACCGACGGTGAGTCGCTCGCCCGCGTTGATTTGGCTTTGGGTGAGCGAAAATTCGCAGCGCGGTTGGCCCCGTTGTTTGGGCAGCCGGGAGATGCGGTGGGTGGCGTGCTGACGATGACCTCCATTGATGCGGCGATGGAGCCGTTTCGGTCGATTCAAAATGCCGTGATGTTGGGCGGTTTGGTGGCATTGGTGCTGGCGCTAGCTGTGTCTTGGTGGTTGGCGCGGCGCGTATTGCGGCCGGTAGCCGAGTTGACTGAGGCGGCAGAGCAAGCGGCGGGCGGCAACTATCAGCAACAGCTGCGCATCGAGGGCAATGACGAGGTGGGTCGTTTGGCACGCGCCTTTGATTCGCTGCTCAGTGACTTGCGCGAAAAGAAAGACATCGAAGGTTACGTAGGTCACTTGAGTCGATTTTTGCCGGATCCGGCGAGCGAGGAACAGTCCGCTAGTGTGGCCAGACCCACTCCAAAACCGGCAACCCGGCGCGAATGTGTGTTGGTTGGCCTGGAGTTGAGGCGGTTTTTGCGGGCGCCACCGCATGGCGAGGAAGCCATCACCCTAACCGCGCTCGGGCAGTTGATCGAAGAAGCCGCGGCGCGCGCCCAAGCGGCTGGCGGCGAGTTATTGGAGCAAGAAGGGCCGCGCTTATTGTTTGCGTTTGGTGGCGAAGCGTCCGAGTTGCGCGCGCTAGCGGCGGTCAGCGCATGGTGGGAAGGACGGGTGGGAGCCGCGGAAAATGGTGCGGCCGCCGCTCTGGCCTTAGGGGAAATCGTGCACGGTTCACTGCCAGCGCGCCCGGAAGCCAGCGCCACCATTGGTCTGCCGGTATTGCAAGTGGAACGGTTGCTCGGCGAAACGCCGGTCGGCCAAGTGCTGTTGTCGCCAGTGTTTGGCGAGAAAATCAAGAGCATCGGACAGTCGGCTTCGCTCAAGGTGATGAACGGCCAAAGCAGCGGCAAGCGCTTCTTGACGCTTGATCGCCCAGCTTTGTTGCTGATCTCCAAATTGGCGCCAGGTCAGGTCGGACTGACAGTTCGTCTTGGCGATCCCAACGCCACGCTCGTGCCAGATGCCCAGCCGCGTGCTGCGGGTGATAACGCGTCGACGCGTTTGGCGCTGGGCATGCGATTTGCCGGTCGCTACGAGATTTTGGCCATTTTGGGCGCTGGCGGTATGGGCATGGTGTACAAAGCGCGCGACACCGATTTGTCCGATGTGGTCGCGCTGAAAATGCTGCGACCGGGCATGGTGGTCGATGCTGAACAACTTGATCGACTGAAGATCGAACTGAAATTGGCGCGCAAAATTACCCACCCCAATGTGCTGCGCACCTACGATTTTGGTGATTTTAAGGGCGTGCCGTACATCTCAATGGAGTATGTGCGGGGCTTGACCTTGCGTTATCTACTGCAACAGGCCGGCAAACTGCCGTTTTCGGCAGCGCTGCGTATTTCCCGGCAACTCTGCATGGGTCTGGATGCGGCGCATCAAATGGGCGTGATACATCGCGACATTAAGCCGGAAAACATCATTATCGAGCAAAGCGGCAACGCCAAACTGATGGACTTTGGTATTGCCAGATCAGCCGGTCGACAAAACGACGGGCATACGCAGCCCGGTACTTTCCTGGGTACGCCCAATTACGCATCACCCGAGCAGTTGTCCGGCATTGATCTTGACATGCGTTCGGATATCTACTCGACCGGCATTTTGTTATGCGAGATGTTCTGCGGCAAGCTGCCATTCTCGGGTGGAAACACCATGGAGCTGTACGTCGCGCACCTGCAAAAACCACCGATCAAGCCGTCCACCTTATGGCCGGACATTCCACGGCCATTGGAAGAAGTTATCCTGAAATGTCTGGAGAAAAAGCCAGGCGATCGCTACGCTTCGGCTACGGATTTATTGGTCGCATTATCTGGTCTGCGGGCATAACAGGGGGGAGCATTTATGAGTCTTTGGCGCGGTGGGTGGATCGTGTTGTTGGCCAGTTGCATGCTGCCAGCGCCATTGGCAGCGCAGCCAGATGAGCCAGTGGCTGATGAAGGCGGAATCGATTGGTACGGCGATTTGCGTCTGCGCGCCGAACATACGAAGGATATTCCGGCGCGCAGAGACGATATCGAACGCTTTCGGTCTGCGCTTCGTTTGGGTGGACGCTACGCAAACGACAGCGGTTGGGAATTCGCTGGCGCGGCTAAACTGGCCGTAGGCAGCGACGACAATGCGGACAATCGGCGCAATCTCGACAACGAAAGATCCGACAGCGCCGGGTTAGATGAACTCTATGTCGCCTACAACCTTGGCGAGTCGAGTCAATTTCGCGTCGGCAAGGGTCGCATGCCTTTAGTTTTAAGTCCGTTGGTGTGGGATCGCGATTTGCGCCCGGTCGGCGCCAGTTATGAATACTCGGCCAGCGTGCGGGATTTTGATGCCTTACATTTCACCGCCGGTTATTTCGCCGGTGATCATTTGTACGGCGACCAATCGCGGATTGGCGCCGTGCAGATTGGCTACGGTTGGATGGAAGGCGCGCAGACCGGATTCAGCAGCTTTCTTAGCTACCTCGATTTCACCGATCTCGAGGTACTGCCAAGCCAAGGCTTGGGTCGCACCAATCGCCGCGTGGCCGGACAATTTGTCAGTGACTATCGATTGCTCGATTTGCAGTTCATCGGCAGAACGCAGGCGTTTTCAGCGCCGTTGGTGGCGCGCCTGAATCTAGTGCGTAACTTGGGCGCTAACGATTTACGCGACGGCGCGCGCTTCAGCATGATTTGGGGCGACGCCGACGAGCTCGGGGGTTTAGAGCTGGGTTACGCGATTCAGCGCGCGCAGCGCGATGCGCTATTGTCGGCATTTGCAGAAGATGATTGGTGGTTTCATACCTTTGCACGCGGCTATATGCCATGGGTGGCGTATGGCATCAGCCCCAGATGGACGGTGCAAGCCACGGCGTTTATCGAACGTCGTGACGGAATCGAAGAGGACACCGATAGATGGCTGCTCGACCTGCGCTCACGCTGGTAGTCTTAGCCACGACGATTCCTAAACAACCAAAGCCGACTCGATGAAGATCAGCTTTCCCGGCGGTGAAAGACCAGACTTCCTGGCGGGTGAAGGCGTGGTGCGCGTGGGTTCCGCACCGGATAACGATATCGTCTTACCCGCCAACAAACAGGTGCAATCCAAGCATGTGGAACTGCACACCGAACCGCGGCGCGGCATGACATTGCTGGTCAACGACGGTAGTCCGGCAGTGCATGTCAACGGTCGTCCGGTTCGCGAGAAAGCCATTTTGCACTTGGGTGATATGGTCGGCGTCGGTGTGGTTCGTTTGGTGTTGCGCCCGGATGCCGATCGGCAAGAAAAGCCGCCCCAAAACCTGTCGGATAACGATGGCAAGGCGCGTCACACGCCGCAGCGCGTGGTATTGCGCGCCGTTGCAGGCCCCTACTTTGGCAAAGTCATCCCGCTGCGCGCCAAAATGGTCATTGGGCGCGGCAGTGACTGCGATCTAGTCCTCAACGAGTCAGAGATGGGCCGCCGCCATGCGCTCATTGAAAACACCAGCGAAGGCTTGTTTCTGCGCGATCTGGGCTCGGCAAACGGGACCTTTGTCAACGGCAGCGCCGTGCGCGACACCATCCTGAAACCGGGCGATCAGGTGGCTTTTGAGCAGAATCGATTTTTGATCGAAGCGCCAGGTTATCAGCTCGGGCCGAGCGCCGATGAGCCGCAAATGCACACCGGCGTGATCACCGCGATCCAACGACCGTTCGTCCCAACCCCGGTGAGCACCGTTGATCCGCGTGAACGCGAGAACACTGCGGTTGATTGGATCATCATGAGCGCCGCCGTGGTCACCCTGATTGCGCTGGCGGTGTTGATGTACTTACAGTTCCGCGGCGGGGCTTAGGCAGATCACTCATCGTAGCAGCCGGTCGGACTTTCAGCGCACGCGCGATGACAGTCCAACAGGCTGCTAGGATCAACCGTTGTGGCCGACTACGTAACCCCGACTTCGCCGCGGCGAATCGCCGCCGCGCGTTCGCGCACCGCTTGTTTTTGAACGTCGGATAAGCGCGCCAGATTTTTCACTTGCAGCGCGATGCGTGGGTTCTTGGCCAGCAGCGTTTCGTGGCGCAGCAGAAAGTCCCAATAGAGCGTCGTGAACGGGCAGGCGTTGTCGCCACTGCGCTGCGCCGGATCAAAGCGGCACGCTGCGCAGTGCGGGCTCATGCGGTCGATGTACTTGCCGCTGGCGATGTAGGGTTTGCTCGCCATCACGCCGCCGTCAGCGTATTGGCTCATGCCCAGCGTGTTGGGCAGTTCGACCCATTCGACGGCATCCACATAGACCGCCAGATACCATTCGTGCACCTGTTTTGGCTGCACGCCGAGCAGCAAGGTGTACAAGCCGGTGACCATCAGGCGCTGGATGTGGTTGGCGTAGCCGTGCTTCAGCGTTTGCGTCAACGCGTCGCGCAGGCAGGCCATGTCGGTGGCGCCGGTCCAGTACCAAGCGGGCAGATTCTCCTTGGCATTCAGTGCATTGCGTTGCGCATAATCGGGCATCTGGGTCCAGTAAATGCCACGCACGTACTCGCGCCAGCCTAGGATCTGGCGAATAAATCCTTCCACGCTGGCCAATGGCGCATGCCCTTGGTGATACGCAGCCTCAGCGGCTGCCACCACCTCACGCGGGTTCAGCAACTTCAGATTGAGCGCCGCTGACAGATGCGAGTGGTACAGCCACGGTTCGGCCGGCCAAATCGCATCCTGATAGCGGCCAAACAGCGCCAAGCGCTGCTCGATGAAGGTGTGCAGGGCGTGCAGCGCCTGCGCACGCGTGACCGGCCACGCGAAGCTCTCCAAGTGGCCGGGATGGTCCGCAAAGCGGGTGTTGACCAGCTCGATGACCTCATTGGTGATGGCATCGGGCGCGAACAATGTGCGTGGCGGCAGGGTGCCCGGACCGGCTGCGCCGAAGGCCTGGCGATTGTCGGCGTCAAAGTTCCACTGTCCGCCGATCGGCTCATCGTTCTCCATCAGCACGCCATGACGCCTGCGCTGCTCGCGATAGAAATACTCCATGCGCAGGGATTTGCGGCCCTTAGCGTGTGCGGCGAATTCGCGCACGCTGACGAAGAAGTGGCGATCCTCGCGAATCTCCAAGGGCAGATTGAGTGTCTGGGCAGCCTCCTTAATAGCCTGCAAGACCCGCCAATCACCTGGCGCAGTCATAACTAGGCGGGTAGGCCGCAGGCGTTCAACGTCAGCGTGCAGCTGCGCAGCCAAACTGCCATGGTTGTCCGGCGCATCCAGCCGCGTGTAGTGCAGCGTTCGGCCAGCCTGCAATGCCAGCGCGTAATGGCGCATCGCCGCCAGAAACATCACCGTGCGCGGCTTAGTCGACCACACGTGAGTCGATTCTTCCGCGACCTCGGCCATCCACACGGCGTCAAGCTCTGTATCGAAGCCATCGAATGCTGCGGCATCCAGATCAAGCTGGTCGCCCAGCACCAGGACCAAATTGCGCAGCTCAGCCACGGCTGGCTTTTTTGCGCCGGCAGGCGTCGGAACAATATTTGACCTCAGCCCAGTTTTTCGCCCAGCGCCGCCGCCAGCTCATCGCCAGCCCACAAACCGCGCACGGTTTGCTAGGCAACGTAGACTTGTTGCCGCGAAAACCGGCGCTGCAAAAGGTCAAAAACACGCGCTACTCCGACCACAAAGGGCAGCCTCTCAGAATAAGATCGAAGCTGTTGCACCTCCGTGAAGCGATCTAGATTCAGATTCCAGTTCACAAGATGCCTACGTCTACGCGAGTATCGCCCCCTGCAAACAGATTCGTTTCGTGACCGACTGAGTTTGGGCGGCTGCGAGCTGCGATGGGCGTGCTGACATACATAAACACGGAGGTTGGTCATGGGCCGAGGCCCCAGTATTGAAGGTCGCAAGAACGCCGAGGACGCCAAACGCGCCAAAGTGTTCACCAAGTTGATTCGCGAGATCACCGTCGCTGCGCGCAATGGCGCCGATCCCAGCGCCAATGCTGCGTTGCGTTCGGCCATTGACAAAGCCTTGTCGGCCAATATGACCCGCGATACGGTCGATCGAGCGGTCAAACGTGGCGCCGGCGCGGAAGGCGCCGACAATATGCAGGAGCTGCGCTACGAGGGCTATGGGCCGTCGGGCGTCGCATTGATCATTGATTGTTTAACTGACAATCCGCAACGCACGGTCGCTGATGTGCGGCATGCGTTGAGCAAACATGGCGGCAACCTCGGTACCACCGGATCGGTGGCTTTCCAGTTTTCGCGGATTGGCGAATTGGCGGTAGTCACCGCTGATGCGGATGCCGAAGGGAAGGCCTTTGAAGTGGCGCTAGAGGCGGGCGCTGACGATGTGCAGACCGCAGACGGCGAAAGCATCATCGTCTGCGCCGCGGATCAATTGGAGGCGGTACGCAAGGCCCTGATTGCCGCAGGAATGGCGCCAACGCGCGCGAATGCCGTGTGGCGCGCCGCAAACGTCGTTACCGTGACCGGCGACACCGCGGAGACACTGATCGACCTGATCGACTGGCTGGAAGACCTGGACGACGTCCAAGAGGTCTGGCACAACGCGGTCATGCCGGAGTCCTGATCGCGGCCCTATTCACCCTCAACCCGCACATGATGACCGCGGCCATCGCCGCTAGGCTCGATGCGAATCGAGCCTAGCCCAAACGCGCCAATCACCTGCGCATTGGTCACTAGGTGTGAGCTCGGCTGATCAATTACGAACTCGCCGCCGGCCAGCAACATCGGCAGCAGCAGTTGATCAGCTAGGTGCTCGCCAACCACCGCCGCCGAATTCAAATAGGCCGCCAGCGCATCGCACGCGCCCGTGGCGACCTGTTCGGCGCTGCGTCGACGTTCGCCGAGCGCGGTCACGACTTCGTTGATGCCGTCAAAACTGGCGATCACGGTCAGCGCGTTGCCGGGCCCGGCGCGGCTGCCCAGATCGCGTTCGATCAGATGCTCACGACGCAGGCCAAAACGGTCGGCGACGGTCGTCAATTCGCGCAATGCCACATGCATAGGAATGCCGGCGACCACCGCGTGGGCGCGAATGCCTTGAGCTGCGCCGCGCTCGGTCAGCGCGATCGGGCGCAGTGTGGCCGGTTGCACTTCGACCACCACGCGTCCGCCGCCGGCGGGGAAAAATCCATAGCGCTCCACGTCGAGGCGTACCTTTGCGCCCATGCGCGCGAGCACCGGCAGAAAGCAGTGTTCGATGAAATCGGCAGTCGGCGCCAGACCATTGTGCGTGCCGCCCTCCAGCGTCAGCCGACTCGGCGCGTGCGCGCGCAGCAGCGCCGGCAATACCGTTTGCAGCACCAACATCGTGCTGCCCGCCGTGCCGATGCTGAAATGGTGACTGCCAGCGGCGATCGTGTGCGGCACAAAGCGGATGTCCGTCGAGCCAATCTCAGCGCCTTCCACATCGGCCGCGCTGATCTGTGCGGCCGCTTTGACGCAGGTGAGATGTTGGCGCATCAGCCCCGGTTTGGTGCGCCCAGCGCGAATCCGCCGCACATGCAAAGCGCGCCCAGTGAGCATCGATAAGGTCAACGAGGTGCGCAGAATTTGGCCCCCACCTTCACCTTGAGAGCCGTCGATTTCAATTGCGGAGGAAGTGTCCATGATCCTAGAAACCTCAGTTGACCGCTTCCTATCACCCATAATGTGATGATTCTTTTGACTTTTCAACACTTTGATCAGTTCACCTATAGTGTGCGTTCGCAGGCGCGGCCGGCATGCCGGCCAAGCGCGCC
>CAZLSB010000023.1:0-25962 GCA_964561825.1 uncultured Xanthomonas sp.
ACCAACAACCAGCCTACTCCAACGGCTGTCCAGGTTTGCCAAAATCGCTCGGTGCGGCGGGTGCGATGATCTGTTTTACCGGGTTCTTCGCCAACTCGGCGAGCAGCACTTCAACCGCTTTTTCTAGGCTGGGGTCGCGGCCTTGTGCTACCAAGTGCGGGGTGTCGATGACCTCGATATCCGGGCTGACGCCTTCGTTTTCCACCGCCCAGTTGCCGTCTTTGTCCATAAATCGGAAGGTTGCGGCGGTTACCGAGCCGCCGTCGACCAAACCCGGATTGCCGGAAACGCCGATCAAACCGCCCCAGGTGCGGGTGCCGATCAAGGTGCCGAGCTTCAATTCGCGGAAGTAAAATGGCAGCGCATCACCACCCGAGGATGACTGGCCATTGATCAACATCGCTTTGGGGCCGCGGTGCGATAAAAACGGTTGCGCTTGCGGTTCCAGGCCACGGCGTTTCCAGTAATTCAGCGGCTGGCGCGCGAGGATTTCGATCATGCGGTCGGGGATAAAACCACCGCCGTTGTAGCGATCGTCAACGATCAGCGCGTCTTTATTAATCTGCGCCGGGAACTGTTTGAAGAGCTCACGATTGCCTTCGAATGAAGTATTGGGCAGATGGATATAACCGATGCGCCCGTTGGATAGTTTGTCGACCATCGCGCGGCGTTTTTGAACCCAGTCCAGATAACGCAAACCTTCTTCGCTGCCGATGGTTTTCACATCCACATCGCGCGCGCCGGTGCCGCTGGCGGTTTGGTTGATGGATAAACGCACCACGCGGTCGGCTTTATTTTCTAGTAATTGGTAGAAATTTTGCACCGAGTTGGCCGCGACACCATCCACTGCCAGAATGTAATCACCCGCTTTGACGTTGGCACCCGCTTCGGTTAACGGCGAACGGAAGGGATCGGACCAGTTCTGGCCGGGGAAAATACGGTCGATGCGGAAATAACCTGAATCGTCCGCGACAATTTCTGCGCCAAGGAAACCACCGGCTTTGCGCGGCACCTGCGGCTCATCACCGCGTTCTACATAAATGTGGCCGGCGTTTAATTCGCCGGCCATTTCATTGATTAAATAATCCAAATCGTTGCGATGTGCCACGCTCGGCAATAAGGCCGCGTACTTTTGGTAAATGGCTTCCCAGTCATTGCCATGCATGCCAGGGTCGTAAAACCAGTCGCGCCAGGTGCGCCAGCCGTCGCGCAGAATTTGCGCCCACTCCACTTTTGGATCGATACGCTGTTCTAGCTTGGACAAATCCAGCGTTTTGCTGGAATCCTGATCGGGCTTAACATCGGCAATGCCGAGTTTGTCGTCGCCGATGCGAAACAGAATTTTTTCGCCATTGGCTGACAATGTGTAGCCGCCAATGCCTTTCAGAATCGTGCTTTCTTTGCCCGTGTCTATAACAAAATGCTTGAGATCGCCAGCACCACCCTGCGGGTTGCTTAGCGCCACGAACAGCACGCCGCTGGCATTGGCGGTCAGCGCGCCATAGCTGCCGGGCGCCACGCTGAGCGCGGTAATCCGCGCATCAAAGCCGGCGACATCCAAGCGCAACGGTTTTTTCGCCTCGGCTTTGGGCTGGTCGCCATCGGGCGCGCTGGAAGGAACCGCGATTTCGTCGCTCTTCGGTCGCCCAAAGGCCGGGCCATCGGCTGCGAGTGTTACTGCGTAAATACGCGTGGCGTTGGTGTACAGATAATTGAACTCGTAACTGGAGAAACTCAGGTTGTGATCGCGATTGGACAGGAAATACAAATAGCGTCCTTTCGGATCAAAAGCCGGACTGTTGGCGTCAAAATCGCCAAAGGTGAGCTGCTGCGCGTCGCCGCCTACCGAGTAATGCCAAAGCCTTTGCAAACCGGTGACATCGGTTTTCACCCAAACCAGATGCAAACCATCGGGTGACCACACGTACGTGGTGATTTCATTGCCGACCTTCGCGGTGTCCACGTCGGTGCTGCGGCCGCTGGCCACTTCAATCACCCGCAGTCGATTTTTCTTGTCTCCATAGGCTAGGCGCTTGCCATCCGGCGACCACAATGGCTGGAAGCGCCAAATATCGCCATCGGTGGTGATGCGGCGCGGCTCCCCTTTGCCATCTGAGGCGCGCAGGTAAATTTCATATTCCCCGCTGGCATCAGACAGATAGACCACCTGCTGGCCATCGGGGGAAAAACTGGCGCTGATTTCGCGCGCGGCGGGGCTATGGCTGATGTTGCGAATCTCGCCGTCTTTGGCCGGCACGGTGTACAAATCGCCGCGCGCGGCAATCAACGCGCGTTCGCCGTTGGGTGACAGATCCACGCTCTCTATTTGCCCGGCGACGTTTTTGATCACCGGCAGCAGGTCTTTGCGATCGCCGATCACCGTGATCGATAGCTGTTTGGTCTGCTGGTCGGCTGGTGTGTAGAGCCACAGCGCACCGGCTTGTTCGAAGACGATGGCGTCGCTGCCGGCGCTCGGCCAAAGCACGTCAAAATCGCGAAAATCGGTGACTTTGCTAGGTTCGCCACCCTGCGGCGAGACCTTCCACAAGTTCAGCGTGTACTCGCGATCGGAGGTGAAATAAATGCTATCCCCTACCCAGGTGGGCTGATTGTCGGTGCCCCGGTGCTTGGTAATACGGCGCGAATCGTTGTTCTTCAGGTCATACACCCATACATCCTGCGCGCGACCACCACGGGTGCGTTTCCAGGTACGAAATTCGCGGTCGATCGGTGTGTACACATAACTCTGACCATCCGGTGACAGCATGCCACCGCCGGTTTCTGGCACCGGCAAGGCCTTTTCCATGCCGCCTGTGACTGGCACCAGATACGGAATGCCGGCCCGATCATCCATCGCAAACCGATTCATGCGGACCACGATGTGCTGGCCATCGGGCGTCCAATCGAGCACGCGATAGTCAAATCCACCGCGCGGTGGTTGCGGCCCGATATCCGAGTACCAAGTCAGCTGTTTGGGTGGCGCCGAGCCGTCGGCCGGCATGAGCCACACTTGCCGAGTGCCCGAATACTGCGCGGAAAACGCAATCCAGCGACCGTCCGGCGAAAATTTCGGGAACAATTCCAAACCGTCATGTGAGGTCAACCGCGTTGCCGCGCCACCCGCGCGCGGCACCGTGTAGATATCGCCGGCATGCACAAACGTAATGTGCGTGGCCGAGACATCGGGAAAGCGCAGCAAGCGGGTGTCGGCGTGCGCAGCCGGCGCAAGCGCTGCAGCCAGGGCCAGAGTTAGGGCAGTTCGGATCATCAAAGCGGTTCCAAAAAACGCAGGGCAGTTGGAGGATAAACGCCTGATGGGCGACTGTGCCCCTGCTATAAGTCGTTGCGCAGAAGTTCACAGCTGGACGTCACCAAGCACTTACCGCCTAGCACCTCATTCCCGGTTAGAATGAGAGGTTCACGATGTCGACAAGCCGGAAAAGGCAAACGCCCGATGCACACTCTGGATCAGAACTGGTACACCGAAGCGCACGCCGGGTCGAATTCGGCTATTTCTTTCAAAATCAAGCGGATGCTTCATTCTGAGAAGACGCCGTATCAGACTATCGACATTTATGAGACCACCGATTGGGGCAACCTGATGGTGATCGATCAGTGCGTGATGTTGACCACGCGCGATAACTTTTTGTACCACGAGATGATGTCGCACCCGGCGCTGTACACCCATCCGCGCGCCAAACGGGTGGTCATCATCGGTGGTGGTGATTGCGGCACCTTGCGCGAAGTCCTCAAACACGAGGAAGTCGAAGAAGCCGTGCAATGCGATATCGACGAACGCGTCACGCGCCTCGCTGAGCAGTATTTCCCCGAACTGTGCGAATCCAACGGCGATCCGCGCGCCAAATTGTTGTTTGGCGACGGCATCAAATACATGGCCGAACACGAGCCAGACTCGGTAGACGTCATCATTGTCGATTCCACCGATCCGGTCGGGCCGGCGGAAGGTTTGTTTAATCGCGCGTTTTACCAGTCCTGCCTGCGCTCTTTACGACCGGGTGGCATTTTGGTGCAGCAGAGCGAATCGCCGCTGATCCATTTACCGCTGATCACCGCCATGCGTACGCAGATGAAGGGCGCTGGTTTTGGCTTTTCGCGCACCTTGTGTTTCCCGCAGCCATGTTATCCGTCCGGCTGGTGGAGCTGCACCATGGCGCGCAAAGGCATTGATTTGAATAGTTTCCGCGAGCGTGGTGCGGCGACCAAGAAGTTCGAAACGCGTTATTACAATGTCGACATCCACCGCGGCGCGCTGGCCATGCCGGAATTTTTAAAAGCGGCGTTTTCGGAAAACTGAACAAGCCAGGCTGGTCTGCAGCAGTCCATCCGGGCTAAATGTCAAAATGCGAAACGGCTGCGAACCCGGCTTAACTCCCTAGTAGTCTTGCGAGCGCAAGCTTGCCTGATTTGCAGGTCGGCGTACTGACGCGTTTGCACTTATGGGGTTGCCTATGAAACTGCGTACTTTGGCTGCGGCGCTGAGCGTCGCTGGCCTTTTGACCCTTGCCGCGCCGTCCCAGGCCCGTTATTACGATGATTCTGTGATCGTGATCGAAAACCAATCGGACTGGGAAATCCATCAGTTGTACCTGTCGTCGACGCAAGACGAAGAATGGGGCGCCGATCAATTGGGAGACGAGGTCATTGAAAGTGGCGACAGCTACCAACTTCATCAGATTCCCTGCGACGATTACGATGTAAAACTGGTCGACGAAGACGGCGACGTTTGCGTGGTCGATGACGTGTCGCTGTGTGGAGACGATCATTCCTGGGTGATTGACAACGACGACTTGCTGAGCTGCCAGGCGGAGACGGAATAGTCGGCGAAAGCCAACTAGAAGCAAGCTTGGCGGCGCCAAATCAGCGTCGCCATGCGGCCACTGCGCGCGCCATCGCGGCGATAGGAGTGGAAGTCTGCAGCTGCGCCAAAGGTGCAGTGCTCGCCGCCAGTTACCGCGCTGACGCCGAGCGCCGCCAAGCGCAGCCGCGCTAAACCATACAGATCAGCAAACCAGCGATCGCCTTGGCCTTGCATAAAACAGTCCGCTGCGCCGCGCTGCTGATCGACAAAGGCGCGGCGTACTTCCGGACCAACTTCAAAAGCCTGATGCCCAATCGCTGGGCCCAACCAAACGCGCAAGCTCGCCGGAGTCGCGCTTAACTTTCGCACCGTCGCTTCAATGACGCCGGCCGCTAATCCGCGCCAGCCGGCATGGATCGCCGCGACTTCGTCATTGTCCGTGGACGCCAGCAGTATCGGCAGACAATCGGCGCTCAACACCACAGCGGCGCGACCGACGGTGCGCACAATGCAGGCATCGGCTGGCGCGCGCTCTGCTGGGTCGCGTGCAACAGCCGCGTCGGCCAGCAGCACATCAGTGCCATGCACTTGCTGCAACCACACCGGTTCCAGACCAAGGCCCAGCGCTTGGCATAACAATCGACGGTTATGTTCAACGGATGTGGGGCAATCGCCGCTGCGCTCGCCGTAGTTAGCGTGTGCAAAAGTGCCGCTCGCTTCGCCGGCGCGTCGGGTGGCGGTGCCACCCAGCACGCCGGGCGGTAACCCAGTCGCCGCCAGCCAGCCGATCGGTGTGCTGTCCATAGATTAAGCGGCGCGTACGGTATCGAGCAGCACGCGAAAGTCGTCTGGCAGGGGCGCGCTGGCGCGTACTTCGCTGCCACTGCGCGGGTGCGAAAACACCAGCGTTTCGGCGTGCAGCGCTTGGCGTCGAAAACCGCGCAACGCGTCTTTGAGTACATCGGATGCGCCGGCCGGCAAGCGTAAACCGCCGCCGTACAGGGGATCACCGACAATCGTCCAGCGCAAACTGGCTAAGTGCACACGGATTTGATGGGTACGCCCCGTTTCCAGCGCCACCCGCAACAAGGTGTGCGCGGCAAAACGTTCAACCACGCGATAATGACTGACCGCCGGTTTGCCGTTTTCCACCACCGCCATGCGCAAACGGTCGGTAGGATGCCGGCCAATCGGTGCGTCAATCGTTCCGCCCGCAATGACCCGCCCAAAAACCAGCGCGAGGTACTCACGCGTGATCTGGTGCTTTGCCAAGGCCTTCACTAGCGCGTGATGGGTTTCGATGTTGCGCGCGACCACCAGCGCACCACTGGTTTCTTTGTCCAGGCGATGCACCACACCTGCGCGCGGCAAGGCGCTCAAGCTGGGATCACGATGCAAGAGCGCGTTGACCAAAGTGCCCGTGCGATTGCCAGCGCCCGGATGCACCACCAAACCGGCGGGCTTGTTGATCACCAGAAAGTCCGGATCGTCGATCAGCACCTGCAGCGCGATGTCCTCCGGTGCATCAATGGTCAGGGTTTCCACCTCAGCGACTAACCGTACCGCCTCGCCACCGCGCACCGGCGCGCGGCCGCGCGCGGTTTCGCCCTCGATCAAAATCTTGCCATCTTTCAGCCAGGCGCTGAGCTTGGAGCGCGAATACTGTGGAAAAGCCTGCGCCAATGCCGCATCGCAGCGCATACCCGCCGCGCTCATCGGGATGTGACCTTGGAGAATTTCGCTATCTGACATGAATGAGTACTTTCCGAGTAATGGTTTGCGGTGAAAGTCGTTCAGGTTTGCACTTTTGTTCCCATGCCATGAGCGCTGCACAGCGCAGGTCAAGCGCGCCTGAACCATGCAATCGGTGAATTGAGCTGAGGCATTGGTCGCGTAGGTTATCATCGCGCGCCTTGATTGCCGGGAAAGCCTCATCGTGCTCAAAGTGTCTACGGCCGCGCGCGCGGTTTTGATCGCTGTAATGTTGGCGCTACTGGCCGCCTGCGGTTCAACGGTTAAGGAAGAAACGGAAACTCTGCCGGTCGAGCAGCTCTACGGCGAAGCCAAGCAGTCGATGGACAACGGCAACTACGAGCGCGCGGTGCGTTATTACAAGCGCCTCACCTCGCGCTTTCCGTTTGGCGATTACGCCGAACAGGCGCAGCTGGATTTGGCCTACTCGCAATACAAACGTGCCGATTACGACGATGCCATCAGCACGGTCAATCGTTTCATCAAAATCTATCCGGCACATCCGAAGATCGACTACGGGTTTTACCTGCGTGGTTTGATCAATTTTGACCGTAACCGCAGCTACATCGATCGCTTGATCCCGCAACAGGCCGGCAACCGCGACCAAACCGCCGCGCGTACCGCCTTCAATGATTTCGGCGAGATGCTGCGGCGCTACCCAAACAGTGCTTACGCCGCCGACGCGCGTCAGCGCATGGTGTTCCTGCGCAACGATCTGGCCAGTACAGAACTCACCGTAGCGCGTTATTACTACCGCCGCGCCGCCTATGTGGGTGCCGCCGATCGCGCCAAGTACATCGTTGAGAACTACCAGCAAGCCGCTCAGGTGCCAGATGCCTTGGTCGTCATGATCCAAAGCTACGAAGCTTTAGGTCAGGCAGAATTGGCGGCCGATACCAAACGCGTACTGCAGTTGAGTGCCCCAAACCACCCGTACTTCAGTGGCGTAGGCGGCAAAAAACGCAGCATCTGGAGTCGCCTCTGGCCGTTTTGAGCCAGAGCGGTCGCCGCCCCGGCGGGACCGGAGGTCGTTAGAGCATCGAAACAAAGGTCCCGTAGGGACGCAATGTCGGTAAGAAAATCTTGCCCGCAACTAGCGGGCTGTGTCGCGGATTTGCCCTTCACCGTCGATCTGTTCACCGTGGTTCCAGGCCAATAAAAAGGTGTAACCCACCGCTAGCAGGACCGGCCCCAGGAATACTCCCAGAAATCCAAAGGTCAGCACGCCGCCGATAACGCCAAGAAAAACCAGCAAAAAGGGCATCTGCGAGCCGCGACTGATCAGATAGGGTTTGATGATGTTATCGATGCCGCTGATCACTAACAGGCCCCAAATGGCCATGAACACCGCGGCGCCGTAGTAGTGGCCGGTTGCCAACCAAACCACGACCGGGATCCATACAAACGGCGGGCCCATCGGGACCAACGACAAAAAGAACGTCAGTAGTCCCAGAAACACAGCGCCGGGCACGCCCACCAGCAGAAAGCCAATGCCGGCCAACACGCCTTGCGCCAGCGCTGTCCCCAAGATCCCGTAAACCACACCCTGAATGGTGCCACCGGCCACGTCGATGAATTGCCGCGCACGAGCGCCGATCAGTCGCGTCAGCGCTTGCCGCAAACCCAGCGCCAGCTCATCACCGCGTCGAAACACAAAAAACGCAATGAACACCGACAACGCCATTTCAATGGTGCCACGACCCAACATGGCACCACTGGCAATCACCGCCTCGCGCAGGGGATTTAAGGTCACCTGCGCTAACTCGGACAAGCCGCTTGCCGTTTCCAGTGCCTCCCAACGCGTTGCCAGGTCAGCACCCACCACGGGAAAGTCCGCAACCCAGGCCGGTAAATCAGGCAACCCGCGTGCCACCCAGTCTTTGATCGCTTCTACCCAGGCGCTGACGTTTTCAACTAAGGTAAAACCGACAATCACAAAGGGCAGCACCAAAATTGACGCAACGCCCACCGTCATCAGCAATGCGGTCAGCGTGCGTCGGCCGCCCAAGCGGGGCTCTAACCAACGCACGCCCGGCCAGCTGGCGTAACAAAGAATCACCGCCCACATCAACGCCGACAGGAATGGACGAAGGACCAGAAAGCAGCCGATCGCTAGGAAGCTCACCGCGGCGGCGGCAAACAATGATTCAAGCACACGCTGGCGATCCAAGGCTTACTCCTGAGGCAGCCTCCCTAGACTCAGAGACTCTTTTCCATCTCGTATTCGATCCCGCCAAAGCGCTTTGCCACCCAGTTGTAGATCGCCGCCAGGATGCCACCTGACAACACCCCGACCAAAGCAAAACCCAGCGGTGTCCACAACAACAGGGTAATCGTGGTTGCGCCCGGCGTGGGCGTGAATGGCAGCGGGATATCCAATCCAGCCACTTTCAAAGCCAGCGCTAGCGCGCCAATCACAAAACCCTGCACGAACAGCAACAGGGCCAGCACGCGCGAAGCAGACATAGGATCAACGCGGGTGACACGACGACGCATACGATTCCCCAACTTGGTGGTTGTAGCGCGCAATCTAGCCCGGATATGCGTCCGGGTCACGCACAGTACATAATCAAAACTCTGACGATGACCAAAAAAGCCGCGGGAGGCCGTATGGACCAGAAAATTGACGTCGCAAAGACCGATATCGACGCGGTGGAAACGCAGGAGTGGTTAGATGCCTTGGAGTCCGTGCTGGAGTGCGACGGGCCCGAGCGCGCACATTTTTTGTTGGATCGCATGGTCGAGGTAAGTCGCCGCGCCGGTGCGCTGCTGCCCTTCGACCCGACCACCGAATACATCAACACAATTCCGCCGCATCTGGAGGCTAAAAGCCCCGGCGATCACGCGTTGGAATGGCGCATTCGCTCGATCCTGCGCTGGAACGCGACGGCGATGGTGCTGCGCGCCAATCGCAAACCCGGCGAGCTGGGCGGGCATATCGCTAGTTTTGCGTCATCGGCGACGTTGTATGACGTGGGTTTCAATCACTTCTTCCACGCGCCGGGCGATGGCCATCCGGGCGATCTTTTGTACATCCAGGGCCACAGCTCGCCAGGAGTGTATGCGCGGGCCTTTCTGGAAGGTCGTTTGAATACCGATCAGCTCGACAATTTCCGCATGGAAGTCGACGGTAAAGGCATTAGCTCTTATCCACATCCCTGGTTAATGCCGGATTTCTGGCAAACGCCGACGGTATCGATGGGTTTGGGCCCGATTACCGCGATTTATCAGGCGCGTTTTTGGAAGTACCTCGAACATCGTGGTTTGATTGCGCCGAGTAAGCGCAAGATTTGGTGTTTCCTAGGCGACGGTGAAACCGATGAGCCCGAGTCGCTGGGCGCTATCGCGCTGGCCGGTCGAGAAGGTTTGGATAACCTGATCTTCGTCGTCAATTGCAATCTACAGCGCCTCGATGGGCCCGTGCGTGGCAATGGCAAGATCGTCCAAGAACTGGAAGGCGTGTTCCGTGGCGGCGGTTGGAATGTGTTGAAAGTGTTGTGGGGCAGTTATTGGGATCCGCTATTTGCGCGCGATACCAAAGGCATGCTGCGCAAAATCATGATGGAAACCGTCGACGGCGAATATCAAAACTACAAAGCCAAAGGTGGCGCTTACACGCGCGAACAATTCTTCGGGAAAACGCCGGAAACTGCGGCGCTGGTTGCCAGCATTTCCGACGAAGATATTTGGCATTTGAATCGCGGTGGCCACGATCCGCACAAAGTGTATGCGGCCTACCACGCGGCCAGCAATCACAAAGACCAACCTACCGTTATCCTGGCAAAAACCGTCAAGGGTTATGGCATGGGTAAAGCGGGTGAGGCGCAGAACATCACCCACCAACAAAAGAAAATGGATACTGCGGCGGTTAAAGCTTTCCGAGATCGTTTCAATATCCCTATTCCGGATGACCAGCTGGAAGAAATGCCGTATTACCACCCAGGCGCAGATTCGGCCGAGGTTAAATATCTGCACAGTCGCCGTGCAGCGCTCGGCGGTTATTTGCCGCAGCGGCGCCGGAAAACCGATGAGTCTTTGCCATCGCCCGCGTTGAGCGTATTTGAACGACTGTTAAAGAGCAGCGGTGAACGCGAAATCAGCAGCACGATGGCCTTTGTGCAGGCGCTTAATTTAATCCTGCGTGATCCAGTCGTCGGGCCGCGCACGGTGCCGATCGTCGCCGACGAAGCACGTACCTTCGGTATGGAAGGTTTGTTCCGACAGATCGGTATCTACGCGCCATTCGGCCAGAAATACAAGCCGATGGACGCCGATCAGCTGATGTATTACCGCGAAGATCAAGCCGGGCAAGTGCTGCAAGAGGGTATTACCGAAGCGGGCGCGTTTTCATCGTGGTTAGCAGCGGCGACCAGCTATAGCACCAACAATCTGCAAATGCTGCCGTTCTTCATTTTCTATTCGATGTTTGGCATGCAGCGCGTGGGTGATTTGGCTTGGTTGGCAGGCGATATGCGGGCGCGCGGCTTTTTGTTAGGCGCCACTGCCGGGCGCACCACGCTCAATGGCGAAGGTTTACAGCACGAAGACGGCCAATCCCATTTGCTGGCGGGAGCGATTCCCAATTGCAAGAGCTACGATCCGACTTTCGCTTTTGAAGTGGCGGTGATCTTGCAACACGGCACCCAGCGCATGCTCACCGAACAACACGATGAGTATTACTACATCACGCTGATGAACGAAAACTACATCCATCCGGAAATGCCCGAGGGTGCGGCTGAGGGCATTATTCGCGGTATGTATTTGCTGCAAGAGGTTGCTGCACCGGGCACGGGCGAAAAGCAACTGCGGGTGAATTTGCTGGGTTCTGGCACTATTTTGCGTGAGGCCATCGCTGCCGCTGAGTTATTGGCCAGCGATTTCGCCGTGGCATCGAGCATTTACAGCTGCCCCAGTTTGAACGAGCTGCGCCGTGATGGCGTGGATGTCGAGCGCTACAACCGCTTGCATCCGTTGGCGGAGCAGCGCCAGTCGTACGTCAGCCAGGTGCTGTGTGAAGCCTGCGGACCGGTGATTGCCGCGACTGACTATGTGCGCGCCTACGCCGAACAGATCCGACCGTACCTGCCGCACGGCACGCGTTACATCGCGCTCGGTACCGACGGTTTTGGGCGTTCCGACACGCGTGCCAATCTGCGCCGCTTCTTCGAGGTCGATCGTTATCACATCGCGGTGGCCGCACTGTCCGCGCTGGCCGACGCAGGCAGCATCGAACGCAGTGTGGTGCAAGAAGCCATCAGCAAATACGGCATCGACGTCGACCGGCGCAATCCAGGCACCGTTTGAGGCCTTGCTAAAGCGGAGCTTGCCCGAGCTTGCTCCGCTGCATTTTGGGTCTGACACATTCAGCCAAGCTGCAAGCTTTGGTAAATGTCTGATTTATCCGGTCAGGAGGCTAGCCACTCAAGCCGGCGCGCGGCGGCAGGCCCGCTTTTCGTGGGTTTGGACTAGTCCAAACGCTTCTGCTTCGGCTGTTCTGCAAGAACGGCGGACGCGCTACTCAAAGCCGTCACGAAGCAAGCTGTCGCTGACGATAATGCTGCCGCGCATCGTGCCGCCAAATTGCTGCAAGCCGTGTGCTGTGCATAAGAAGTAGTACGTGCCAGGCGTATTGAAGGTCTGGCTAAAGCTTGCACCGCTATTCACTGAAAAACCGCCCGGCAGCAAGGTATCCGATGCCGGACCATCTACTTGCCGCAACGGGTGAGAGCCAAAGGCGCCGGTCCAAGTCACCTGATCACCTGGCGCAATGGTCACTGACGACGGCGTGTAGGAGCAGCACGCGAAACTGATTGCTTGATCGGCCGCCCGCGTTGATTCGGTGTTGATCAAAAGCAGCGCTAAACAAACAGACTTTCCCCAAATTTTCATCGTGAAGGCCTGCAGTGGCTGTACGGGCCGTCATCATACGTTGCAATGTGCGCGTTCAAGCTGACTTCCTGGACAGAAACCACGCCCTCACAGGACGCTCCACAACCAGGCGCAGCGCGCACCCGTCATTCCCTCTTTATGAATACGAATGCATCGCTTGTGTGCAATCGGCCGGCCACCTACGATGCGGCGGGGCGCGTAGTGGCTGCACTAGCACGCGTGGGAAAGATCAAATGGGAGTGGTTGATGAACAAACCGACGCTGTCGTTTTGGCAGATTTGGAATATGTCCTTTGGATTTCTCGGAATCCAGTTTGGATTTGCGCTGCAGGGCGGTTTTATGTCGCGCATTTTCCAGACGCTGGGAGCGGAAAAGGATGCCCTGCCGCTTTTATGGATCGCAGCACCGCTCACCGGTCTCTTGGTGCAACCGATCATTGGTTATCTATCTGATCGCACTTGGCACCCGATATTGGGTCGCCGTCGACCCTATTTTCTGATTGGCGCAATCCTGAGTTCAATTGCGTTGATCTTCATGCCACATTCCCCAGAATTGTGGATAGCGGCCGGTTTGTTATGGGTATTGGATGCGTCGATCAATATCAGCATGGAGCCGTTTCGGGCCTTGGTCGCTGACAAATTGCCAGAACAGCAGCGCTCCTACGGATTTGTTGTACAAACGTTGATCATTGGTATTGGCACGTGGGTGGCCAGCAACCTGCCTTGGTTTGTCACGCAAATGGGCGTGTCCAATGTAGCCGGCCCTGGGGTGGTCCCGCCCTCAGTAAAAATTGCTTTCGCGATTGGCGCGTTTGTATTTATGATCAGTATTCTAGTTACCGTAATCACGACCAAAGAGTACCCGCCAGAAGATCTCAAGCGTTTCGCTGAAGAAAAGAAGAATGGCAATCTGGTTGCTGATATTTTTAAGCTCATCATGACTATGCCCCAACAAATGCTCAATATTGGTGTAGTTCAGTTCTTTAGTTGGTTAGCTTTTTTTAGCATGTGGAGCTTGGCCACGCCGGCACTCACCGAACATGTATTCAAGGCGCCAGCGCCAGACCCGTCCGCTTTTGATATGACTGTTCCCGCGCAAGCCGAGGCATTTAACGCGGCCAACGCCGCGTTCCAAAACGCTGCTGATCTAGTCGGTTCCTATATGGGCAATTACGGTTTATCGTCGATGCTCTTCGCACTGTTGCTCAGCTTTTATGCCGCGCGTTATGTGCTAAATCGCCGACTGGTCCACTTTGTGTCTTTGGTGCTTGGCGGTTTGGGCTTTTTATCGATGGCGATGGTAACGCAACCCATTTACCTGATTGGCTCCTTTGCATTGGTCGGCGTTGCTTGGGCGAGTATTTTATCGATGCCGTATGCATTGCTCGCCAGCTCGGTGGATCCCAACAAGATGGGTGTCTATATGGGCATATTCAACATGTTCATTGTCATTCCGCAGATCGTCGCGGCCACGATGCTCGGTCCGGCGCTGCGTAATCTGTTTGATAACCAACCCATCTATGGTTTGATTATCAGTGGTACCAGTTTGATTATCGGTGCGCTGTTCTTGGTGCGCGTCAATGAGCCCAGAACTGAACATCTGGGGCCGATGGCTGCGGCGCATTAAGGAGAACAGGCATGACAAGGTATTTTGGCGAAGTGCGAATTCTATCGAGGTCTGTTTTGGGCGTGGCCCTGTTGGCGCTGTTCGCCTGCGCACCCCTACCGCGCAGCGCGGCGCCGCCGACCGCAGATTATTACGGGACACTCGAACCTTTCGCTAAAGACAGTGTTTATTTTGTGCTGACCGATCGCTTCGTCAACGGTGATCCGAATAATGATCAGCGCGGCCAGGGCGGCGCGCATCCGACCTTTGACCGGAAAACCCCGGGTTTACCGGCTGGACTTGACGATAACATTGGCTATCTCGGTGGGGATTTCAAAGGCATTGCCGACCACGCCGACTACATTGCCGATATGGGCTTCACCGCGCTTTGGCTGACGCCGATTGTCGACAACCCAGATGAAGCATTTACCGGCGGCGATCCGGCCGTGTATGGCGCCAGCATGAGTGATGGCGGAAAAACCGGCTACCACGGTTATTGGGGTGTCAATTTCTGGCAACTGGACGAACATTTGCCCAGTCCAGGATTTGGTTTTAAGGAGTTAACCGCGGCGCTGAAGTCCAAGGGACTAAAAACCGTACTGGATGTCGTTGCCAATCATGGCTCGCCGTCATTCACGATGCCAGTCGATCAGCCCAAGTATGGCGAGTTGTATGGTCGCGATGGCACACTTTTGGCCGATCATCAAAACCTGCCACCGGAGCAATTAAAGCCCGATAGTAATGCCTTGCATCGCTTTTATCGCGCCGAAAAGGATTTGGTGCAGTTATCCAACTTCGACGATCGTCGGCCAGAGGTGATGGAGTATTTTGTAGGTGCCTACACACATTGGTTAGATCAAGGTGTGGACGCGCTGCGCATTGATACCATCGGTCACGTGCCGCATCCGTTTTGGCGAGAGTTCAATCAACGCATTCGCGCACATCGGCCCGGCATTTTTATTTTTGGCGAACGATACGCTTTTGAACCGGAGAAAATAGCCGAACATACGTGGCCAGAGAATGGCGCTATGAGCGTACTCGATTTTCCGCTGAAGGGAGCTATGTCCGAAGTCTTTGAAAAACCGGGTAGCGATTACGCGAAAATCGCCGGCGCCTTGTTTCTTGAAAACGGCCCCTACGCCAACCCCTACGAGCTGACTACCTTTTACGATAACCACGATATGCCGCGCATCAATACCAGCGACGCTGGTTTTATCGACGCGAACAATCTGCTCTTTACAGTTCGCGGCATACCCGTAGTTTATTACGGATCAGAGATAGGCTTTATGCGCGGCACCGCCGAACACAAGGGCAATCGCAATTATTTTGGCATCGAAGGTATCGCCGCTGCAGCGGGCAATCCGATTCATACCGCGCTCAAGCGGATCGCCCAGCTGCGCAAGGCCACGCCCGCTTTGCAACAGGGACTGCAGATCAACCTGGAATTCGCCGGTGACCGCGCCGCATTCCTGCGGGTGTTGCAGCATGGCGATGTGCAGCAAACCGCCCTGGTCCTGCTCAACAAGGGAGATGCGGCCACCGGTTTTGTATTGCCGAAACTCGCCGAGCAAGGTTCGTGGCGCTCAGCGTTTGACGGCAGCGTGCCGAGCGGTACGCAGGTCCAGGTAAACGGCCATGATGTGCAGGTGTATTTATTCGATGGCGCGGTCAGCGACCCTACCATGCGCAAGCGCATTGAGTTGGCGATGGAGCAGCGCTTGGGTAAGCGACCGTAGCGCAGGCGCGCCCCCAATGGCATCAAATCAGGCCCAAATCTTCACGGGCCGGTCTGCCGCGTTGGGACGGGTCTTCGCATAAACGGTTGCCTCACGGCTCGTGCAGTAGAACAATGCGCGCCTAGTTCTGGTAAGGCGCGTATGAAAGGCAAACCGACTTCATTTGATATTGCGTATCACGCGGGAGTGTCGCAGGCGACTGTGTCCCGCGCCTTACGTGGCAGTCCGCTGGTCAGTGTCGAGACCCGGCGGCGTATACAAGCGATCGCTAAGCAGTTGAATTATAAAGTGGATAAGAATGCGTCGAACTTGCGTCGGCAGCATTCGGTGACCTTGGCGCTGTTGCTGTTCGAGGACCCAACCTCTGACGATTCGCTGATTAACCCATTTTTTCTGTCAATGTTAGGTTCCATCACCCGTGCCTGCGCTCGGCAAAGCTACGATTTGTTGGTTTCCTTCCAACATTTGTCTGAGGACTGGCATGCCGATTTCCAGGACAGCCATAAGGCCGATGGCCTGATTTTGCTGGGCTATGGCGACTACTTGGTTGCGCGCAGCAAGTTGCAACGCCTAGTCGAACAAGGCACCCATTTTGTCCGCTGGGGCGCGGTGGTCGATGGTCAGCCAGGTGTGTCGATCGGTTGTGACAATAACCAGGGTGGACGTTCTATTACCGAACACCTGCTAGCGCTAGGGCGACGCGATATCGCCTTTATCGGCGATATTTCTGCCGCTTGCCCGGAGTTTTCCGACCGCTACCGCGGCCATTGCACCGCGCTGCGTGAGGCTGGCATCGAGGTGAACCCGGATTTGCAGGTCGACGCTGCCGATTCCACTGAAGTGGTGGGTCAACGCGCGATGCGCAATTTGTTGGCGCGCAATCCACGTATCAACGCCGTATTTGCGGCGACCGATCTGATGGCGCTTGGCGCGATGCGCGCCTTGGATGAGGCCGGCTTGAAGGTACCACGCGATGTCGCGGTGGTCGGTTTTGACGATATTCCGGTCGCCAGCGTGACCAATCCGCCGTTGACCACGGTCGCGCAGGACACCAAACGCGCCGGTGAATTGTTGGTCGACACGCTATTGCATCTGATCAAAGGTGAGCCGGCCAGCAGCGTGATGCTGCCGGCGCGCGTGGTGGTTAGGCGTTCTTGTGGCTGTTAAGCGGCGCTGCCGCTTTTGGTGGCTTTGGACTTGTGCAAACGCTACTGCTGTGGCTTTTTTGGCGTTCTGCAAGCATGGCGAAACCGCGGCGAGCAAGCGCGGTTGGACAAGTCCGAATCCAGCAAAGCTAGCCTTCAGCTGGCGGCGAGCGCTAATCCGGTGATGCGTTCCCAGTCGCCGCCATCGATGGCGGCTTTGGGCAGCATCCAAGAGCCGCCCACGGTTATCACATTAGGCAACGCGCGATAGGCCGGGGCTTTGGACGCATCAATGCCACCGGTTGGGCAAAAACGCGCTTGTGCGAAGGGGCCGGCGAAGGATTTCAGCGCTGCGATGCCACCGGAGGACTCGGCCGGGAAGAACTTGAAGCGCCGATAGCCGTGCTCCATGCCAACCATTAATTCGCTGGCGGTGGCGATGGCTGGTAACCAGGGAATTTCTGAATTGGCCGCAGCGGCGTACAAGTTTGCGGTGGCGCCAGGTGAGATCGCAAAGGCCGCGCCAGCCGCGATAACGGCGCGCAAATCCTTGGCAGACAAGACCGTGCCAGCGCCGACAACGGCGTCTGGAACCTCTGCGGCGATCAAGCGAATCGCGTCCAAAGCCACCGCCGTGCGCAGGGTGATTTCCAGCACCGGCAACCCGCCCGCGACCAGCGCGCGTGCTAACGGCACGGCGTCTTCCAGGCGGTCGATGGCGATAACCGGCACCACGGGTGCGCGGGACAAAATGGCGTCGATAGTATCGGTGTGAGTCATGAGCGCAGGCGATGAGTGAGGATGCGGCGTAGTTTGCATGAAACCTAGAAACCTCAGTTGACCGCTTATTATCACCCACAGCACCCTCACCCAGATGTTGAACGAGTCAATCTTCTGAAATGTCACAAGAATCATCAAGCTACGCCACTCGAAAGCGGTCAACTGAGGTTTCTAGGTTCAAGCGAGTGGAATAAAAACCCGCCCCGCAGGACCGCACCGGCTTTTTTCTCCACCAACAACCAAAAACAACCAACCATCAACCAAAAACCACCCGCCGCCCGGCACAGGCGCAAGTCACGCGACATCGCTACCATCATGGCCCCCGCCCAATTGATTGCCACCGCCTCCATGCGCAAAACCTTGCTCGCCGCGCTGATTGTCAGCGCTCTTGCTGCCTGCTCTGAACCCGCAACCGATACCACCATGGCTCCCAAAAATCCTCCTACCGCAAGCCCTGCCGCGACACCGGCTGTGAGTGCCAACCCGTTTCTGACGCAAAGCGCCCTGGCGCTGCAGGCGCCGCCCTTTGATCTGATCAAGGATGAGCATTACGCGCCGGCTTTTGAAGCGGGTATGGCACAGCACCGGGCCGAGATCGACGCGATTGCCGCCAATCCGGAACCGGCGAGCTTCGCCAATACCATCGAAGCGATGGAGCGCGCCGGCGCGGTGTTGTATCGGGTGTCCAAGGTGTTTTTCAACCTCACCGAGTCGACCACCAACGAAAGCATTCAAGCCGTGCAGGCCGATGTCGCGCCGAAATTAGCGCAGCATCAGGACGCGATTTATCTGGATTCGCGCCTCTACGCACGGATAAAATCTTTGTTCGACGCGCGCGAAACACTCGGTTTGGATGCCGAAAGTAAGCGTTTGATTGAGCGTTACAATCAGAATTTTGTGCGGGGTGGCGCAACGCTGGGCGACGATCAGAAAGCCACGCTGCGCGGTTTCAATGAGCAATTGTCGACGCTGCAAACGCGTTTCCAAGAACAATTGATGAAAGACACCAATGCCAGCGCCTTGCTGGTAGACAGCGCTGCCGAGTTAGACGGTTTGTCGGCGGGTGATATCGCCGCCGCTGCCGAAACCGCCAACGAACGCAAACTGGAGGGCAAATGGGTGATTGCGCTGCAATTGCCGACGGGTCAGCCGGCATTGACTAACTTGACTAACCGCAGCGTGCGCGAGCGCTTATTCAAGGCTGCATCGATGCGTGGTAATAATGGCAATCCGAATGACAACAACGCGCTGATTATCGAAATTGCTAAACTGCGCGCGCAACGTGCAGAACTGCTCGGCTCGGAAAATCATGCCGCCTACACGCTGGCTGCGCAAATGGCGCAGCAGCCGAGCCAAGTGATCGATATGCTAACCGGTTTGGTGCCAGCAGCGCGCGCTAACGCGCAAGCTGAAGCCGTCAAACTGCAAGCGATGATCGATTCCGAAAACGGCGGCTTCCAGTTAGAGCCGTGGGATTGGGCTTATTATTCTGAAAAGGTCCGTAAGGCCGAGTATGACCTCGACGATGCCGCCGTGCGTCCGTATTTTGAACTGGAACGCGTGCTGAACGACGGCGTATTCTTTGCCGCGAATCAGTTGTTTGGCATTACCGCAAAAGAACGCAAAGATTTGCCGGTTTACCATCCGGACGTGCGCGTTTTTGAGATTTTCAACGCCGATGGTTCTACCTTAGGTTTATATTATGCCGATTATTACGCACGCTCCAGCAAACGGGGTGGTGCGTGGATGGATAGTTTCGTTGATCAAACCGCATTATTGGGCACCAAGCCGGTGGTGCTCAATGTATTGAATGTGCCCAAGCCGCCGGCCGGTGAGCCGACGCTGCTTAGTTTCGACGATACCAATACGCTGTTCCATGAATTTGGTCACGCGCTACATGGTCTATTTTCCAATGTGCGTTATCCATTGTTGACCGGCACCAACGTGCCGCGCGATTTTGTAGAGTTTCCTTCGCAATGGAACGAAAACTGGACTCTGCATCCTACGGTATTACGCAACTATGCCAAGCACTACCAATCTGGCCAAGCAATCCCAGAAGAATTAATCGCGAAGATCGAACAATCCAGCAAATTCAATCAGGGATTTGCCACGCTCGAATACATTGCTGCATCCTTGTTGGATATGGAATGGCATTTGCAACCGGCCAGCGCCAGCATCGCCGATGCGCAAGTCTTTGAGAAAGACGCGCTCACCAAATATGGGGTGGATTTCGCAGCGGTGCCGCCGCGTTATCGCAGCACCTATTTCGCGCATATCTGGCCAGGTGGTTATGGCTCGGGTTATTACAGCTATTTGTGGGCCGAAGTGCTAGACGCCGATGCGAATGCATGGTTTGAAGAGAACGGTGGCCTGAAAGCAGAAAACGGTGCCCGCTTTCGGGATTTGGTGTTATCGCGCGGTGACACACGACCGCAAATGGACCAATACCGCGATTTCGCCGGTCGTGAACCGGCTGTAGAAGCGCTGCTCAAGCGCCGTGGGCTGGAGAAAAAAGACGACTAAGGCGCGCGCCAGGGAAGCTCTGAAGGGTCAGAGCTTCCCTGAGGTTCCCTGGATTGCTGCGTCTCGCCGCGCTGACCTCGCTGCTAGATGCCGCTCCTCTCCATGAACCTATGTCGCAAGGTGTTGATTGACAGTGGCGCGAAGCATCGGCTGTGCGCGTTTGCGCGCGATCAGTGTAACTTCCCCGCTTGCTCGCGCAAGCTGTTGATCATGCGTGAAAAATCGGCGATGCGTTGTTGCTCTTGTTCGACCACCGCGGCGGGCGCGTTGGCGATGAAGTTGGCGTTGCCGAGTTTGCCTAGACAATTTTTGATCTCGCCTTCTAAGCGCGCGATCTCTTTGCTCAGTCGTTTGATTTCGGCGTCGACATCGATCAATCCCAATAATGGGATCAGCAGTTTTAGCTCGCCGACCACCGCGGTGGCTGCCGCCGGCGCGGTTTCGCCAAGCGCTAGCCAGCGCATGGCGGCGGGATCAATGCGCGCCAGGAAGGCGATCTGCGAGGCAAAGCGCGTTTGGCGCTCGCGGTCTGTACTGTTGCCCCCTTCCAGCACCAGCGGCACCAACTTTGCCGGGCTGATGTTCATTTCGCCGCGGATGCGACGAATATTGGAGAGCACCGCTTTGAGCCACTCGATATCCGCGGCTGCCACGTCGTCACGGGCGAAATCTGCGGCCTGTGGCAGCGTCTTGGTGGCCAGCGATCCGCTCTTGCCTTGCATCGGCGCCAGCTGCTGAAAGATCTCCTCGGTGATAAACGGGATGATCGGATGTAGCAGATGCAACACCGCGTCCAATACTTTCACCAGCGTATTTTTGGTCGACGCGATCAGCACTCCGTCGATCTGCGTGCGATTGTACAAATCGGTGCTGCCGTGCAGACCGGGTTTCGCTAGTTCCAAAAACCAATCGCAATATTCGTTCCACACAAAGTCGTACAAAGCTTGCGCCGCCAGATCAAAACGGTAGGCCGCCACTTGCGCGTGGTATTCGGCGGTCACTTTGGACAGTTCGGTCAGAATCCAGCGCTCCGCCGCTGATACCGGTAAGCCTGCAGCAGTGCCCCAAACCTGCGGCTCATCGCCCGGCTTCCAGCCCAAGTCCGCGCCGCGCTGTTCAATGCTATCGATGTGCTGGTTCATGCGATCCAACGCGGCATCTATCGACGCTTCGATCGGGTGGGCTTCGTTTGCCGATTCGCTGACATTGCGCAACACAAAACGCGCCGCGTTCCACAGCTTGTTGCAGAAGTTTTTGTAACCCTCACAGCGCTTCAGATCGAAATTGATGGTGCGCCCATGCGTGGCCAGCGCGGCGAAGGTGAAACGCAACGCGTCGGCGCCGACCGGACTGATGCCGTTCGGATATTCCTTGCGCAGCCGTTTTTCCACTTTGTCGCGCACTTGTGGGATCAACAAAGACGCGGTCGATTTTTTGACCAGATCTTCCAGCTCAATGCCATCGATCAGATCGAGTGGATCGATGGTATTGCCCTTCGACTTGCTCATCTTCTGACCTTCCGCATCGCGCACGATGGCGTTGATGTAAACGGTCTTGAACGGCACGCGGTCTTGCAGTTCGGCAAACCGCGGCTGGTAGCTGCCATCGGGCTGACGACCGACAAAGTAGGTGGTCGCCATCACCATGCGCGCGACCCAGAAGAAAATGATGTCAAAGCCGGTGACCAACACGCTGGACGGCAGGAACAGTTGGTCGGTTTGCCAATTGGCCTGCGCACCGGGGGATTGGCCAGCGCCCAAACCCAGCGTCGAAAACGGCCACAGCGCCGAGCTGAACCAGGTATCCAGCACATCGTTATCTTGGCGCAGTGCGCCGACGGCTGCAATTTGACTGTGCGCGCGGGCGTCGGCCTCGTCCTCGCCGACGAAAATATTGCCGGCTTCGTCAAACCAAGCTGGGATGCGATGGCCCCACCACAGCTGGCGGCTGACGCACCAGTCCTGGATGTTTGCCAGCCACTGCACGTAGGTGGTTTTCCAGTTCTGCGGTACAAATTCGATATGCCCCTCAGTGACCGCGGCTAGCGCTGGATCGGTGATCGCACGTTTGCCACCGGGGCGACCGTCGGGCAATTCATCGCGGGTCAAATCCAGGAACCACTGGTCGGTCAGCATCGGCTCGATGACCGCTTCCGAGCGCTGACTGATCGGCAAGGACAGCGTGTGCGCTTTGATTTCGACCAGCAAACCGAGTTGTTGCAGATCGGCGACGATTTGCTTGCGCGCCACGAAGCGATCCAAACCTTGATACGCAACCGGGCCGTTTTGATTGACTTTGGCGTCCAGCGTAAAGATGTTGATCGGCGCAATCTGGTGGCGCTGACCCATTTGGTAATCGTTGAAATCATGCGCCGGGGTGATCTTCACGCAACCGGTGCCAAATTCGCGATCGACGTAATCATCGGCGATCACCGGGATCAGCCGGCCGGTCAGCGGCAACTGCAATTGGGTGCCGATCAAATGCTGATAGCGTTCGTCGTCCGGGTGCACCGCGACCGCGACATCGCCGAGCAGGGTTTCCGGGCGGGTGGTCGCCACCACCACGCCAACGCCACCATCGGCGCTGGGATAGCGGATTGACCACAGGCTGCCGTCTTTCTCGATATTTTCTACTTCCAGATCAGACACCGCGGTGCCGAGCACCGGATCCCAATGCACCAGCCGTTTGCCGCGATACAACAGCCCGTCGCGATACCACTGGATAAACACCCGGCGTACCGCGGCGGATAGGCCCGCATCCATGGTGAAACGTTCGCGTGACCAATCACACGAGGCACCCAGACGGCGCATCTGCCGGGTAATCGTCGACCCGGACTCTTCTTTCCACGCCCATACGCGCTCGATGAAAGCCTCACGCCCCAGATCGTGTTTGCTCAAACCCTGCGCGGCAAGCTGGTTTTCGACGATTTTCTGCGTGGCGATGCCGGCGTGATCGGTACCGCATTGCCACAGCGTATTTTTGCCACTCATGCGCTGATAGCGGATCAGCAGATCCATCACCGTTTGCTGGAAGGCATGGCCCATGTGCAGCGTGCCGGTGATATTGGGCGGCGGCAACTGGATGCAATAGGGCTCACCGACACCGCTAGGAGCGAAATAGCCCGATTTTTCCCACTCCGGGTACCAACGGGCCTCAATGGCCTTGGGGTCGAAACTCTTTTCCATGAGGGCTGATAGGCGCAAAAGTGGGCCGCTAAGAATAACTCAAGCCCCCAACAGCGCCTTAATCGCGTCCAAATGCGGCCGGGCGGCGAGTTTTTGTTCGGCGACGCTGCGCTGTAGCTTTTCGCCTTTACCCACCCAACGCACTTCGGCGGCCGGTAACTCGGTCAAAAAACGGCTGGGTTCGGGGGTTTCCTCGCGGCCAAAACGGCTGCGTACGCGGCAGTAGGACAAGGTCAGCGATTCTTTGGCGCGTGTCATGCCGACGTAGAACAAGCGCCGTTCTTCGTCCAAACGCCCTTCGTCAATCGACGATACGTGCGGCAGGATGCCGTCTTCGCAGCCGACCAAAAACACGTAGCGAAACTCCAAACCTTTGGCGCTGTGCAAGGTCATCAAACGCACACGATCGCCGGGCTCATCGTCTTGACTCTCCAGCATTAACTGAGTCAACAAGCCGCTCAAAGAGGTCTCGCGTCGATCGCCTATCCAATCGAGAAAGGCTTGCACTTGTTGCTGACGGCGCAGGGCTTGTTCGGGATTATTGCTGTGCTCGCGCCAGTGATTGGCCAAGCCAGTTTCTTTAATCAATTGTTCGATCAGCGCGCGCGGTTTGGCCGACTGACTAACGCGCCGCCAGTTTTCCAGCTGTTCGGAGAAGGCCGCCAAGGCGCGCGCCGCACGTGGGCTGAGCGTGGCCAGCAGCGCTTGCGAGCCGGCGGCGCGCGCCAGCGGCAGACCACGGCCGCGCGCCGCACGCGCGAGTTTCTCCAGCGTTGCCGCGCCGACATCGCGTTTGGGCGTGGCGACCGCGCGCACAAAAGCGGCGTCGTCTTCTGGATTGCTCAGCAAACGCAAATAAGCCATGACGTCTTTGATTTCTTGCCGATCAAAAAACGAGGTGGCGCCGGATAAGTGGTAAGGCACTTTGAGCGCGCGCAAGCCCAATTCCAGCGCGCGCGCCTGATGGTTGCCGCGGAATAACACGGCAAAATCGCCAGGTCGGCACTTATTGAGCAGCTGCTTATGGGTGATTTCGGCGGCGATGAATTCGGCCTCGTCGCTATCGCCGGCGCGGGCGATGATGCGAATCAAATCGCCGTCGGGCAAAGCGCTCCACAGTTTTTTGGGATGTAAATGGGGATTGATGCCAATGACCGCATTGGCGGCACGCAAAATACGTTGGGCGCAGCGGTAATTTTGCTCCATTTTGACGATTTTCAGCGCTGGATAATCACGACCCAATTCAGCCAGATTTTCTGGATTAGCGCCGCGCCACGAGTAAATCGACTGATCATCGTCACCCACCGCGGTAAACATGCCACGCGGGCCCGCTAATAGTTTCAATAATCGATACTGCGCATCGTTGGTGTCTTGATATTCATCGACCAGCAAATAACGATACTTGCGTTGCCACTTGGCGCGGATCTCCTCATCGCTCTCCAAAATGCGCACCGGCAGCGCGATCAAATCGTCAAAATCAACCGCGTTAAACGCGGTCAAACGCTGCGCATAACTGGCATACAGCTCGGCGGCCTCGCGCTCACGCGGGGTTTGTGAACGCGCCAAGGCCTGTTCGGGGTTCAAGCAAGAATTCTTGGCGCGACTAATCAACTGCCGCCAGCGATCCAACACATCATTACTGGCACCTTTGGGCGCCAGATCCTTGACCAACGCACGCGCGTCATCTTCACCAAGGATCGAAAAACCCCGACGCAAGCCAACTTGAGCGTGTTCGATCTCCAAAAAACGCATGCCCAGCGCATGAAAAGTCGACACGGTCAGGCCCTCGCTGCCCTGACCGAGCAACTTGGCCGTGCGTTCGCGCATTTCACGCGCCGCCTTGTTGGTAAAGGTGATCGCGGCGATTTCATTCAAGCCGTACAGACCCGATTTCACCAAATGCGCAATCTTCTGAGTGATCACGCTGGTCTTGCCGGAACCGGCACCCGCCAGCACCAGCAGCGGCCCATCCAGATAGCGCACGGCCTCATCTTGTTGCGGATTCAGCATCGGTCGCGGTACCAGCAAAGGAGGCGCGCAGTCTAGCGGTTGTGTGCGCTGTGCCGGCTGCCGCAAGGGGGGTGCAAGTCGACCTGATGTAGTTTTGGCGCTCTTGCTGTGCGTCCCAACGCGGCAAACCAAGGTAGCCCAGGGCAAGGCCCAACGCCATTGGGTTAGACAGCAATGCGTCTTCGCCGAGCGTTTTTGTCGGGGATCCAGTTGCTTTGCCCAATGGCCTGGTGAGGGCCAACGGCCTGTTTGAAGGGCCAACGGCGCTTTTGATGAAGGGCCAACGGCCCGATCTATACCAGCCTGGGGCAACGCCTCAGGTTCCAGGGTCAATAGGATTGCAGAGCGCTGAAGGCGCGACCCATATGTTGTTGGTTGTCATGCAATGGGCCGGGCTTTGCGCCCTTAGCCCCCCTGATTCTTTTAAATTTCAGCAGTTTGACTCTTTCACCTATAGCGTGAGTACGCTACGGGGCAGATTGCACGGCTCTGGGGTGTGAGAACCGGCGCGCCGGTTC
>CAZLSB010000024.1:0-25851 GCA_964561825.1 uncultured Xanthomonas sp.
CGGAAGAGCCATTGGCTGCGCGCCGCGCCTTGCATCCATCCGTTGCGCCTCACAACGCATCTCACGCGCAAAGTCCGACAGGCTGCTAGTAATTCAAAATGTTGAGCGAATAACAGGCGCGCTAATTCTGAGTGCCTGCATGACGACGGATGGTGGACAGTTTGCCAGACATTGCGCGGTCCACCAGCGCCGGGACTACAGCGTTGACGCGGGTAAACACTTGCTCAGCGAATCCCATCTGCACGCGAGGTCGGTTGTTCTCCAGCGCGTGAACAATGGCTGCCGCCACGGTTTCCGGCAGGTCTTCGCCAACCTTGAGTTCGGCGTTCATCGCCGGCGGCGTTCAATTCGACGCCATCCAGTGGGCCACCGGCACTGGCAAACTCCACCAGCCGCTACACTCGTTGCAGGGTCCGCCGACCACCAGGGATCGGTGTCGTAATAGCTGCCCCAGGCGGCGGCTGGCCAATCGCGGCGATTTGCACCTCTATTTGCGAAGCGCGAATGAACGAATGAACGTCTATGCAAGTTCGGTCTTTTGGGCCAGAAATGCACACCAGTAGTCGGCCTGCTTACATGGACCGATTGTGCTCATTTTACCGCGCTCAGCATGGGTGTTCCCATCGACCGCGTGCGTGAGCGGCTTTGGCGCGCACGGCTTAAGCCTTCGTTGCAAAGCGCACGCAAATCCGAAAACCACCGTCGACGTTATCCATCGACACTTGGGCTTGATGCAGCTCAACGATACGGCTGACAATCGACATTCCTAGGCCGCTGCCCGGCGTGGTGCCTGCCGCGCCACGATAAAATCGTTCGAATACACGCTCACGCAATTCCGGCGGAATTCCTATTCCGGCGTCGATGACGCCCAATTCGACAACCTGATCCCGTCCATCCAAATGGACACTGACCAGTGCGTTTGCTGGCCCATGCCGCACCGCGTTTTCGATCAGATTGCGCGCCAACACGGCGAGCAATACGCCATCGCCGGCCACCCGATGTTCGCCGCTCTGCCGTAACTCAATTTCGACACCGCGGCTACCTGCATCGACGGCAATGTCAGCAATAGCTTGCCGAACAATCACCGCCAGATCCACGCTGCGCGCCTCAAGCACCAGTCCATTGCGCTCCAGCCGCGCCAGTTCCAACAACTGAGTGACCAGACGCTCACAGCGATGAATGCCGAGCATCAGACTTTGCAAGGATTCAGCGCTTTGCGTTGCATTAGCACTGGCGGCGAGATTTTGCGCATGCAATTTGAGCGCGGAAATCGGCGTGCGTAGTTCGTGGGCCGCATCGGCGGTGAACCGCTGATCCCGTTCGATCGTCGCTTTCACACGCTCAAACAAGCGATTCAACGCGTTAATCAACCCACTTAGTTCCAGCGGCACTACGCGCACATCGATCGGATCCAGCCGATTCGCCGGGCGCTGTTCAATTTGATCAGCGACGCGCGCGATGGACCTGGAGCCCCAGCCAACAATGGCCAGAATCAATAGCGCCATGACCGGCAAAAACAGCAAGGGTGGCAAGGCGGTCCCGAGCGCGATGTCACCGGCCAGTTCAGCACGAATATCGTCGCGCTCGGCCAACACAAAGTAATGCCCGTTACTGGTGCGCAATACAAATGTTCGCCAGGTACCATCGAGAAATTCGCTGCGGCCAAAACCGCGCAGCAACGGCGCCAGCGGTTCGACCGGCGCATTCTCCGAGCGCAACAGCAGCTTTTGTTTCTCGGTGTACACCTGGAAGGCCAGCTTGGTCTCGTAGGCATGCCCATCCGGCGTGGCCAAGGCCTCGCCCTCGCCTTCGATATCCAATTCCAATACCTGCACCACCACGGTATCGGGCTGTTCAGAATGCCTGTCCAAGTCGTGTCCTACCAACGCGCGCAGTACGAGAGCTGACTGCGCCAACTTGGCGTCGAACAACTCATTGGTTTCGATCAAACTGGCCCGAAAACTCACCGCAGTACTAATTCCTGCCGCAACACCGATCGTCGTGAGCAGTGAAACCAGTAACAGCCGACGCAGTGAAGTCATGGTAGCGCCTCAACCATATAACCAACGCCGCGAATGGTTCTGATCAGTTCGGGGTAGAGCTTCTTGCGTAAATGATGCACATGCACTTCCAGCGCATTGCTTTCCAAAGACTCATCCCAGCCATAGACGCGCTGCACCACGACATCACGCGTGAGCACCCGGCCAGCGTTTTCGATCAGGCAACGCAGCAGCGCGAATTCGCGCCGCGGTAAGTCGACAATGCGCCCCTTGTAGGTGCATGCGTAGGCGGACGGTTGCAGCCGAATATCACCGTAGCTAATCGTATTGCTGACCTGGCCTTGGGCGCGACGGTGCAAAGCCCGAATGCGTGCGGTCAATTCGTTCAGGTCGAATGGCTTCACCAGATAGTCATCGGCGCCCAAATCCAAGCCGCGCACGCGATCCGCAACCTGGTCGCGCGCGGTAAGGATCAAAATCGGAACGCGATTGCCGCTGCCGCGCACGGCCGACAACACAGCAAATCCATCGAGCCGCGGGATTCCGAGATCAAGAACCACTAGGTCAAACTTCTCGGACTGCAAGGCCGCGATAGCGGAAACCCCGTCCTGCAGCCAGTCGACCGCGTCTCTTTGCCTTTTTAAGGCGGTTACCAAGCCTTCACCGAGCAAAACGTCGTCTTCCACGATGAGGATGCGCATCAGCGAATGTCCCTGTAAGTGAGATTAGAGCGACGTCGCTGGCGGTAGCGCAGCCCTTCGGGCAGAATGCGCGGTCTTGCGCCCTCCTGGCCCTGCGAATACCCGATGTCCAAAGAAGATCATATTGAAATGGAAGGCACGGTTCTGGAAACCTTGCCCAACACCATGTTTCGCGTACAGCTGGAAAACGGCCATGTCATCACGGCCCACATCTCTGGCCGTATGCGTAAAAATTACATTCGAATTCTGACCGGCGATAAGGTCAAGATTGAAATGACGCCCTACGATTTAAGCAAGGGCCGCATCACCTTCCGGCAGAAATAGCTCAGCTTGTTTGGCGTGGGAGCGCGTTTGCAATGTGCTTTCGCAGCGCTGGGCAAGCAGCGGAGCAAACTCCGCTCCATAACAGCTGTGGCCTTTTGCAGAGTGGAGCTTGCTCCACTCTGCATTGGCCGTTGACTTTTTGAAGCCACCGTCGCCCCTCTCGATGCGCTTATTCGCGTATCAAACCGAGTGGCACCTTCGCTCGGATTGGGAGCATGAACGCACAAGCGGCACCTCTTTTCGTGGGTTTGGACTTGTCCAAACGCTTCTGCTTCGGCTTATCCGCATTTCTTCATGCGTGACGATATCCACGGCGAACCGCAACAGCGTTTAGACAAGTCCAAACCCGCCAAAGCTCAGCACCGCCGACCCACATGATCGACGGAAGCTTTGCCATTTCAGACAACCACTTCATCCGCGGTTTCGGCGGTTGCTGATTCAGCGTGGATTTTGAGCCCATCGCCAACCACAGCAACGCTCACTTTGCCACCGCCAACCAGCGCGCCAAACAGCAGTTCGTCTGCGAGTTTGCGCTTGATGTGCTCTTGAATCACCCTAGACATCGGTCTGGCACCCATTTGTGGGTCAAACCCTTTGTCCGCCAGCCAAGCGCGCGCCGACTCATCGACATGCAAACTGACGTGTTTGTCGGCGAGTTGGGATTCCAACTCGATCACAAATTTGTCGACCACCCGCAAAATGGTGGTTTTGTCGAGCGCACTGAACTGGATGATCGCGTCCAGACGGTTGCGAAACTCCGGCGAAAATCCGCGCCGAATCACTTCCATCGCGTCGGTGGAATGGTCTTGTTCGACAAATCCCATGCTGCGGCGCGAGGCCTGTGAGGCACCGGCGTTGGTGGTCATGACCAGCACCATGTTGCGGAAATTCGCCTCGCGACCGTTGGTATCGGTTAACACGCCGCGATCCATCACCTGCAACAACAAGTTAAAGACGTCCGGATGCGCTTTCTCGATTTCGTCCAACAGCAACACCGCATGTGGATGTTTGGTCACCGCTTCGGTTAACAAACCACCCTGATCAAAGCCCACATAACCCGGCGGCGCGCCAACCAAACGCGACACCGAATGCGCTTCCATGTACTCGGACATGTCAAAGCGGATCAACTCGATACCCAAAATCATCGCCAATTGGCGGGTCACTTCGGTCTTGCCGACGCCAGTGGGCCCGGCAAACAGGAAACAACCAATCGGTTTGTTAGGATCGCCTAGGCCAGAGCGCGACATCTTGATCGCGGCGGTCAGCACCTCGATGGCCTGCTCTTGGCCGAACACGACCATCTTCAAGTTGCGCTCGAGATTACGCAGCACATCCTTGTCCGACGCCGACACGTGTTTAGCCGGAATACGCGCCATTTTGGCAACGATGTATTCGACTTCTTCGGTATCGATGATGCGTTTGCGTTTGTCTACAGCCAGCAATTGCTGACGCGCACCCGCTTCGTCAATGACATCGATGGCTTTGTCGGGCAAAAAGCGGTCGTGAATGTGTTTGACCGACAAATCGACCGCTGCCTTGAGCGCTTCCGCGGCGTATTCAACTTTGTGATGTTCTTCAAAGCGGGTCTTCAGCCCACGCAGAATTTCAATGGTGTCAGCAATGGTGGGCTCGACCACATCGATTTTCTGGAAACGCCGAGTCAACGCGCGATCTTTCTCGAAAATGCCGCGGAATTCTTGGAACGTGGTCGATCCAATGCAACGCATTTCGCCCGAACCGAGCAAGGGCTTAAGCAAATTGCTAGCGTCCATCACACCACCGGAGGCTGAACCGGCGCCGATGATGGTGTGAATTTCGTCGATAAAAAGAATCGACTTGGGAAGACGCTTGAGTTCGGCAACCACCTGTTTCAGGCGCTTTTCAAAGTCACCGCGATACTTGGTACCGGCCACCAATGCGCCTAAATCCAACGCGTAAATCACCGAATCTTTCAGCACTTCGGGGACTTCGTTATCGACTATGCGCTTGGCCAAGCCTTCGGCGAGCGCAGTCTTACCGACCCCCGCTTCGCCAACGTACAGTGGGTTATTCTTACGACGCCGGCATAACACCTGGATGGTGCGTTCGATCTCATCCGCGCGACCGATCAACGGATCGATCTTGCCTTGCCGCGCCAACTCATTGAGATTGCTCGCATAAGCCTGCAGCGCACTTTGTTTCTCATTGTCATTGCCGCCCTCGGCTTCGCGATCCCCACCGGCATCACGCGCCGGCTCTTGTTGGATTTTCGCAATGCCGTGCGAGATGTAGTTGACCACGTCCAGGCGTGTGATGTCTTGTTTTTGCAACAAATACGCCGCGTGCGAATCCTTTTCGCCGAAAATCGCAACCAGCACGTTGGCGCCGGTCACTTCTTTCTTCCCAGACGATTGCACGTGATAGACCGCGCGTTGCAGCACGCGCTGGAAACCCAGGGTCGGCTGGGTATCGCGTTCATCGTCGGCCGGCAAAATTGGCACGGTTTCCTCAATGATCGAGCGTGTCTCATCGGACAGCTTTTTCAAATCGGCGCCGCAGGCCTTGAGCACTTGTGCGGCGGAGGGATTCTCAATCAGCGCCAACAGCAAATGTTCCACCGTCATGAACTCGTGCCGCTTCGCCCGAGCTTCTTTGTAGCTCTGGCTGATGGTGAGTTCCAGGTCCTTGCTGAACATGGACTTCCTTTACTCCTGCGCCCGATGCGCTTAATGTTTCTACCACATGGTTCCCACTTGCGCCGAAATCAAGCGTGACAAATGTCTCGTTTGCGCCCGTCGCCCGGCAAGCCACCCACAAACTGGCTCAGACTTCCTCCATAGCACACATCAGCGGGTGTTGGTGTGCACGCGCAAATGCATTAACGTGAGTCACCTTGGTGTCGGCCACGTCGCGCGTAAACACGCCACATACACCTTTGCCCTGGGTGTGAACATGCAGCATCACCCGCGTGGCATTTTCGCGTGACATCACAAAAAAAGTCTCCAACACGATCACCACAAACTCCATTGGAGTGTAGTCATCGTTCAACAGCACCACGCGAAACATCGGTGGCTTTTTCAGCTCCGGACGCGATTCCTGGACTACAACGCCCAAGTCATCGTCGGTTTTGGACTCCTGGCTCATGGATAAGCTTGCGTCGGCGGTTTGTCGTTAGGCGCAGTATATCTGCGTGAGATGGCGGTTGGTGAGATGGTGGTTGGTGTGGTTGGTGGTTGATGCAGATCACGCGCAGTTGCTTCGCCGTAGAATCCTGAGGTGCATATAGTGAATTCCAGGCAAAATCTCCCTCGCCTTACCGTAGCCGCCGTGGTTCCTGACGGTGATCGTTACCTGCTCGTCGAGGAACGCATCGCCGGGCAAGCCGTACTCAATCAACCCGCCGGGCATTTAGATCGCAACGAGAGCCTGCTGGATGCGGTGATGCGTGAAACGCTGGAGGAAACCGCTTGGCACGTGCGCCCCGTGGGTCTAATTGGCATTTACCAACTATTACTGCCGGAGTTACATTTTGTGCGTATGACATTCTTGTGCGAAGCGCTCACCCATGACGCCAATCGAGCACTAGATACCGACATCGTGCGTACGCATTGGTTGACTCGTGATCAAATCGCCTGTCACGCATTGCCGCAACGCAGCGCCTTGGTGCTACGTTGCATCGACGACCACCTGGGCGGTCGCTTATGGCCACTCGACCAAATCGTCGAACCAGTGGGGGTAAAAATGCATCAGAATTTCGAGCGCTTCCGCTAGCCCATGACTCAGCCCCCCATCCTAGTCGGCCTTTCCGGCGGCGTTGATTCTTCAGTGACCGCGCTGTTGCTTAAACAGGCGGGTCGTGAAGTGGGCGGCCTGTTCATGAAAAATTGGGAAGAAGACGATGCGAATGGTGTCTGCAGCGCAACCGCCGATGCGCGGGATGCGCGCGCGGTGGCCGAGTTACTCGACATCCCATTTTTCGGACGCAATTTTGCCGCTGAGTATTGGGACGGCGTGTTCGAAAATTTCTTGGCGGAACTCAAAGCCGGACGCACACCCAATCCAGACATCCTGTGCAACCGCGAAGTGAAATTCAAAACCTTTGTCGAGCACGCACTTGATTTGGGCTACCCGCGCATTGCGACCGGTCATTACGCACAAACTCGTTACCGTGATGACAAAGTCGAGTTATTACGCGGTAGCGATCCAAACAAAGATCAAAGTTATTTCCTGCATGCGCTGAATCAAACCCAATTAGCTTGTGTCGAATTTCCAATTGGCGGGCTGCTCAAATCGGAAGTACGCCGCTTGGCCAATACCGCCGGTTTACCCACGCATGCCAAGCGCGATTCAACCGGCATATGCTTTATTGGCGAGCGCAATTTTGATCCATTTATTGCACGCTATATAGCTGCCAATCCGGGCCCCATGCAAACCCCGGAGGGCGTTTTGGTCGGCGAGCATCGCGGTTTGCAGTTTTACACCATTGGCCAACGGGGTGGCCTGAATATTGGCGGCCGGCGCGGCAGCAGCGGTGAACCCTGGTTCGTTGCCGGAAAATCACTCAGCGATAATCGCCTGATCGTCGTGCAAGGCGATCATCCCGCGCTGTACGGCCAAAAGCTACAAACCGAAGCCATGCATTGGATATCCGGGAAAAGTCCCGGCGCGAGTTTCCAATGCACAGCCAAAATCCGTTACCGACAGACTGACCAAAGCTGCGTGGTGCGCGCCTTGGAATCACCTGCCGGAGGCGTGGAAGTGCATTTTCAACAGCCACAACGCGCCATCACCCCTGGGCAATCCTTGGTACTATACGACGGCGAGGTGTGCCTAGGCGGCGGCGTGATTGCCGCCAGCGACGCCTATGCAGGCGGGCTTCGGTCCAGTTGAGACTTGGGTTGGTTATCGAATCAAAAGCAACAAACAATATCTCGCATGACGGGTTTTAAACTCACCCGCAGACAAAAATAAACAAACAAAAGGATTATTAACGTGAGCAGTCATACCGCAGACGCAAGCTACCGAGACCCCAAACGCTATGCATGGCTGTTATCTCTGTTAGTCCCAGCTTTGGCGGGAGCCGGGCCACTGCTATATCTAGCCACCGGTGAAACTGGCCTGCTGTGGCTGCCGGTCATATTGGTCTACCTGCTGTTGCCGCTACTGGATTTGGCATTCGGTGAAGATCAAAGCAATCCCCCGGAATCGGCAGTGCCACAGTTGGAAGCTGATCGTTTTTATCGCTGGATTACCTACGCGCTGGTACCGATGTTATGGGCGGCGTTTATTTTTGCAGCTTGGTTTGTAACGCACTACGAATTGCCTAGTCACGCAGTACTGGCGGTTGTCATTTCGACCGGCGTGGTGGGCGGTTTCTGCATTAATGTGGGTCACGAACTTGGCCATAAACGTGCGCCGCTAGAACGCTGGTTAGCCAAATTAGTTCTGGCTCCCACTGGTTATGGCCACTTTTATGTCGAACACAATCGCGGTCACCACCGCGATGTCGCCACCCCAGCTGATCCCGCCTCATCACGTTTGGGTGAATCAATCTGGCGATTTTTATTTCGCGAAATGCCAGGCGCATGGCGCCGCGCGTTTGAACTGGAAAGAGCGCGTTTAGCCGAACAAGGCAAACCCTGGTTTAGCCTATCCAATGACATTGTGCAAACCAGTCTAATTACTTTGAGCCTGTACACGATCCTAATTATATGGTTAGGAATCGGCGTTTTGCCATTTTTACTACTCGCCGCATTCTGGGCCAACTTTCAATTGACCAGCGCCAACTACATTGAGCATTACGGCATTGCGCGCAAAAAGCTGCCGGACGGCCGATTTGAACCCTGCCAACCGCATCACTCATGGAACAGTAATCACACCGTGTCTAATTGGGCGCTATTTCATTTGCAGCGTCATTCAGACCACCACGCCCACGCAACCCGCCGTTATCAATCATTAAGAACCTTTGCTGGTTTACCGCAACTACCCAGTGGCTATTTTGGCATGTTCTTATTGGCGTATGTCCCAAGCTTGTGGTTTCGCGTAATGAATCCACGTCTATTAAATCTTGTGGGCAAGGACTTGGAGCGTATTAACTTCGACCCACGCCACCGGGATGACTTAATCCGTCGCTATGAACTCGCTGGTCGGTGAGCATCACGGCGCAAAGAACCGACTGTCCTCAATGCGTTCGACTAGCGGATCGTCCGTGGCAGTTACGCGCAGGCGGATGCGCTGCATACCTTTGAAAGCACCCGCTTGCGCCTCGAGGGTCACCGGCAGATTGATGATCGCGCCCGCGGGCACTTGCACCTGGGTTGCACCGACGATACGCAATCCAGGCGGATCCACCAACGACAACTGAAAGCCGCGCGGTGCCTCAGTCTTGTTCATGATCTTCACTTGATAGCTGTTTTCGATCGACGCATTAGCGGTTTCACGATAGAGCTCACCACGATCTCGAATGACATCAACAAGCAACGGAATTCGCGTAGCCAAGGAGTGTAGAAGTGCAGAAATAATCGCAGTTAACAAAAACGCATAAAAAACGGTGCGTTTACGAATAATTCGAGTGGGCTTCCCATCGATGGCGTGCTGGGTATCAAAACGCACCAAACCACGCGGATATCCCACCTTATCCATGATTTCGTCACACGCATCAACGCAAGCGGCGCAGCCGATGCATTCGTATTGCAGACCATCGCGAATATCAATGCCAGTCGGACACACCTGCACACAGGCTTTACACTGAATGCAGTCACCCAGCGAAATGACCGACGGCTGGATGACGCCAGTCGACATAGAGCTGGCCACAGGCTCAAGACCCAATCCAGCGGAATCCTCGGCGACGGTTGAAAGGGTTTGCGCCAAGCCTGAAGTGCGTGCTTGCGCCTGTGTGCGCTCTGCTACTGATTTCACTGCGCGTTTGCGTGCACCGCGCGGCTCACCGCGGGCCACATCATAAGTGACGATCAAGGTATCGTTATCAATCATTGCGCTTTGGAAACGCGCATAAGGGCACATATACTTGCAGACCTGCTCACGCAGCAATCCGGCATTACCGTAGGTGGCAAGACTGTAAAATAAAAACCAAAACCATTCCCAGCCGCCCAGTTGAAAGTGGATCAGATTCACGCCCAAACTACGAATGGGTGTGAAAAATCCCACAAATGTGAAGCCAGTCCATAATGCCAAGACAATCCAAACAAATTGCTTGGCGGCTTTCAAACGCAGTTTACGCGGAGACCAAGGCCCTTTATCAAGTCGTATTCTAGCATTACGATCACCCTCAATCTTGCGCTCAACCCACAAGAATACTTCTGTCCACACCGTCTGTGGACAAGCAAATCCACACCATAGGCGGCCGGCAATCGCGGTAAAGAAAAACAAACTTAAGGCAGCGACGATCAAAAGCGCCGACAAATAGAAAAAATCCTGCGGCCAGAACACCAAGCCGAGGATATAGAATTTACGCGCCGGCAAGTCAAACAAGACCATCTGGCGGCCGTCCCAGTTGATCCATGGGAACAAATAATACATGCCAAGCAACCAGAACACGGCCGCATTACGCAGCCGCTGAAACAAACCACCTACTTCGCGGGGATAAATCTTTTGATGCGCGGCGTAAGCAGAATCTCCGTCAGTGCTGATCACCTTGACCGGAATATTAAGCAGTTTTCCTGCCATGCTGACACGTTCTCCATTTCAACCTCCGCGACAAGGAGATTTTACGCCATGTGCACGGCAAAACGACGGAATCCGCACACGCGGATTTATATTTACTGGCGAGCGTCTATTTCATCCGGGGCACGCAGCAGGATCCATGTAAACAAACTGCTGCTGAAGGTGCATGCCCAAAACATGAAAAAGCCCAAGGTGTATCCCCATTCCCGGGCGATTTCTAACTGCGGGAAAGTGATGGTACCTAACTCCGTGGGATCGACGAAAGCAAAAAAGCCCATGGTCGCAACCCCAGCAGCGAAGAAGGAGGGCCACAGTATGGCCCCCGCCCGCTGGACCAATGGCACCGACGTGCGGATCGTTGGCGCCACCGCGCCCTCTTCAACCTCGGTGCTTTTATTCATTGCGCTCCACCACTGGTTGGATTAGCCGCTTGGTCGCGCAAACTGTACACATATCCAGACACGATCCGCACCGCGTCCTCGCCGATTAATGGCCCATGCGCCGGCATCTGACCATTGCGACCTTTAGTTAGGGATTCGGTGATCTGTGCTTCACTACTGCCATACAAATAGGCCGAATCCGTTAAATCGGGCGAACCGAGCGCAATATTGCCCTTGCCGTCCACGCCATGACAAGCCACGCAAATCTGTTCGTACCGGGCTTTTCCAGCTTGTGCATGAGCCGAATTGTGGCTTAGGCCGGCAATAGACCGCACATAAGCAACCGCTTGCGGGGTGCCCTCTACGCCCAACACCGCACTCCAACTGGGCATCGCCGCAATACGGCCATTAACGATGGTCGTGTATATTTGATCAGGCTCGCCGCCCCATTGCCAACTGTTATCGACCAAGCTAGGAAAGCCGATCGCTCCGCGGGCATCGGTGCCATGACAGGTAGCACAATTATTCGCGAAGATATTACGTCCCAAATTCACCGCTTCCGGATTTTTCGCCAAATCGGCGATCCCCAGTGCCGCAAATTTTGCGTACGTCTGCCGAGCTATTTCGTCAAATTTCTGCTGCTCAGCGCGCAATTGCCCTTCACTGGTCCAGCCAAGCGTACCGGCGACAGAACCGAATCCTGGATACAGAACCAAATAGCCAATACTGAAAAGGATGGTGCCAATAAACAACCACAACCACCAACGCGGTAGGGGATTATTGAACTCGGCAAGATCCTCATCCCAAACATGCCCGGTGGTGTTTTCCTTATTAAGATCCTCTGGCTTTTTCGCGGTTTGTGCCAATAACCAAGCGCTGCCACCAATCGTGAGCAGTGTCAAAACAATAATATAGATACTCCAGGCGCCACTCATAGCCGCCCCTCCTTATCTTCCAGTGGCAACTGCGCCATTGCGTCAAAGTCCGCTGCGCGCTTGAACCCATAAGCCCACAGAACGATGCCGAGAAAAACCGTCATCAGCAGCGCGGTAATTGCGCCGAGTACGATGCCTAGGCTCATGATTTCACCTCCGTGGGAACCGCTTTCACCGCGTCCGTTGTTTCTGCAGAAGCCGGTTCTTGGGCACTTGCCGGCTGCGAGACCTGACGTTTGGGTGCATAACGACCCAGAGACTGCAGGTACGCGACGGTCGCGTCCATTTCGGTTTTACCGGCCACCGCGGCCGCCGCACCGCTGACGTCATCCTCGGTGTATGGGGTGCCCAGCGTGCGCAATGCGCGCATCTTCGCAGTAAGAAAGTCACCATCGATCAATGCATCAGACAACCAAGGGAAACCTGGCATATTGGATTCCGGCACCACATCGCGGGCATTATTCAAATGCACGCGGTGCCAGTCGTCACTATATCTTCCACCCACTCGTGCCAAATCCGGTCCAGTGCGCTTGGAACCCCACAAAAATGGGTGATCCCACACGGATTCCGCGGCAATCGAGTGATGCCCATAGCGCGCTGTTTCAGAGCGTAAGGCGCGTACCATTTGAGAATGACAGTTGTAGCAGCCTTCGCGCACGTACACCTCTCGACCGGCCAACTCCAGCGCAGTAATCGGCTTCATTCCAGGCAAGGGCTGCACCACTTGTGCTTGAAACATCAAAGGCACGATTTGCGCTAACCCGCCGAAACTCACGACCAGAGCAATCCAAATGCCCATGCGCAGAATGTTTTTTTCAAACTTCTCATGACTGAAACTCATTGGATTCTCCTCAAGCGTGCGCAGGAACCGGGACTACAACTGGCGATTTATCGCTTGCCAGTTCTGATGTCTTCCACATGTTCCAAAGCATGACAAACATGCCGCCCAGTACCAATACACCGCCCAAAAAGCGCACGTAATAATACGGGTAGGTGGCCTTTAGCGATTCGACAAAGGTATATGTCAAGGTACCGTCGTCATTGGTCGCGCGCCACATCAGGCCCTGCATCACCCCGGCGATCCACATTGCAGCGATATAGAGAACCACGCCGATGGTCATCGTCCAGAAATGCAGTTCAATCGCTTTGGTTGAGTACATGCCCGGCAGTTTGAGCAATCGTGGATACAGGCTATACACGCAGCCGATGGTAATCATCGCTACCCAACCGAGTGCTCCTGAATGCACATGGCCGATAGTCCAATCGGTGTAATGGCTCAGCGCGTTGACCGTTTTGATGGACATCATCGGTCCTTCGAATGTGCTCATGCCGTAGAAAGATAAAGACACAATCATAAAGCGCAAAATTGGATCGGTGCGCAACTTATGCCAAGCACCAGAAAGCGTCATCATGCCGTTAATCATGCCGCCCCAACTGGGTGCCAGAAGAATCAACGAAAACACCATACCCAATGATTGCGCCCAATCAGGCAGCGCGGTGTAATGCAGATGGTGTGGACCCGCCCACATATAGATCGCAATCAGCGACCAAAAATGCACGATGGACAAGCGGTACGAATAGACTGGGCGGCCTGCCTGCTTCGGCACGAAATAGTACATCATGCCCAAGAAGCCTGCGGTTAAAAAGAAACCCACCGCGTTATGACCGTACCACCATTGTACCATCGCATCGACCGCGCCTGAATAGATGACATAAGACTTGCCCATCGATACTGGCAGTGACAGGTTATTGACGATATGCAAAATCGCGACCGTTATGATAAAGGCAGCGAAAAACCAATTGGCTACATAAATATGGGCAATTTTGCGCTTGGCAATAGTGCCGAAAAACACCACAGCATAAGAAACCCAAACCAAGGTGATCAAGATATCAATCGGCCATTCGGCTTCGGCGTATTCCTTGCTTTGCGTAATGCCCAGTGGATAGGTAATGGCCACCGCAACGATGACCGTTTGCCAGCCCCAAAAAGTGAAGGCCGCCAACTTGTCCAAAAATAGCCGTGCGTGGCAGGTCCGCTGGACAATGTAATAACTAGTTGCAAACAATGCCGAACCACCAAACGCAAAAATGACCGCGTTGGTATGCAAAGGCCGCAAACGCCCATAGCTCAGCCATGCGACGTCAAAGTTGAGCCAGGGCCAAGCCAGCTGGGCGGCGATGATGACGCCAACCAGCATGCCTACGATGCCCCAGATCACGGTCATGACAGTGAATTGCATCACCACTTTGTCATTGTAAGTTTCGACCATGAAGCTGCTCCGATTGCCAAAAGATTCGAAGCGGATTGTTCAGGCATCAGATCGTCGGCAGCTTGACCAAAGTCAAGCTTGTGCCGCTGTAGCCCCAAGCTTGCATTGAACTTAGGTCGAAGAGACGATTCGCTGCATTGATCGGGCTAGCATGTGCTGCCGGCGTGCTGTTCAGGCCTAGACTTGCTCTCGGCAGATTGCCGCGCGTCCCGTTCTCGGAGAACCCAAAATGTCAGACACTGTGCCGCAACCCAATTCAGAAGCTACAGCACCCGAGCTACATCGCGCCGATCCTGCGGAACGGCGGCGCACGCTGTGGCTAATGGTGCTGACTGCGCTGGTAGGCCTGCTGTTGTTGATGGCGTTACAACATGAACTGGGGGTAATCCAAACACGCTTAGAAGCCGGGGATGCCAATTTGGCAACCGGACGCTTCGTCTGGCTAGCGCGCGGCGCTTTTGCGCTACTCGCGCTGGTGGGCGTGGTCACCGGCGTGGTGATTGGCCTAGCCGCGCGGGCGGTTATTCGCGAACAACGTTATCCGCATGCAGCGGCGCGCTTGATCCGTGATCGTGTGGTGGTTCGCGGCCTACGAGCGGTACGCATCGGCCAATTGGGATTGGCCCTCGCGCTCGCGTTCGCCTTGGTCGGATGCGCGGGCGCTGCATTGGGTTGGCGGATGCTGGCGAGTTTCCAATAGCCATCAAGCCAACAAACCCAGCGCCTTGATGTTCTTGATTTCATCACGCACTCGAGCGGCTTCTTCGAATTCAAGATTTTGGGCGTGCTGGAACATTTGGTCTCCCAATTTTTTTAGTTTGGCGCCGAGTTGTTCCGGCGACAAAGCTGCGTAATCGACGCGCGGCTCGGCCACGCCCACTGCACGTTTTCGACCTCGCCCGCCCGCTGTGGCTGAGCTGGCATGACTGTTTTCCGTCTCGCGTGCACCTTCCATTACGTCGTTAACGGTTTTTATAATGCCACGCGGCGTAATGCCGTGCGTAACGTTATATTCGATTTGAGTTTGACGGCGACGATCGGTTTCGTCCAATGCGCGGCGCATGGAGTCAGTAATACGATCGGCATATAGAATCGCTTTGCCACGTAAATTCCGTGCGGCTCGGCCAATGGTTTGAATTAACGAGCCCGTGGAGCGCAAGAAACCCTCTTTATCCGCATCTAAAATGGCAACCAACGACACTTCCGGCATGTCCAGCCCTTCTCGCAGCAGGTTAATGCCGACCAGTACGTCAAACTTGCCGAGACGCAAATCCCGAATAATTTCCACCCGCTCAACCGTTTCAATATCGGAGTGTAAGTAACGAACCTTGATGCCGTGGTCACTTAAATATTCCGTTAGATTCTCCGCCATGCGCTTGGTCAGCGTGGTGACCAGCACGCGGTCACCTAGCGCCGTGCGCAAAGCAATCTCTGACAGCAGATCATCAACTTGGGAGCCAACCGGCCGGATCTCAGTGATTGGATCGATTAATCCAGTCGGACGGACCAACTGTTGGACCATTTTTCCTTCGGTGAGTCGTGTTTCGTAAGGGCCTGGTGTCGCCGACACGAAGATCGTGCGTGGTGCCCGGTTTTCCCATTCTTCGAAACGCAAAGGTCGATTGTCGAGCGCTGAGGGCATGCGGAAACCGAACGCAACCAGCGTTTCTTTGCGTGAACGATCGCCCTTGTACATCGCACCCAACTGCGGAATGGTCACGTGGCTTTCGTCCACAATCAACAGCGCATCGGCCGGCAAATAGTCAAACAGTGTGGGTGGCGCTTCTCCCTCAGCGCGACCGGTCAAATGTCGCGAATAATTCTCTATACCTTGGCAGTAGCCAATTTCCGCCATCATTTCCAGATCAAACTGAGTGCGTTGCTTAAGGCGCTGCGCTTCCAACAATTTGTTGTCGCGATACAGCACTTCCAGGCGATCAGCAAGCTCAATCTTGATGGTTGCTACGGCATCCAATACCTTACGACGCGAGGTCACATAATGCGATTTTGGGTAGATGGTAAAACGCGACAATCGCTTGATGATTTCTCCAGTCAGTGGATCGAATAGCGCCAATTTTTCAATTTCACCATCAAACAATTCAATGCGCACCGCCTGGTTGTCGCTCTCGGCTGGATGCACATCGATCACCTCACCACGAACGCGATAAGTACCACGCCGCAACTCATAATCGCCACGCGTATACTGCAACTCCGTCAAACGACGAATGATTTCCCGATCGGGGATGCGATCACCGCGGACCAAATGCAAGACCATGTTAAAATATTGATCAGGATCTCCTAGACCATAAATCGCCGATACCGTCGCCACAATGATTGCATCTTTGCGCTCTAACAAAGCCTTGGTTGCCGACAATCGCATCTGTTCGATATGTTCATTGATACTGGCGTCTTTTTCAATGTAGGTGTCGCTAGATGGAACATAGGCTTCTGGCTGATAATAATCGTAATACGACACGAAGTATTCGACGGCATTATTCGGGAAAAAATCTTTAAACTCCCCATATAATTGCGCGGCGAGCGTCTTATTGGGCGCCAACACCAAGGTCGGGCGTTGAATGGCTTGCACTACGTTGGCAATCGTGAAGGTTTTGCCGCTACCGGTCACGCCTAGCAAAACCTGATGCGCAAGGCCCGCATTAACGCCGGCGATCAGTTCGGCGATGGCTTGCGGCTGATGGCCGGCGGGCGCAAAGGGTGAATGCAGGTCAAAAGGTTCGCTGCTGTTGCTGTCTACTGGGCGCATCATAGGGGTTGCCGTGAAAGTCGTTCAGGTTCGGACTCTTACTCCCTCCCAACGTTTGGGAAGGGTGGGGAGGGGAAAGGCAAAAACGCCGGCAACAGTCATGGCGGCGGGGACTTTCATCATTCCGGGTGGCTGCGAGCCATGACCGTTAGCTCAAGGGTGCGCCAAGCATAGCCCGCGATTCGGTAGTGATCCGTGCACAGGCAGACTGCAAATCACCTGGGTGTCTGCGATCAGCGCTGTAGGAAAAATCTGACAGGAAGATCGGAAAGCGTGGGCAGTCAAATGCTTTTTGCGCCGCTAATTTGACTCCACCATCCTTCCTGCCGGAGCACTCGTATGCCTATCACCCGCCCACCCCAGCGCACCACCATTTGCTCACACAGCGCCCGCTTCGTGATGCGTTCCCGGCCCAGCCAATGCCGCGGCATGAGCGCTGCTGAGTTGCTGATTGCGCTCGCCACTGCGCTCATTTTATGTGCGATTGGCGTGCCGTCTCTGGCGCGCATGCAAACCAGTGCACAATTGACATCCACCAAAAGCGCGCTGATCCTGGGACTGAATCGCGCACGTGCCGAGGCCGTCAGTTCGGGGCGCAATTTGATCATCTGCCCCAGCGCCAACGGTCGCCAGTGTCTGGATGCCAGCGATTGGTCCGATGGCTGGTTGATTTATCGCGACGACAATCGCAATTCGCGCTTCGATCCTGTCGAAAGTTTGGTTTTGTACCACCAAGCCGATGCCAGCGAGGTCAGCGTGCGCAGCAATGCTGGGCGGCGGCGAATCACCTATCGTAGTCTAGGAGACTCAGAAGGCGCGAATTCCACTTTTATCTTATGTAGCCAGCGCGACCGGGGTGAAGGTCGGCAGGTCATCATTGCCAATTCGGGCCGCGTGCGCGGTTTGAGCTTTGCGCCGGCCGCGGCTTGCGCGACACTTTGAAGGTGCCACCTCTCACCACTTGAGTCTAATCCACCGTGCCCAACCTGCCTGCCGAACCCCAAAACCATAACGCTACCCAACCATTTTGGGAGCGTTTGCGGCATATCTTGGCTTACCCACTGAATTCGGAAGCCTTGCTGACTATTTCCATGCTGGCGGTGTTGCGGCTGGTGAATTACGTGCCGGCGCTGGGTTGGCTATTAAACATCTTTGTCACGGTCGCTATTTTGAAATACGCGGCGGAGGTATTGAGTTCAACGGCAAACGGCAATATGGAGGCACCGAGTGGCTATTCCACTCCCGATGGTGTCGGCTGGGTGGTATTTAAGGTGCAAATTCTATTATGGATTTTGGCTATAGGCGTCATCATGGTTTTAGCTGCGCTGGGTGCCGGCGAACTTGCCGTAGTCGCGGCGCTGGTGATCGCGTTAGGAATACCCGCAGCATTGATGTCTGCAGCCATTGATCAGGATACCTTTGGCGCGCTCAATCCGGTGATGTGGATGGCAACCATTGCGCGAATCGGCTGGCCCTACGTCGGCGCGGCTTTATTGTGCGTGCTGGTGCTGTACAGCGAGGCTAATGCGCAAGCGATGCTAGTACCTTTTCTGCCCGGGCCATTGGCCATGGTCGGCCATTATTTTGTAGCCCATTACGCCACTATAGTGACCTTTCACCTGCTCGGTTACTTGGTTTTTCAATATCGCGATGTACTCGGTTACGAAGTGAAGAGTTCTGCCCCGCAAAAACTGCCACGCTTAGCCGACCGTGATCAATCCGTGCTGGATGCCAGTGAAAAATTAGCGGCGGATGGCAATACACAAGGCGCCGCACAGTTATTGGGCAGCCATATTGCCGAGCGTGGCGGCAGCGATACTTTGCACCTACGTTATCGCAAACTGCTGAACCTACACAATGATGCGACTGCGTTGACTAAACATGCACGCGATTATTTGAACGTGCTGATCGCCCATGAAAAGTGGGGCCAAGCCTTACAGTTTTGGAGCGAGTGCCGGGATACCGACGCCCAGTTATGGCCCAGCGATCCAGATCAAGTGCGTGAATTGCTCGACAAAGCCCACGCGCTAGGTCGACAAGAACTCGCGCTAAAATTTGCCAACGGATTTAGCCAGAACTACCCCAAACATCCCAGCGTTGGCGCCGTGCATTTACGCGTCGCACAAGCGCTGAACGAAAAACTTAATCGACCAGACGACGCCCGTAAGTTGCTCGAATCAACCCGCGAGTCTTTTCCGAAATCGAAGGCGCTGCCGGAAATTGAGGCCTATTTGGCGAGGTTGTAACGCGCGCCGTCGCCGGCCCGAAAAGCAGCGCAGCAAGCTCCGCTACAGAAGCGGTTGATTTGGCAGAGTTCCGGTCGATCTGGTCTGGCGGCAGAGCCTGCCGTTCCAGACGGCGCGCGGCTGGCCGCATGAATGCACTGAGCGGCGGGTGCCGCTTTTCGTGGGCTTGGACTTCTCCAAACGCTTCTGCTTGGGCTTCTCCGCGTTCTGCAAGCGAGGCAGAACAACGGCGAGCAACCGCAACAGCGTTCGGACAAGTCCGCACCCGCCATTGCTGATCAATGCCTTGCAAGGACAACCGACCGGCGCACACTCGCAAAATCAGCGCATCGCCATTCGCCTACCACCTAGACTGCGCCAATCTTAATTGCCTACCGAAAGATCACCTTGGCGACTCCTGCCCTGCCCTACTGGCGCTTGTCGGCCTTCTATTTTGCCTACCTCGGCGCGCTTGGCGCTTTTGCGCCGTACTTTGCGCCGTATCTGGAAACCCGCGGGCTGAGTGCTTGGCAGATCAGTTTGGTGATGAGTTTATGGTACGCCACGCGGGTGTTGGCGCCGTCGATTTGGGGTGCGGCGACGGCGCGTTCTAGTCGACCGATTGTCTGGCTGCGTGCGGGCGCGGTAGCGAGCTTGCTGTGCTTTGCGATGTTTCTATTGCCCTTGCAGTTTGCCGGCATTGTCGTGGTGATGTTGCTGTATGCCAGCGCATACAACGCGATCATGCCGCAGTTCGAAGCATTGACTTTGGCTTCGCTGGGCGCGCAGCGCTCACGTTATGGTCGGATCCGGGTCTGGGGTTCGGTGGGTTTCGTGTGCGCCAACCTGGGATTTGGGGCCTTATTGCAAGCGCTCGGTTATGGCTGGCTGGTGGCGATTTTGTTGCCGGTTTTTGGGCTGTTGGTGGCCGCCACGTTCATTAATCACGAACCTGCAAATGCCGCCCAAGAAAATGAATTACTGGGCTTTCGCGCAACCGTATTGCCACGCTTGGGCGATCGCGCACTGCAGATTTTCCTGCTAACAGCGATGACCATGCAGTTGGCGCACGGCGCTTTTTATGTGTTCTTGTCTTTGCATTTGGATCGCAATGGTTATGCCCCGCAACAAATCGGCGCGGTTTGGTCGATTGGCGTGGCGGCGGAAATAGCTATGTTCCTGTTCGTGCCCCGATTAATGACTCGCTTTTCGCCCAGAGTCTTGATGGCGAGTTGTTTTGTGGTGGGAACCCTACGTTGGATAGTGACCGCGCTGTTACCGCAGTTTGGCTGGGTGATCGCGCTGGCGCAGTTGGGACACGCCTTTACCTTCGCGGTATTCCACAGCGCCAGCATCCAGGCCATCAGCCAGTTTTTTCCGGGTCGCAGCGGCGTGCACGGCCAAGGCTTGCTGTACGGATTCAGTTCCGGCCTCGGCGGCGTACTTGGCGCCCTGTTGGCGGGCGCGTTGTGGGAACTCGGTGGCGGTCGCGCCAGTTTTCTAGGCGCGGCGCTGGTTTCGTTGCTGGGTTTTGCATTGGCCACGCGATTGCGGATTTAACCCGCATGTTTCATGAATTCGCGCGATGATCGCGCAGAATATTGATTGTCCAGCGGTTTTTTCGAAGGAGCGGTGTAGTGATTCATACACCCGACTGAGGAAAAATCGTTGGACAATCAGGAGGCGAGGGCTGTGTAATTTATGAAAAATGCGGGTTAAGGCATTCATCAACTCATTCCGCCGGGATCAGCGTATCAATCATATGGCCCACATAGGCATCGAAAACTTCGGTGCTAAGGCGCGAGGTTCGTAGCTGCAAAGTCAGTTGCAGCAGGCCGATGTATGCCGAATAAGCGAGGCGCGCGCGATGATTTGCGGCGATCGAGTCCATGCCTGCCTGTTCAAAAACCCGCGCCAAATAAAGCATGCGTTCTTGCGACACCCGATCCATCACCGGCGCGACAACCGGATGATCCGACGCGCGCAATAAGGCCGCATAGATTTTATGGGAGCGCATTTCGCGGCTGGTCAGTCGAAATAGCTCGCGAAGTCGTTTGCGCGGGTTTTCGATCGATTCCACTCTGGCGACCAGGTTATGGGTATCGTTTTCTTCCCAACGCTTTAGCGCAGCCTCAATCAGCGCGTCACGCTGACTGAAATGCCAATAAAAACTGCCTTTGGTGACACCCAATCGACGTGCGAGCGATTCAACCGCAACCGCGGCAACGCCCTCCTCTGCCATCAGTTCTAGGGCGGCCAGCTCCCAGTCTTGCGCCGAAAGGCGTTGTTTCTCGCGCTCGGGGGCCACCGGCGCCACAATGGTATTGGTCATAGCTGCGTAGAAGAGACGTGAAAGGCGTCCATACGCAAGCGTATTGACAGCTCTTCGACTCGTCAACATACTCGGCCGTATGGATAGTGTTCAAACATTGCCATTTGACTGCGTGACCGGCCCTACGGTGCGTTTGCACAGCGGTCGCGGCGATTTGTCGCTGGCCATTGAGCACTACGGGGCCGAAGGTCAGCCAGCCGTGTTGTTTGCGCACGGTTTTGGGCAAAACCGCCATGCTTGGCGCGGCACCGCAAGCCATTTGGCTCGCGGCGGTTGGCACGCGCTGGCCATTGACGGCCGTGGTCACGGCGACTCGCAATGGGCAGATGGTGGTGTCTATGAACTCGAACATTTTGCCGAAGATCTATCTGCAATTGCCCGCTCCTTGCCCGAAAAGCCCGTGCTGATTGGCGCGTCGATGGGTGGTTTATTGGGCTTGTTGATTGAGGGCGAAGCTACCCAGAGCGTATTTCAGGCGATGGTGCTGGTCGACGTGACCCCGCGCTGGGAAACCGAAGGCGTCGGCCGAATCTTGAGCTTTATGGCGCAACACCCCGATGGCTTTGACAGTTTGCAGCATGCCGCCGACGAGATCGCCCAATATCTGCCGCACCGTGAGCGCAAAGATCCGGAACGCCTGCGCAACCAACTCCGGGCTAGCGTTGACGGGCGCTTTCGCTGGCATTGGGATCCACGCTTGCTGGAACGGGTTGCCGTACAAGCAGCCAGTTACATCCCACGCTTACAAAGCGCTGCGACCCAAGTGCAAATTCCGGTGCTGTTGCTGAGCGGCGGTCGTAGTGATGTGGTTTCCGAACGCACCATTGGCGAATTCATGCAATTGGTTCCACACGCGGAACATGTTTGTATCGACGACGCCACGCATATGGTAGTCGGCGATCGAAATGATGTTTTCACCCGGGAAATCTCCCGGTTCTTGCACCGTTTTGGGCCTTAATCGGTTCCGCTTCAAGGAGTGTTTGCATGTCTGGTTTTATTCCTCTGCTCGCCTTGTTTGTCGTTGGGCTGGTATGCGGGTTTTTGCGTGTCGGCTTAAAGCCGTGGACCCTCGCTAGCGGCGCCGCATTATTGATCGCGACGCTTTACAGCGGCGCGTCATGGATTACGCTGGGTTTGACTTGGTTGTTGTTTGCTATGGTTGCAGTAGTGCTCAACTACCGGCCATTACGCATGCAATGGCTGAGTGGGCCGATGCTGGACGTTTACCAGCGCATTGCACCGCAGTTGTCGGACACCGAGCGCGTGGCGCTGGAATCGGGCACGGTGGGTTGGGAAGGAGAATTATTTTCTGGTCGACCACGTTGGAACAAATTGCTCAGCCAAGCCGCCCCGCAATTAAGCGGTGAAGAAAAAGCCTTTCTCGATGGACCGGTTGAAGAAGTGTGTGGCATGGTCAATGACTGGGAAATCACCCATGAACGCAACGATTTGTCGCCGCAAGTCTGGGATTACCTGAAACGCAACCGTTTCTTCGGCATGATCATTCCAAAACAGTATGGTGGTTTAGGTTTTTCGGCGCACGCGCATTCGGCCGTGTTGCAAAAACTTTCCAGCATTAGTCCTACGGTGAGCTCCACGGTGGCCGTGCCCAATTCGCTGGGGCCAGCCGAATTATTGCTGCACTACGGCACCGAGCAACAAAAGAATCATTATCTGCCCCGTTTGGCCGATGGCCGCGAGATTCCCTGTTTTGGCCTGACCAATCCTTGGGCCGGCTCCGATGCAACGTCCATCCCCGATTTTGGAGTCGTCTGCAAACAAATGGTCGATGGCAAGGAAGTGCTGGGGCTGCGCCTGACCTTTGAAAAGCGCTATATCACGCTGGCACCGGTTGCAACGGTGATTGGCCTCGCTTTCCGAATGCTAGATCCTGAGCGTATCTTAAGCGACAAGACTGATATCGGTATTACCTTAGCACTGATTCCGCGCAGCACGCCGGGCCTGGAAATCGGTCGACGTCATTTGCCGCTGAATATCCCCTTCCAAAATGGACCGGTGAGCGGCAAAGACCTGTTTGTCCCGCTCGATTGTTTGATTGGTGGTCAGGCCTATGCCGGTCAGGGATGGCGTATGTTGGTCGAATGCTTGGCTGTCGGTCGATCGATTTCCTTGCCGTCGGGTTCCACTGGCAGCGTGCGCATGGCGGCGTTGGTGACCGGCGCCTACGCGCGCATTCGCAAACAATTTGGCATGTCGATTGGTCGCTTCGAGGGCATCGAAGAGGCATTGGCGCGCATCGGCGGATTGACCTACGCGGTCAGCGCGGTATCGCGAATGACGGCGGCCGCGGTCGATCAGGGTGAAAAGCCGGCGGTACCATCGGCGATCGCCAAATACCACGCAACGGAACTGGGTCGTACCATTATTCAAGATGCGATGGATGTGCACGGTGGCAAGACCATTATCCTTGGGCCGAAAAATTATCTGGGTCGCGCATGGGAAGGTGCGCCGATCAGTATTACGGTAGAGGGTGCGAATATTTTGACCCGCAATATGATCATATTTGGTCAAGGCGCCGTACGTTGCCATCCTTATGTGCTCAAACTCATGCAAGCGGCCGGGATTGCCGATCAGCAATTGCGCATCGTTGAATTTGATAAGGTTTTATTTCAACACGCCGGTTTTGCGGTATCGAATGCCTGCCGCGCATTTTTGTACGGTTTAACGCATAGCCGAATTGGCAATGCGCCTGGTGATCGTTACACAAAGCGCTATTACCGCAAGCTCTCGCGTTACAGTGCTGCATTGGCGCTGGTCGCCGATACCTCAATGTTATTGCTCGGTGGCAAGCTCAAACAAAAAGAACGTCTGTCCGCGCGATTGGGAGATGTGCTCAGTTATTTGTACATCGCATCGGCCATGCTGAAACGCTTTGAAGACCAGGGTCGTCCGGAACTCGATCGCCCTTTCTTGGCTTGGGCTTTCCACGAGTGCACATACCGCATGCAAGATGCGCTTGACGGCGTGCTGCGCAATTTTCCAATCCGACCCGCCGCTTGGTTATTGCGCGCGTTGGTATTCCCCATTGGTCGATTGGAAGCTAAGCCGGGCGATCGCTTGGGCCGGCGCGTTGCGACATTATTGATGTATCCCAATGAGGCACGCGATCGTCTCGGTGAGTTTTGTTATCTGACGCCAAGCGCCAATAACAGCGCTGGACAGGTGAATGCGGCATTGGCCGAGATCATTGAAGCCGAGCCGATCGAACGCAAAGTCGTCAAAGCCGCCAAGGCCGGCACGCTGACCGCGCCAGAAGCCCACGCGCAATTGGCCCAGGCGCTGCAGTACGGCGTGATCACCGAAGGTGAGCACAAACTGTTGTTGCGCACCCGCGCGGCGATTGCCGACATCATTGCAGTCGATGATTTCGATACTGCAGATCTAGTTGCCGGCCGGCGGCCAGACACTGGGCGACCGGTTTTACGTAGCGCCGCGTAGGACGAATCCAATGTCGGATGCAATCGCACGTGATCAAACGGGCAGCGCCGCACTCACGCTTTTCCGCAGGTGGGGGAAAACGGGTCTGGGGCGTTGGATGTGTTCGCGCCTGATTTGCTCACGAGCGCCGTACTTCAGCAGCATTAGCCCGCTGCTGGAAACCCTGGAGCCCGGGCGCTGCGTGGCGAGCATCCAACATCGGCGCCGGGTGCAGAATCATATCGGCACGGTGCACGCGATTGCGCTGTGCAATCTCGCCGAATTTGTCGGTGGCTTGGCCACCGATGCGGCAATGACGCGCAGCTTACGTTGGATTCCAAAAGGCATGACGGTGGCCTATCTGAAAAAAGCCATCGGCCCGATGCACGCCGAAGCACAACTCGACCCGATTGGCGACATCGGTGCAGGCGCGGAACGCATCGCGCGGGTCATCGTTCGTGATCAATCTGGGGAATCCGTATTCAGTGCCAACATCAGCATGTGGCTAAGTGCAAAAAAATCCTGATCCAATCTAGAAACCTAGTTGGACGGGGTAGAAGGTGCGGTTCTCACCCGCCACAACCGTGCAATCCGCCCCGTAGCGCACTCAGCCAATGGGTGAGCGAGTAGATCGGCTGAAATGCCACAAGAACCATCGCTTGCCTATAGCAGCCTGTAGTGATTCGCCGTTCGGGCGTTCGGGCTGTAGGAAAAGTTCCATTGAGCGGTGGGTGTCCAGCGTCTGTCTCCAGCGTCTATCCGGCAAGCGCGGCGCCATCACCGGGCCAGCGCCCGCTGCGCTTGCGCACCTGGGTCATAC
>CAZLSB010000025.1:0-25639 GCA_964561825.1 uncultured Xanthomonas sp.
CATCGGAGCACCGTCACGTAGCCCTGCGGGCAACGTGACCTACGACTTTTTTACTAACCCGTTGATTTGTAAGTCATGTTGGCCGCAGGCCTACGTGACATCGGAGCACTGTCGGCCCTCAATGAATCAAACCTGGATTGCCGCGGTCGCTTTAGGCTCCCTCGCAAAGACGAGTCTGGTGGGTTCATGGCCGAAAAACAGATCTCGCGATGAGCACATGCCGTAAGCCATTGATTCGTCATTGCGAGATCGCGCTTGCGCGCACAAAGCGCTCTATCGATATGCTTTTCCGTCATTACCGCGGCGCAATACAAAGTTTTAGAGTTCTGTCCAACGAACGTCTAGACGTCTACACCACCGTGAGCAGTCTGCAAAACGCTTTCCCCGCGCAGGACGCGCCGCTGTCGGCCGAGCAGTTGCGTACCTTGGAGGCATTGACGACGGGCGTCAGCGATGCCGCACTTTGGTGGATTTCCGGCTATGCGGCCGGGCAAGCGGCGCAACGTGCGCCCATTGCGAGCAAGCCCGGCTTGAGCACACAACCGCGTTTGACGGTGTTGTATGCCAGTCAAACCGGTAACTCCAAGGCGGCCGCCAGCGCGTTGGCCATGCAGGCCGAGGCCCAAGGTTTAGCGGTGCGGCTGGTCAATATTGCCGAATACACTTTGGCCGATCTGGGCCGCGAGCGCTATTTGGCGGTTACGATCAGCACGCAGGGCGACGGCGATCCACCCGACGACGCGCGCATTTTTCTGAAACAACTGGCCAGCGCGCGCGCGCCGCAGCTGCCGGAGCTGCGTTACACGGTGCTCGCGCTGGGTGATTCCTCCTACCCAAAATTCTGCGAGATCGGGCGGCAGCTGGACGCGCGCTTGGCGCAATTGGGTGGTCAACATCTGGCGCAGCGCGCTGAAGCGGATTTGGATATCGATAGCGTCGCTGCGCCCTGGCGCAAGGCGACGCTGAGCGCCGCGGCCGATGCGCTCGGCAAGACCAGCGCCAGTGTCACCGTGTTGCGTCCGGCGGCGGTCAGTGCCGCTGTGCAAGCGCATTTTGCGGCAACGCTGTATGCCAATCAAAAGCTGACCGCGCGCGATAGCGACGTCGATGTGCGGCATATCGAGTTGTCGCTCGCCGGCTCTGGGCTGCGCTACGAGCCCGGTGATGCGCTGCATGTGCGGGTCGACAATCCGCCAGCACTGGTCGACGAGTTCTTAAGCCGCAGTGGCTTGCAGGGCGATACGCTGGTCGAACACGGCGGCGAACGCTTGAGCGTGCGCGATTGGCTGCGCACTCGTCGCGAGCTTACTCGCCTGAGCGCGCCGCTGCTTAGCGCGGCGTTTGCGACACACCCGAAACATCCCTTGCGCGAGGCCGGCAAAACCCTGCTGGATAGCCATCAAGTGGTTGATGTGCTGGCCGCAGGCCGCATCGATTGGGATGCACCACGCTGGATTGCCGCCTTAGCGCCGCTCAAAGCACGCGCGTATTCGATCGCCTCCAGCCAGGCGGTGGTGGGCGACGAAGTGCATCTGACGGTTGCCGTTAAACGCAGTGAAGCAGCTGGGCGTGACCGATTCGGACTGGCCTCTGGGCATCTGGCGAGCTTACTGGAAGGCGCCACGCTGCCGGTTGAGATCGAAGTCAATCAGCGCTTTCGCTTGCCGCGGGATGGCGCTCGCGATCTGATCATGATCGGCCCCGGCACCGGCGTGGCGCCCTTTCGCGCATTTTTACAGCAGCGCGTGCATGACGGCGCCAGCGGCCGCAACTGGCTGGTGTTTGGCCATCGCCATTTGCGCCGCGAGTTTTTGTATCAAACCGAGTGGCTAGCGGCGCTCAAACGCGGGCATCTACAGCGCTTGGATGTGGCTTTTTCGCGCGATCAAGCGCCGCGCCGCTATGTGCAACATGTGCTGGCAGAGCGCGCCACCGAGTTAGTCAGTTGGATCGATAACGGCGCGCATCTGTATCTGTGTGGAGATGCCAAACACATGGCCCGCGATGTTGAGCAAACGCTCATCAGTGCGATCACGCAGGTGCGTGGCATTGATCCAGAAGCTGCCAGCGACGAGTTAGATGTGTTGGTCAGCACCGGGAGGTTCCAACGTGATGTCTATTGAGCTGCCTGCCCACGCGGGAACATGGTTATGAGCGCCACGCTATCAGCGGTCGAAACCATCAAAGCGCAAAGCCGCGGGCTGCGCGGTACGCTGATCGAAAGTTTGGCCGATGCCCACACCGGTGGTCTGCGTGAGCCTGATCAAACGCTGCTGAAGTTTCATGGCAGCTATCAGCAGGATGATCGCGATCTACGCGATGAGCGCACTGAGTCCAAACTGGAGCCGGCGCACTCGTTCATGATCCGCACGCGCACGCCGGGCGGGGTGATCACACCCGCACAATGGCTGGCGTTCGACGATATTGCCCGGCGTTATGGCGGTAGCAGTTTGCGCTTGACCACGCGCCAGGCCATTCAGTTGCACGGTGTGATCAAGTCCGAGCTGAAAGCCACGCTGCAGGCGATCAACAAAACGCTGATCGATACGATCGCCGCCTGCGGTGACGTCAATCGCAATGTGCTGGTCTCCGCCAATCCCATTGAAAGCGCCGCACACGCGCTGGTGTATGCCGATGCGGTGGCCTTGTCTGAAGCGCTGCTGCCCAAGACACGCGCTTATCACGAGATCTGGCTAGACGAACAGCCGATCGCCGCTACGCCTGAGCACGAGCCCTTGTACGGGCCGACCTATTTACCGCGTAAGTTCAAGACCGCTTTTGTGGTGCCGCCACAGAACGATGTCGACGTTTACGCACATGACCTCGGTTTTGTGGCCATTGTGGTCGATGGCGAGGTCAGTGGTTACAACGTGTTGGTGGGCGGGGGACTTGGCACCAGTCACGGTGATACGCGCACCTACGCGCGTGCCGCCAGCGTGTTGGGTTTCATCGCTCGCGGTGCGGAAATTGCCATTGCCGAGGCGGTGCTGACCACGCAGCGTGATCACGGTCGGCGCGATGAGCGGCGGTTGAGCCGGCTCAAATACACCATCGATAGCCTAGGCGTGGACTGGTTTCGCGGTGAAGTGGAACGGCGCAGTGGCGTGCCGTTTGCACCCGCCAAAGCCGTGCGCTTCAGCGCGCGCGGCGATCGTTTTGGCTGGACGCAGGGCAACGATGGCCGGTGGCATTTGACGCTGCGCTTACGCGCCGGTCGCATCGCCGATCGTGACGATGCCAGTTTACTTAGCGCGCTGCGGCAACTGGCACAGGTGCATCAAGGTGATTTTCGGATCACCGCTAATCAGAATCTCATCGTCGCTGCGATCACGCCGGAGTCGCGCCCGGAAATCGAGCAAATTTTCATCGAAACCGGCTTGTCAGAATTGCTTGAGCGCAGTCCGGTCGAACTAAATGCGCTGGCCTGCGTGGCGCTGCCGACCTGCCCGCTGGCGATGGCCGAAGCCGAACGCTATCTGGAGCGCTTCAGCGGCGCGGTGCAAAGTCTGCTAGCACGCCACGGCGTGCCCGAAGAACCCATCAGTTTGCGCATTTCCGGCTGTCCGAATGGCTGTTCAAGGCCGTTTTTAGCCGAAATCGCGTTGGTCGGCAAAGCGCCGGGCCGCTACAACCTGCATTTGGGTGGCGACGCCTTTGGCGAACGTTTGAACCGCTTGTACCGCGAAAACATCGACGAGTCCGAGATTCTGGCCGTTCTGGATCGGGATTTTGGCCGCTGGCGACGTGAGCGCGGCAGCGCGGAAGCCTTCGGCGACTACGCCGATCGTGTGTTGTTGACGGAGACACCTGCATGAGTGCACTACGGGCGTGCACCGCCATCGACGAGATTGACTTTGCCGGGCTTGATGCTGGGCAGCGCGTCGACTTGGCCTTGCGCTGTCTGCCCGGCGCACACGCGGTGAGTTCCAGTTTTGGCGCGCAAGCCGCAGTGATGCTGCATCTGGTCAGTGAACGCGCACCCGGCGTGCCGGTGATCCTGGTCGACACCGGTTATCTGTTCCCGGAGACCTATCAGTTCATCGATACGCTAAGTGAGCGTTTGAAGTTGAATCTGAAGATCTACAACCCGAAAACCAGCGCCGCTTGGCAAGAAGCGCGCTTTGGCAAACTGTGGGAGCAGGGTCTGCCCGGTTTGGATCGCTACAACGCGCTCAATAAAGTGGAGCCCATGCAGCGCGCTTTGACTGAATTGGGCATCGGCACCTGGTTTGCCGGTTTACGGCGCAGCCAATCCAGCACCCGCGAGCAAACGCCGCTACTCGATTGGCGCAATGGCCGCGCCAAAGTGCACCCCATCGCCGATTGGAGCGATCGCGATGTGTTTGCTTATTTGAGCCGCCACCGTTTGCCCTACCACCCGCTGTGGACCCGCGGTTACGTGTCAATCGGCGATATTCATTCCACCACGCCATTGGGCAGCGGCATGCGCATTGAAGACACGCGCTTTGGTGGCATCAAACGCGAGTGTGGATTGCATACGGAGCTGTAGGCTGAGTGGACGCTGGCAAGGAGGTGTGCGTTTTGCTGACGCACGACGGCTTGCCGCCATAAACATTCACCAAGCCATCTGGTTAGTCGCCGCCACCACCGCCACCCCCGCTTGAATCGCCAGCGTCGCTATCGTTACGGTTATTCCGATCGTCGGGATCCCCGCGTCTGCCCCTGGCGCCGCTAACGCGAGCGGAAAAAAAATCGGGGATTTCATCCGGGAATTCGACTTCTGCCCGCTCTCTTTTGCGCTTTTGCGCCCTGGAGTACCACCACGTAATCGCGATTGCTGCTACCAGCAACAAGCCCAGTGCAATTTCCATTTGACTGCTCCTAGCGTGGATTGGTCGCTAGCAGGCTATGACCAAATTGTTGCAGCCGCATGTCAAGGTCATCAAAACGTCATTCTGCAAAGCCCAGGTAAAGGGGCGCTGTCCCGGTCGCTCCTGCTCCGATCAGCAGCGGGAGAGCAGGCTGCGGCGAGGCGGCACTATAGGTGGGTTTGGACTTGTCCAAACGCCACTGCTTTGGCTTTGCGCTCATCAATCACTGCTGGACACTTCCTTGACCACATCGACCGTGGTTGCCGAATCGGCGCAGCGCGCAATATCAGCAAGCGAGACAATGCCGCTGATGCGGCCGTGGGAATCAAGCACCGGCACGCGGCGGATCTTGCTTGCTTCCATCACTTTGGCGCAATCGATCAGACTGGTGTCTTCGGTCACGGTGATGCACGGTGTGGTCATGCAGTCGCCGGCGTTTGCCTCCAGCGGGTTCTTGTCATGCGCCACCATCCGCACGGTGATATCGCGATCGGTGATCACACCCAAGGGTTGATGCGAACCCGCACCGTCGACCACCGGAATCTGCCCACAATCATGATCAAGCATCATCTTGGCCACTTCCCTTAGCGCAGTGTCTGGCGTGCAACACGCCGGATTTCTGGTCATCGCTAATAAGACTGTCATATTCGATTCTCCGTATTGAGCGACGAGCATCGGCGGCGGGCGCGCGCGGTTTCAGTGCGTAAACGCACATTAAACCTAGAAAAACTCGGTTATTTATGCAGATGCTTTTTCCGCGTTAAGCATCGTCTTAATCCTACTCTGTGCGTTGGTGTACAGAATATTAAGGAGAGCGACTTATAAGCTCACATCTTCCAAGGCTCAGGGTAATCATCGTGATTAAAATGTGCATTTACCTGTCTGCCGCAGCTCTGCTGGGTCTGGGCAATTATGCTGGTGCGGCTAATTTGGATTGCCGCGCTCTACAGTTAAGCAGTGCTAAAATACCTGACGGCTACGCCGGCCAATGTACCACCCGAAGTTTTTCTCCGGCAGTTGGCAATGATCTCAGGGCGCCGACCGATATCGGTTTTACAGTAGATATATTAGGTGTGGCCCCGCGTCTGCGTGACCAGCTGTACACGTTTTCAATTGATGCCTTCGCCGGACAAATTTTGCGCAATGCGATTACACCATCGTTGACGGGCGTCGACTTTTCGCCGGATGCCAGCCAGCTTTATGCGGTGAGCAGCGAAACATCCGTAAGTTTTCCAAAATGGTTGGGGGTTATTCCGCAACCGAGCGGCGACTTCATTCCAATCGGTGCTCTAACCGGCCTACCAGAAGGCGATTCCATTGCTGGATTTGCGATCCATCCCCGCAATGGCATTGCTTATCTGGCCACTGCTGGTGGTAGCCCCGTGCTTGCGCGGTTGTTCACGGTGAATCTGGTGAATGGCGTGACCACTTTGGTGGGGCCGATGCCCGCGCCAACCGACCCGGCCGGAACCATCATGATTTCGCTGGCAATGAACTGCGAGGGTACGCTCATCGCCCATAATATTTCGGATGATTCTTTGTATTCGGTTAATCCCATTAGCGGCGCGACCAGCTTGATCGGGTCGCACGGCCTAGCGACCAATTTTGCGCAGGGCATGGACTTTGACAATACCGATGGTCAACTTTATGCGTTTCTGACGCTCGAGACCGGCGAAAATCGTTTTGGACGATTTAATACGAGCACCGCGGCATTTACCACCTTGTCCAATAATAGTCCTCAAGGCGAATTCGAAGGCGCATTCCCGGGTCTTTGTCCGCCGGAAGCTTTGCTGTTCAGTCATGGATTTGAAGGAGAAGAACCCGCAGTTGCGCCTTAAATGTGCGATTGGATTACCTGCGGCGGGCGACGTGCGGCCAGAGTAATCCTGGGATAATTGCCCGCAGCTAGTGACCTGCCGCAAGTTGCGCCGGCAACACTGGTGACAGAATCGGCCGGATAGCGCACTGGATCGATAGCCAAATGAACAGTTTTCCTGATCTGCACGTGTGGTTTGGCTTAGTGGTTGCGTTGGGCCTGGGTCTGCTGATCGGCATTGAGCGTGAGCGCAGCAAGGGTGAAGGGCCGGACCGCGCTGCGGCAGGCGTGCGTAGTTTCGCGCTGGTTGCGCTGTTGGGGTCGCTGAGCGCGCACTTGGGCGTTCCGGCCATGATATTGGCCGGCGCGTTTGTCGCGCTCGCCGCGTTGTTGTCCTATCTGCGTTCCAATAGCGACGATCCAGGCCTGACCACCGAAATCGCGCTGGTGCTGACCTACATGCTCGGCGTTTTGGCGCAATCCGAGCCGGGATTGGCCGCGGCGCTCGGGGTCTGCGTTGCTATTCTGTTGGCGGGTAAATCGAAGCTGCATCGTTTTTCGCAGAATTTGCTGACCCCGCAAGAAATCCACGATGGGTTGCTGCTGCTGGCTTCGGCACTGATCATTCTGCCGCTGCTGCCGGCTGGCACCATTGACCCTTGGGGTGTGATCGAGATTCGCCGCTTGTGGGCGATTGTGGTGATGATCATGGCGATTGGCGCGGCTGGTCATGTCGCGCTGCGTGTGTTTGGCCCCCACATTGGCTTGCCACTGGCCGGTTTTGTCGGTGGCTTTGTATCCAGCGCAGCCACGATTGCGGCGATGGGACAGCGCGCCGCCCAACAGCCGTCCCGTCCGTACGCGCCTGCGGCCGCGGGCATGGCGAGTAGCATTGCGACCACCGTGTTGATGGCGGTGCTACTCGCCAGTACGTCTTTAAGTCTGCTGCAGCTGGTGTGGCCGATGCTGTTGGCCGCCACCGTTGTCGCGCTCCTGGCCACCGTGTTCTTGGCGAAACGCGCACACGCCAGCAGCGGTGAGTCCGAGGCCTCCACCGGGCGCCCGTTCAACCCGCTGGAAGCACTCATTTTTGCGGCCTTGTTGGCGGGAGTGTTGTTGCTTTCGGCGGGATTGAAGGCGTGGCTGGGGCCTCGCGGCATCTGGATTGCCGCGGCCAGCGCGGGCCTGGCTGATGTGCACGCAGTGACGTTGTCGATCGGTCAGCTGGTCAGCGCGGGCGCGATAGAGGGCAATGACGCGCGTTTTGCGCTGCTGTTAGGGTTTGCTAGTAACTTGGCGACCAAACTTGTTTTAGCACGTCGCGCCGGGGCCGAGTACTTCGCCAATTTGTGGCCTGGCCATCTGGCGATGCTCGCGGCGATGCTTGCCGCGGCATTTATCTAGGGAATGCTTGGGCGGTCGCTTAAGGCTCCCTCGCAAAGACGAGTCTTGTGGGTTCAGGGCAGTTTCGGGCGGTACTGGGATCTCGCAATGACAACCTCCCTGGCCGCAAAACGCGCTCAATCCGTTTCGAAACTTCCACCGAACAACTCGGGGGCTTCAAACGAGCCTGACCCGATTTGATCGGGCACCGATTGCTGCAGGTGTGCCACCGAGACCGATTGGATGGAATCGATCTGCGCGGTGCGTGGCATGGTTAATACCGCTGCGACAATCGCTAGGCTGGCGGTCACGCCGGCCAACGGGCGCCACCAGACATGTTGCGATTGCGGCGCACGCGCGGCCACTTGTACCCAATCACAGGCCAATTGCGCGCCGCCATCGGCCAAACGCATGGCCAGTTTCATCTCGCTAGCCAACTGCGAGTCGTGCAAGGCGCGTTGCGCCAGCGCGCGGCGCGCTTGCGGGTCTAGTTTGCCCTGCGCCAATGCAGTCAGCGCTAGGGTGATGGGGTCAAATGCCTGATTCACGGTCGTTAGCCTCTGTTCCAGTCGTCTGGCGCAATGCGTCCAGGCTTCGATACACGATGTTGCGGGCTTTGGCTTCGGTCCATCCCAGCAGATTTCCGATCTCCAGCGTCGTAAAACCTTGCAAGTGCAAACCTAATGCTTCTGCTTTTTCCGGATCCGAGCGTTGCAGTGCCTCAAGTACCGCCAACAATTGGGTGCGATCCTCAATAGCGCCGCCGGTATCGATTGCCGCGCCGGTAGACCAAGGATCCAGATGATCCAGGCCTACATGCTCGGCTGAGCCGCCGCGCGCTTGCCGGCGCCGCGCCGCATCGATTGCCACACTCAGCACTACGCTGCGAATAAAGGACGCAGGTTTGTCCCAAGTTCTCTCACGACTCAGCGTTTGCCATAAACGCAGGCGGATTTCCTGTTCGATCTCTTCCAAATCGGCCTCGTTGCGCCGCCCGTCGATACTGATCAAGGTTTGCCGCACATAGGCACTCCAGCGCTTGATTAAGTTCTGGAATTCGGCTTCTTGGGGGATGCGACGGCGTAGGAACACGGTTGGATAGGTGAGTGCTTAGTCGTGACTGGAGTGACAACCGGCAACCGTTACGTCGGAGCCATGGAGGCGCTGTTATAGCGCGGTGTGGCGAATCACGCCGCTTTCGGCAACCAGCTAATGTCTACACGATGGCGTCTCGGATCGTCAGCATCTACGCGCACCGGCACTTGCTGCCGGCTGCTAATGAACTCGCTGGGATCAAACCATAGGTTTTCACTCTCGAACAAATGCACCGCCTGGGTCACCGGGTGTTGCCATTGGGCACGGATCACCCATGGCGATCGACCGTTGATCTTGAGACTGGTGTTCTTGCCCACCTCGACGATCCGCGCTTGCACGCTCATACCGCTGTGCGCTAACCAACTATGCATCTTGCGTTTGCGTAGCTCCGCGATCACAAGTCCCAGTGCGATGCCGCCGAAAATGACCGTGAACGCGCCAAACAGGGTCGCCAAAAACCACTGCTCTATGAAACTGTCGATGCGGCCTTGCGCGGGCGCATCCAGGCGGTACAAAACGGCGACCCGCTCACCCAAGTCGTAACCGCGCGCCGATGAACTGATGTTGGCGGTAATTTCATAGGTTTGGCCGACACCGCCTTGCGCGGCTGGCACGTTGTAGCGCACACGTGGCGCGTACAAGCTGCCGCCCTTGCTGCCGCGACTTTGCACAAAATCCACCACTTTGCCTTCGACAGCGACCGCTTGGCTACGAAACTCCAATACCTGTTTTAAGACGAAGAACTCGCCGATCCCCATCCCCAGGCCGATAAGTCCGAATATCAGGATAAACAGGCGCATTTCAGGTTTCCTAGTTGTGCGTGCAAGCTAGCGCTACGAATGATCCATGTTTCGCCCTAGTCTACGAAAGCCATAGGCGGCCAGCCCGGTCCACTTGCTCATGAATGCCAAACGCAGTGAATTTGATCAGCTCGTACGCCGATTGACGCCGGACTTGTTTCGCTTTGCCTATTGGCTGAGCCGCAACGAAGCGCTGGCGCAAGACTTGGTGCAAGAGTCCTTCTTGCGCGCTTGGCGTTCTCTTGCCGATTTGCGCGATGAAAAGGCCGCCAAAGCCTGGTTGATGACCATCGTGCGGCGCGAACATGCGCGGCTTTTTGAGCGCAAATTGCCACCGATTGATGACATTGCAGATGTGGTCATCGAAGACCACAGCCCGAGCGCTTTTGATATGAGTGAGATCCAGGAAATGCGCGATGCCATCGGCCGCATCGATTCGAAATACCGTGAGCCGCTGTTGTTGCAACTGGTAGGTGGCTTTAGTTGCAACGAGATCGCTGATCAATTGGGGATCAGCGCTGCCGCGGTGATGACGCAGTTGTTCCGCGCGCGCGCCAAACTGAAAGCCTTGCTGCGCGGCGAAAATCGGGGGAATGTCCATGAACTGCTCTGATTTCCAGCGCCGGCTGTTAATCGATCCGCGCTCGCCAGAACTCGCCGAAGCTGCGCAAGCGCGGGTCTGTGACGATGCCGCCACGCGCCTGACCGAGGCCTTGGCATTCGAACACTACGTTGAGGCGGCGCTGGCGGTTGCCGTGCCGAGCAATCTGGCCGATCGGGTGCTAGCAGCTTTGCCGGCTGACGACTTGCCTGCCCGCCGTTCCACAGCCTTGCGCTGGCCGCTGGCGCTGGCGGCCTCTTTGGCCTTAATTGCGCTGGTCACGACCAGCGTCGTGCGTGCGCCGAATGCGACGCATTCTTTGATCGCCGCCAGCGTTGAACACCTGTCGCACGAGCCCTACGCGCTCACCCGCAGCGCTGTGGTGCCGCAAACTCTGGTCGATCGGATGTTCACCGAGGCGGGCCTAAAGCTAAATTCCAGCGCGCTGGCCTTGTCGTATTTGAACCGCTGCCCGCTAAAGCAAGGTTTGTCCTTGCACATGGTCATGCCCGCTCCAGAAGGCCCGGTCACCGTGATGTACGTGCCCGGCGAGCAAAAAGTCGAACGCATGGACACGCGCTTGGACATGGTCGCGGTGCGCACCTTGCCATTTGCAAACGGGGCGATGGTGTTCTTAGCCGAAAGCAATCGCGACTTCGACCGCATCGAAAACGCCTGGCACCAGGCGACCGGCGAGGCGCTAGCGCTGGCAGCGGGCAGTGACTAATCGCTACTAGTTCGGCTCGCGACTTCTGCGATGCGGCTACGTATCGGCGGTAGGCGTGGGTCGTCGGCGGCTATCGCGCTGAGGCGGTCCACCCAGTGCTGTGCGCGTGGCAGGGGTGACGGGCTTGCCCCAGCCGCAGCGGCTTCCGCCCAGGCACTGGCAGCACCGAACGCGGCATCACGGTCAAAACGCCGCAATGCCAGCGCTTGCTCGAAAGCCTGGGCGGAATCCGTCATCGCCTGCGCAGCAGCGGCAGGTTCAGCGCTGGACAGGGCGCGCAGATAGTGATTCTGGCCGGCGACATAGCGTTGTTCCGCGGTCAGCGCGGGGGCCCATTGAGCGAGCAGCGCGCTAGGCAGTAAGCCAATCGCGGCCAGTGCGCCACTCAGCAACACAACGGCGCTCACGCTACGCAGCAAGCGGCTCAGCCAAAGCTGCTTTGCCGATTGCGGTGCGGCGGTCGCTGAAAGTTGACCGCCTGCTTCTCGCCCAAGCGCCAGCGCAAATCCTATCCAAACCCAGGCCAGCGTGCGATCGCCGGTCAGCGCGAAACTGGCCTGCAAATGCAGCAGCCAGGCGCCAAGCGCGATGGCCAATGCGTAGGCTTCCAAGCGTATGTCGATATCGGTAGATCGCCAGCTACGCAAACAGGCACGCACGACTAGGCCGGTGAGCAGCAAACCAGCCAAAATGCCGGCCAGGCCCATTTCCAAGGCTCGATCAAGCAGCCATTGGTGAGCGCGATCGGCATCCCACGATTGCGACTCCGGGCGACCAAAGCTGGATTGCGTGCGCGCCGCGGCTAAGGCCGGGCGTTGCTGATCGGGTCCGTAACCTAGCCATGGCCGCAGACCGGTCAAAGTATCGGACTGGCCATGCAGATCGACGATCTGTGGTGCATGAACCAGCGTGTGGGCTGCGGCCTGCCAGAGTTCCGCTCGATCGTGCAAAGAAGCCGGACGCAGCGCTGCCAGCAGCACCCCTAAGCCCAAGGCACACACCAACACCACCACACCGCGGTGCCAGTGGCGCGCATCCAACAGCAAACCGAGCACTGTCCCGACACCGAGCAGCGCCAAAACCGCGCTACGCGATCCGGTGGTTAGCAACGCAAGGAATTGCAGGACCAGCAAACCCAACCACCAGCGGCGGCGCGCGGCGTCGGTCAGTGCCAGCGCTGCGCTGATCGGCAATAGCAGCACCAGCCAGCCGGCCAACGTCGTCGGGTTGCTTAATGTGGCCGCGGGTCGACTATCCGCGACACCGACCCAGGCTACCGGGTCCAGGCCAACAAACTGCAGCAAGGCGTACACGGCGACCAATCCACCCAGCAGCGCCACCAAGCGATACACACCCAGGCGCTGCTGGGCGTCCAAAGAGGTTGCCGCCCCGGCTAATGCGGTCACTGCCAGTATGGCAAGGACGCCCTGGGCGCGCGCCAAAGAACCCAGAAAGGCGACATGGGGTTCCAATGCAAGCAGGCCAACCACCACGGCGACCACCGCGGTGCCCGACAGCACGGCCGACGCTGCCCAACTCAAAGCCCAGCCGCGCCAAATGAGCAGCGTGGCAACGAATGCCAAGCCAGCCAATTTGATCGGCTCGGATTGGCCCGGAAAGATCACCAGCGCCGTCCAGGTGATCGCCAGCATTAGCAAGATTCGAGTCGTCGACACACGCAGGACCGTTTTCAAGGCGCGGGTATCCTAGCAGCCTGTCGGACTGTCGGCCGTAGTCCGCTCCGAGTCCGGCGCGTGTGCGCTTCAGAAAACAAATGGCAGGCCTTAAATGAGAAGGCCCCAGACGATGGGGAGGCGTCCGGGGCCTGGGGGCCGTAGAGACTGGATGGGGAGTTCCCGTCTCTACTTTTGAAGGTTCACTAATGGGGGAGGAGTGAACCGGAACGGGCAACTAGTGCCCGAAGCCATAGATAGGTTGCCGCAAACTAAGTTCCCGTGGCAATGCCGAAGGTCACTGTTGGAATTCATTTGCTGCAAACGATTTCCGCTAGAAGTTGCCGCGAAGGTCTGTCGAATAGCCCAGATAATATTCGTATATAATTGATTTAAAAGACTTTTCATGAGACATTGATGGTGCCTTGCGTGGCTGGTTCTGGCGTGTTTCGCGGCTGAACGGCAGCCAACCCGCGGCTATTGGAGCAGCAAAGAGAGCGCGCTGATCGCTGATCGAGTGCCCCCTAACAATCAAGGACGCACTGGCGTCGCCGCCTGCGCTCCGACTACGGTGGCCCACTGGCGCACTGTCCAGCGCTGTACCAAACCGTTTTGGACATACGGATCGGCGTGCGCAAAAGCCTCGGCGGCGACCGCGCTATCGCCCACAAATAGCAGCATTGAGGTGTCGGCAGGATCAAGCGCGCCGCCCAGCAACAACTCACCACGATCGTGCGCGGCCCAGGCCAAACCCAGGTGCAGCGTGCGGAATTCTGACCGACGCACCCAATAGTCAGGCGCAAGCTCATAAATCAGCAAAAAATGCATGGTCAAACTCGCTCAGTCCAACAGACTGCTAGCATCGCAGGCTGGTCAGCAATCGGGAAGGTCGGAGCAAACGCATGCCGACGGCACGCTCGCAGAAAGCCTATCAGGCAATGTTGGTTTGGATTGCCAGCGCGGCGCTGTGCGTTTCTGCTGCGCTACACGCGCAAAACGGCGACAGCGATTTGCCGCGGCATCCGCTGGAGATCGCCGCGTTGGTTGAGCCAGAGCGCGTGTTGCGCGAATTGCCAGCTGAAATTGAGCGCGCCACAGCCAGTTCGAACACTCGGGAAGTGGCATTGCTGCAACTTGCACGGGCAAACGCCTGCCGCGTGGTCGCCAACTGGACTTGCCAACGGGATGCCGGTAACGCAGCCGTTATCGCCGCGCGCGCCGCCGCCGATCCAATTCTGCAGGTGCGCGGGCTGATCGCCGAAAGTCGCGGCAGCATCGCGCGCCAGGACTACACCCGCGGCGAACACTTGCTCGGCGATGCGCAAATTCTGTTGCAGCGCACACCGTCGGCGGAACTCGCCTCCGATGTGTATCTGGCCTATTCCTCGTTAAGTTTCACGCTGGGCAAACACGAATCGGCGGCGCGTTACGCTAATTTAGGATTGGCCGAACTGCCGGAAAACCATGGTTTAGCGATGCGTGCCAGGCTGCTGCGCAATCGGGCGCGCGCTGAAGCGCAATTGGGGCAGCTGGCCGCTGCGCGCGGATCGTTGGCGGCCGCTTTGGCCGCCGCGGATGAAGTGGTAGACCCCAAGTTGGCCGCCGAACTGGCCCTGGAATCGGCTCGCGTGGCCCGACTTGCTGGTGACGTTGCCACCCAACGTAGCAACGGCAGGCGCGTACTGGAGTTGGGCGCAAAGCTGCAAAACAGTCAACTTGCCGGGCTTGGCCACGAGGTGTTGGGTTTAGCGGCGCAGGACGCCAAACAGCGCGATCTGGCACTCACGGAACTGCGTGCCGCCTACGCGTCCTTTCGTGAGCTTGGGCTGGCGCGCGACGAGTTACGCATTTCCCGACACTTGCTGGACCTGATGGTCGACTCCCAGGTCGACTCGACCCGTTGGAACGAGATGGTGAGCCGCTTCTTGGAACTCGATCGAGCGGTCATCCAAAGTGATCGCGCGAAAGCCGCCGATGACTACGAGGTGCGTCTGAAATACGCGGCGCAGGAGATGGACGTGCTGCGTCTGGCCAACGAAGCCGAACTGGCAAGCCAACGTGAATTGACGCTGGCGCAGACCAATCGACTAACGCGCTGGCTGATGCTGTCGGCGCTGGCCGTTTTGATCGCTTTGGGCATCGCATTTGTGCTGCAACGGCGGTCCAATCGGCAATTGCAGGCCGCGCTGGCGGCGCGCCGCGAGAGCGAGGCTAAAGCCACCGATTTGCTGCGCCTCAGCAAAGGCATGGTGTTCCTGCACGATTTACGCGGCGAATTGGTCATGGTCAATTTGGCGACCGCGCAGGGGCTGGGCACCCTGCCTGAGCAACTGGTTGGGCGAGCGCTCGGTGAGTTCTTGACCGATGCCTCGCGTGGCGATTTTGCAGCTTCGCTGCGGCGCCTCGCGCAGCAGCAACAAGATGAGGGCATTTTGGTGGTGCGCCGCGCGGATGACGCGGAGCGTTTGTGGAGGTACAGCAGCCGCTTGTCGGAAACCGGCGGATATGCGATTGGCAGCGCGGTCGACATTACCGAGCAAGCGCGCGAAGCAGAGGCACTGCGCGCCGAGAGCATCCGCGATGCCTTAACCCAGGCGTATAACCGTCGCTACCTGTCGCAATTTGAACACACCATGGGGGAGCGACGCTGGGCAGTCATCAACGTGGATCTTGATCACTTTAAGCAGATTAACGATAGCGAGGGTCACGATGCCGGTGACCGCGTATTGATTGCGATGAGCCGCTATTTGGAAAGCCAATTGCGCAGTGGCGATGCCCTGGTGCGCAGCGGCGGTGATGAGTTTGTGCTGCTATTAGCACATGCAGAAGAAGCCCAGGTGCAATCGCTGCTGGCAAAACTGCGCGCTGGCATGGATGCAGCGCCGTGCAGTTACTCGATTGGTCATGCGCTGCGGCAACGCAACGAAGCGCTGATGGACACCCTATCGCGCGCCGACGCCGAAATGTATGCCCTGCGCCGCGCGGCGCGCTCGAATCGCTGAGGCCGCATGAGCCGCGACGCAGCACAACATCGTGGCGACGGAGATCAGCGGCGGCTGGCCGTGCTGATCGATGCCGATAACGCGCAACCGTCGGTCATCGACGCCTTGCTCGCCGAGGTAGCGAAGTTCGGCGTGGCCAGCGTGAAGCGCATTTATGGCGATTGGACCTCGCCGAGTCACACGCAATGGAAGAAAAGTCTGCTCAAACATTCCATCCAACCCGTTCAGCAGTTTGCCTACACCAGCGGCAAAAATGCCACCGATAGCGCACTCATCATCGATGCGATGGACCTGATGTACACGCGTCGTTTTGATGGCTTTTGTCTGGTCTCCAGCGATAGCGATTTCACCCGATTGGCGCAACGCTTGCGCGAAGAGGGCCTGATGGTGCTCGGTTTTGGCGAGAAGAAAACCCCGGAACCTTTTGTGGTGGCCTGTGACAAATTTGTTTACACCGAAGTGCTGCGCCCGGCGGACAAGAAGGCAGCGCTAAAAAGCCCCAGCAGCGACAAACCGAGTACACCGAAAGCAGAACCGGAAAAAGTCGAAAGCGATGCAAAGTCCAGCGATTACGCCACGGTCCCCAGTGATCTGATTTTGCAAGCCATCGACGAAGCCGAGGACGAGGGCGACGATGGGTGGGCCGCATTGGCCAATGTCGGCACTTACCTCACCAAATTACGCCCTGACTTTGACCCGCGTTTGTACGGCCACAAAAAACTCAGTGGTTTATTTAAGAAAAATGCGCGTTTATTCGAGATCGAAGAACGCATTCCGCCCGGTAGCAGCGTGAAATCCTTTTACGTGCGCGCAAGTGTGGTGCGGCGAAAGTAAGTGCAATTTCTTGCACTTACTTTCGCCGCACTACAGCAGAACCAGTCGCTGAGCCCACTCAGTTGGACCCTTCAAAACCATCCGCGGCGATGAAATCCGGTCGCGGGCTGCCAAGCACGTTGACGCTACTGCTCGCGTTGACCGCTTGCACGCCGTTGGTGCAGTTGAGCTGAAAAGTCAGCGATCCGGCGTTGGCGGGCGCGTTTAAAACCTGTGTGCCAGAGGTGGGCAGAGTACCTAAATTGGGCCAAGTGGTGCCGGCGCCCAGACTGGGGCTACAGGAGATGCTGTTGTTGGACGACCAGTTGAGGGTGATGGCACTGCTCACTGGCGGTGCGCTTGGGCTGGCGTTAAAGCTGTTGATCACGGCACTCGCTTGCACATTGAAGCTCGCGGTGGCCACGCGCGCCTGATTCATCGTCAGCGCACACTGCAAGTTAGTGCCAGATGCCGCGCAATCGCCGCCCCAGCCGGCAAAGGTGGAGCCCACCGTGACAGCCGCGTTCAGCGTGACCGCGCTGCCATCGGTAAAACTGGCGCTGCAGGTGGCGCCGCAGTTGATGCCGGCCGGGTTGCTAGTGACTGTGCCGCTGCCAGCGCCGATTCGACTGACGTTGAGCGTACGGTTGATCGGCAGTGCCGGGCAGTTTAGCGACCAAATCCGGTTGACGGCGGCCGCGCCGCCGCGGGACTCCGGGCACGTGAGGGTCGCGTTGACGGCGGCCGCTTGCCGAGTGCAATTGGGTAGTGCCAGCGTCAGTGCAGTGCTGCTCGTGCCGACAAAACTCAGCTGCGCGATGCTGGTGGTCGGGAATGCCGCGCCGCCGTTGCTGATCGTGCAAGCACCCACGGTGGTCGTTGCGGCGGCGCCGCTGCCAGATCCACCGCTGGGCGCCGCAATAATCCCGCTGGCAGTGCCCACGCTGCTGTAATTGATCGTGCTAGGCGCGGGTGCGTAGGTGATCAGCGGCGCAACGGCAATAATCGTAATGCAATTATTGAAGCGGAAATCGCTAATACGTGTAGCCCAACTGCCCGTGGGGCGATACATGCCCACGGTCCAAAAGGTGCAGTCGTCTACCGGATCAATCACGGTTTGATGATAATCGCCCCAACGACCGGAAGTTTCTGCCGCCGCTCCGGCAGCGATCAGATTTTCGCCCAGGCTCATAACGCCCGCCGGGTCACTGGCCAGACGACCGGTATAACGCAGCGACGCAAATAGCACCGGGTTCGAGACTTTGGTGATGTTGTAACTCATGCCAATATTGCCCATTTTGTCGGTTGCGGTGGCGCCCAAAAAATGGTGCGTGGCGCTATCACCCGGACTAAAGGTGCCTTCTTGCTGCAGAAACCAATTAGCGGCGCCCACCCGGCGCAGCTCAAACCAGCGTATGCCGGCATCCACCACAATACCGCTGCGCGCGGCATCTTGATTGGTTACAAAATTACCAACGATGCTTTCATGCGTGCCCATATTCCGATAAGTCAATAAATTGAGAATGACTTCGCGAATGGGATCCAGCCTGGACGCTGAACTCGGCTGCGGCACCGACGCAAATGTGCTGTAACCACGCAGCCAGCTATTGAATTCGGTCATTTGAATGCGCGGCAAGGTGGTCACACTACTGCTCGCCGGCGTGGTCCAGTTGATATTAAGTTGATACAAATCGATAAAATCAGCGCTGCTATTGGCACCCGCACCGGCATGCGCCTCGTCATCGTTATGCCGCGCCAAAATAGGCGCCGCGCCAGCAGGAGCCGCGGTAGTGCCAAGAAATGTCGCGGGTGTTAGTGCCTGAAAGCCGTACCCGGCTAAACTGGCCACGCTGGTAAAGCGCTGCAAGGGTCGGGCCGTGGCACCCGTCAACATATTGACGCGGTCAAAAGCGTAAATCTTCGCACCGCTACCCGTTTCATTGGTCGTGCAGACGTAGGCGTTGTCCCAAACGCCACAGTGCGGATAGTCGGGTAATGTTGGCGCAGCGAAACCATAAAACCACCAACCACCGGTCACCGGATCGCTGGTTTTTGACACATAAGTGCACAATCGATAGGCACTGCTGGTGCCGCCAATTTCCAGCAGCACCCAACGATTCGCTATCCGGTCAAATAAAATGATCGGATCGCTGACCGAAGTCGCACATGGATCACCCGCCGGCGCCAGCGATCTGAAGCTGCTGGGGCCCGCAAGCAGCGTGCCGCTTTTGTTGTAAATGCGAAAACTGGTGCCGCCGGCGGCATTGATGCCATACAACACATGCGCGGTGCCCACTTCGACAACCGGATCGCCCGGATTGACGCCGGTGAACGCGTTATCGATGGTGACCCTGCTCGAACGGGCCGCCGCGTCGCCCGGCGCATGCCTTTGATCGAATTCTTGCTGCCGCTCGGCCAGATGATCCGGCGCAGTAACCCAATCGGCAGGCGCTTGGGAATCCGGGCTGCCCGGCGGAAAGTACAGGCGCCGATGTGCTTCACGAATGGCGTCCCCCGGCTGCCAATCGGGCACGATGGGCAACTGCCGCACATCGACATCCACGCTCAATGGCGTCACCGGCTCGCCGATCTGCACGCCCTGCGCGCTTAACCCAGCTGCGGCAAGGAGCAACACACTCAGCAACAGACCGTGGCGAATCCTTAGCCTGACCAACACGCGCTCCTTGAGCGGTTTCTGGCTACGAACTTTGAGCTGCGCACTTTGCGGCTGTCAACCAAAAACCCACTCCGCCGCTACCCACCAGCACTTCCCCCGTGCTATCAGTCACGCGTCGGTCAATCGGAGTTGTCTCATGCGCCGGATTGTTAAAGGCTTGCTATTGCTGAGCTTGGGCTTAGCGTCGGTTTCGTCCACCTTTGCCGCCAATGGCGCGGCGCGGCTTGCGCTGCCGGAGCTGGATATGGCCAAAATCAGCGCTGAGGACAGCGCGGTCTTCGCCAAAAATCGGCCGCTGCGTTTTGCAATTGGGCGCGACGTCAGCTATGCCCCTGGCAAACAAGGTGGATGGATCGACGCTGCCGACGGCAGCAGCACCTGGGAAATGCAAATCGACGCACCCGGTGCCGTGCATTTGAACTTCGGATTTTCCCGATTTCACCTGCCGTCATCCGCCAAGCTGGTCATTCGCTCGGCTGATCTGAAAAGCCAATTGGGGCCGTACAGCGAGAGCGATAATCAGGCAACCGGTCAATTATGGACCGCATTATTGGCGGGCAAATCGGCATTTCTCGAACTCACAGTCGACACCGCCCAACGTGATCGCGTCGATGTGCTGTTGAGTCGGGTAGGTCAAGGTTACCGAGGTTTTGGCAGCGCGCCTAAACAGTGCAAATCCGGCGCTTGCAATACCGATGTCGCCTGTCTGGCCGCTTCTGATCCATGGAATGAGCCACGCCGCGCGGTCGCAGCAATTACCGTCGGCGGCACCGATACCTGCACCGGTTCGCTGGTTAATAACACGCGCGGAGATCGCCGCTTATTGTTTGCCACCGCCGCGCATTGCGAAATCACCGGCGGCAACGTCGCCAGTGTATTGGCCTATTTCAACTATGAGTCGCCCATCTGTCGCACGCCCGGATCGGCCGCCAGTGGCGTGGCGCTGCCCAAGCCGAATAGCACGCTGCGTGGTTTGGCTTTTCTGGCGGCCACCAATAATCCTTTTGAAGGGACCACACCCGGCGACACCCGTTCGGATTGGACGTTGATAGAACTGGCGCCCGATGCCAATCAGGCCAATCTGAATCTCTTTTGGGCGGGCTGGGATCGACAACCACCACCGACCACCTGCAGCGCGCCTACATCGGCAACATCGACCGCTGGTTTGTGCGCCAGCATTCATCACCCCAGCGTCGACGAAAAGCGCATCAGCTTTGTCGAATCGGCCATGAACCTCGACGATATCGATGGTGCTTTTGGCGTGCACTGGGAGGCGCCGTGGGATCCAACGCCACCGTTGCTCGCCAATATCGTCAATCCGCCTACCAGCTTGCCGCCGAGTATTACTGAGCCGGGTTCATCGGGTTCGCCGCTGTACAACGCGCAGCGTCGTTTGATCGGCGTGTTATCGGGTGGCCCGTCCTCTTGTGGCGCCACGGGTGGGGACCTGCGTGACCAATACGGTGGTTTGTTTCACGCCTGGGATGGCCTGGGCACCGCCAACACGCGCATGCGCGACTACTTAGATCCGCTCGGTGGCAACCCACAGTCGATTGACGGCGCCGGCCAGTGCGCGCTTAGCGCGCCCGCCAATGTGCGCAGTGTCGCTAGCGCGGCCAATCGTATTGATGTGAGTTGGGACGCGGTGCCAGGCGCCGAGCGCTATCGCATTTCCCGCTCGATCGGCAGTTGCCCAGGTGGCAGCTATGCGCTCATTGGCGAAAGTACCGGCACCAGTTTTAGTGACACGACCGCATCCGGCAACACCACCTATTCCTACCAAATCAGCGCCTTCGACGATCAGCTGGCTTGCGAATCCACGCGCAGCAGTTGCGCCAGTGCCACCGCCACCGGTGTGTGTTTTCTGCCGCCGACTTTCGCCGGTATCAGCAACGCGAGTAGCGCTGGCAACAGCGCCTGTGGCGTCAATTTGAGCTGGTCGGCCGCCAGCGCCAATTGCGGCAGCGCCGCCGGGCTGCGCTACAACGTCTATCGATCCACCAGCGCAGGCTTCACCCCAAACGCGGCTAATCGCATTTCGGCGTGCGCCACGGCGCTGGGATATTCCGACACGGCGGTGACCAGCGGAACTTCCTATCACTACGTGGTCCGCGCCGAGGACAGCGGCGCGGCCGGCGCCGGCATCTGCGCTGGCATAGAGGACGACAATCGGATCGCGCGCAGCGCCATACCCGCCGGCCCCGATCAATTCAACGATGATGTCGAGAGCGGCGCGGCGCGCTGGTCCGTCGCCGGCAGCGGTGCGGGCAGTGATTTTGCCATTGTCAGCACGCAGTCCAATTCGCCCACGCGTTCGTGGTTTGTGCCTGATCCAAGCACCAGTAGTTCGCGCACTTTGACGCTGGCGGCGCCGCTGGTTTTACCGGCCACACCGGCCACCTTCGAGTTTTTCCAGCGCTACAACACCGAGTTGAACTACGACGGCGGCATCCTCGAATACTCGTTGGACAACGGCGCCACCTGGACCGACATTTTGGCGGCACAAGCCAGCGTGCCCGCCAACGCCACGCGCTTGGTGAGCGGCGGTTATGCCGCCACGATGGACAGCGCCGGTGCCTTTGGCGCGCGCCCCGCGTGGCATGGCAATGCCAATTCCACATGGACACGCACCGTCGTCAATCTGGCCGATTTTGCCAGCCGCACGCTGAGCTTGCGCTTCCGCTTTGGCAGCGACATCTCGGTAGCGGGCGCTGGCTGGTGGATCGACGATCTGCGCGTGTCTGGCGGCACTTGCGGCAGCAGCGATGGACTGCGCGTCAACCTGAGCAGCGATTCAGATCCCGTCATTGCCGGTCGCGATGTGATCTACACCGCCAGCGCCAATGGCGGTAGCCCGCCGTATTCCTACAGTTGGGACATCGATGGCGACGGCAATATCGACAAAGTGACCACGGGCAATACCTTGCTGGCACGCTTCAACCGTGAAACACAGTTCACCGCCAGCGTGCGTGTGCGCGACAGCGTGGGCGCACTCGCCAGCGGGCTGCGTTCGCTCAGCGTGCTCGCGCACCGCGTGCAAGCGCAGACGGCCAACGCGCCGGTCCAGGTATGCGGCGATGGTGACAGCACCATTGAACCTGGTGAACGCTGGCGTTTTGACCGCACGTTGATCAACGCCGGCCAGCGCCCGACCGGCGCGGGTGCACTCGGCCTGTTCAGCAAGGCAGCGGTCGATAGCTTGAGCTCCGCACCGCGCGATGGGTTTGGCTACGCCGTCACCGACAGCAGTCAGGGCGCGACCTGCGGCTATCAGTTCATCGATATCAGCACCTCTGTAGCGGCACTACCGTTGACCGCCGCTGGTACTGCCGCGGCCAACGATGACGGCCGCAGCGGCGTTTTGGATCTCACCTCGATCAATGGGGCTTTCAGTTTTTATGGCCAAACGGTTTCGCAGGTGGTGATGAGCACCAACGGCTACATCAACACCTCAGCGGCAACTACCGGTGGCGATTTCTCCAACGTCTGCAGCGGACCTTTGGACGCCGATAGCAACGGCGCCAGAATGCAAGTGCTGCATGACGATCTGGTCGCCGGCAGCTTGCGCTCCGCCGCTTTTGCGCAGTGCCCACGGCCGTCGGTGGTGGGCGTTGCCAATCAACGTTGCCTGGTCTTTCAGTGGAATAACACGGGTTTGTACACCAGCGCCACGACCAGTCCGAGTGGCAACTTCGACTTTCAAGCGGTGGTGTATCCACAAACCGGTCAGATCATCTACCAGTACCGCAATGCCATTCCAGGCGATGGCGATGGCGCCACGGTGGGTATCGTCAACCCAAGCACCGCCGGACAGCAACTCAACGCCAGTTGTAACCAACCGCAGGTGAGCGCAGCCCGCGCTGTGTGTTTCTTTAACCCGCAGAGCCTGCCCAGTGCCGCTGCAGATTTGAGCAAAGTGCGGCTGGAAAGTGCAGTGGTTGACCTTGCGGCGCTGCCGACCAACGCTACCAAAGCGGTATCCACCTTGGTTTCCATTGAGCAGAGCGCCAGCTGCGGTAGTCGTTATCGCGTGGGTTTGGCAGGCAGCGCCGATGGTGATTCAGGTAACTCGCAGAACGATATGCAGGAGTTCACGGTTGGCGCCAGCGGTCAGTGTGATGTCAGCACACTATGTCCGATCAGCCTGCCGCCGACCGTCAATTTGCGGCCGGGTGTGTTTTTCAACCCGCAAAGACCCGGCAACGGGGTGGTCTCGCACGTGGTGCCGGTGGCCGGCCAACTGCCGACCTTCTTTGCGGCTTGGTACACCGGCGCGCCTGACCGCACGCCCATTTGGTACATCGTGCAGGGTCAGGTGCAGGATAATCAAGTGGTTGCGCCCATCCTGAAAGCCACCCGCAACCTCGGCGCGCCGAGCTTCTCGATCAGCACGGAGCGCGTTGGAACCGCGCGTTTGCAGTTGCTATCGGCCGAACAACTGCTGTTTAACTATCGCTTCGACGCCAACAACGAGAGCGGCACGGAAATCCTAAACCATGGTTTCCAGGGCCTAAGCAGCCCAGCGCCCAATCGCACCGGCACTTGGTTCTTCGGGCAGGAGGACGGCTGGGGTCAGACTTACGATAGTTATTTGGCCAATAACATGGCGCGCGAATTCATCACGACCTATCTGTATGACGACGCTGGCCAACCACGCTGGGTACTCACCGATGGCCCGGCCGCCGACCGCGGCGATCTGCCCAGCAAGAGTTTCAAGATTCAATGCCCAAGTTGCGGCTGGATCGACTTTTTCGACTCCGAGCGCTCTGCCGGCAGCATGCGCCGCGAGTTTGTAGCCCCCAACTCTGGCACCTTGAGCACGCAGTTCGTGCTGCCAAGTCCGATGGTCGGGGTGTGGAACCGCAACGCAGTGCCGATTTCCATCCTAACCCCGGTGCAGCCGGAACGGCCCTGAACATGGATGCTTAGCGGGGAACTCCGCAGAGCGGAGCTTGCCCGCGCTCACCCCGCTACTCTTTTTGATTCACCAACCACCCATTACCAACAATTAGCAACCAGCAACAAGCAATCAACCGGAGGCGCCATGCTCTGCCCGAAATGCCAAGGCTCAATGGACAAAGTGGCGACCGCGCATGGCGTGGTTGATCGCTGCGGTGTTTGTTTGGGGCTGTGGTTTGACCTGATGGAGCACGAAGAGCTGAAGGACGACGCTGAACTGATCGACATTGGCAGCGCACAGCTGGGTCGCAAGCACAACAGCATCGACCACATCTGCTGCCCGGTGTGTCCAAGCACGCAGCTGATTCGCATGGTTGACGCGCAGCAACCGCACATCTGGTTTGAAAGTTGCCCGGTCTGTTACGGCCGTTATTTTGACGCCGGCGAGTTTCGCGATCTCAACGAACACAGTTTGGTCGATCTGTACAAACGTTGGCGCAGTGCGGCACGTGACTAGTGGAAGGTTTCTAGAGCCTGTCGGGCTTTGCGCGTGAGATGCGTTGTGAGGCTGAGCGGATGGCTGCAAGGGGCGCCGCGCAGGCAATGGCTCTTCCACGGAGCGGAAGCCTTCAAAATGAATCCGAGAATGAGTAGAAAACAATCGCCAAAAGGACTTCCGGCACACTCGCGGGGAAAGCCCGACAGGCTGCTAGGGCGAAGCCTCATCCGATGCACTTGATCCGACTGCTGCTGCTGAGTCTGTTGCTGCTTGAGTCGGCGCTCGTTTGCTCAGCACCGGGCGAGATTTATCGCTGCCGTGACGCCAGCGGCGCGCTGCGTTTTCAGGACAAACCGTGCGCGGGCGTGCCGTCTACACGAATTGCCGGTGGCGGCACTGATACCGCCGACAGCCAGCGTGCGCTGCGTCAATGGCTGGACGCGCAGCGTCCGGCGCCAGCTGTCGCGCCCAGCACGCGGCGTATCGAATCACCAGCCCGTCCAATCACACGCAGTTTGGGTGGCGCCGTCAGCCAAGCGCAATTAGCCATGTGTTCGGAGCGCTTTTTGCACTGCGCCAATGGCGACGGGCCGGCCATGGACGCCTGTGTCGGTCGCTTGCCGCGCTGCGCTGGCCGCCAGCAAGGTCAATGCTGCCCACAAGCGTGCATCAGTCGCTACCAAAGCCTGCGGTTGGCCGGCCAACCGCTCGCCGCCGCAGTACGCCTCGCACTGCTTAACCCCAACGCGCCCGCGTGCGCGGCACCGGACTAAGGGCTCGTAAGGAAATAACTTGGACTTTTGGCCGTCGGATTGGGATGCG
>CAZLSB010000026.1:0-10502 GCA_964561825.1 uncultured Xanthomonas sp.
GCGTTGATTCGTAGGTCACGTTGGCCGCAGGCCTACGTGACATCGGAGCACTGTCACGCTGCCTCGCCCATGCCATCTTCCTTATGCTGACCCACTGCTTTGGGCTAGGAGTCAATGCGGGTCCACGCGACGGGTTCCCGCTAGTCAACAAGAAGCAGCAGCGCGCATCGAATTGGACACCCCGCATCCAATTGGACACCCAATCACGGCATGATGGTGTCACGCAGGGTGTCCGATACGAATGGAGCGTCGATGGAAGCGCAGGCAGCCGATCCGTCACAGGTGGCCGAGTTTCGGCAGATTCTGCTGTGGCCGTTGCAACTAAACCCCAACCAAAATGGCGCTGGGCTCGGCGCGCACTGGTCCTTGCTAGATAGCGCGGCCGGCCAGCCGTGGCAGGAGCTGGCGGATGAATTCACTGAGGATCCGGCGCAGTTTCAGGAGCGTCATTACCGGGAGTTCACTGCCTTCTTGCCCTACGTGCAGCGCTTGTTGTACGGCGAGGGCAAGGCGCGTGACGCGCGTCAGGGCGCGCACGCTGCCGGCGAGTCGCCGATCCATGTCTACCGGCGCCGCGACATCGCGCAGGCGCGGGTGCGCTATCCGGACGGCGTCAGCGTGGTGTTCCAGGTGGTGCATGTCGATCTCTATTTCTTCCACGGCATGGATGTCGCCATCCTGGTGCTGGAACTGCGTGGCGAGCAGCTCAGCCTGAGCCGTGTGCAAGAAACGCTGTATCGCTTTGGTCGCGTCTACCCAACCCATTGGCAGGCCGATGGTCGCGCCGCACATTGCCTGGACCGCGTCGAGTGGCTGTCCGCCAGCGGCGACGTGCTCGCCGAATCCGACTACCAGGCGCGCCAGCGCTACCTGGAGCAGGTCTGCCAGCAGCGTGCGCCGCGTATTGCCGCGCATTGGGAATACCTGTTGCGACCGCTGGTGCCGCACTATTCGAACGCATCCGGCAGCGTGCGTTACCGGCTGGTCGATCATCACCGCATGCCGGTGATGGCTTTTCTGGCGGTCAACGAACCGCAGCAACTGAGTCGCGCCGATTTTGTGCGTTTGGCGCTGCTGAGCGCGCCGGGGCCGTCCGACGTGCTGCCCTTGCCGGCTGCCGAGCTCGCCGATTTTGAGCAACGTTGCTGTTCCGACCGTTACTGGCTGGCGCCCGACAGCGATGCCAGCAACGCGCGCTATCTGTGCAGCGGCAGCGCTTTCGTGCTGGTCGGTCGCGCCGACGACGCGCGTTTCACCAGTGTCGAGCACGGTCTGCTGGCGCAATTCCGCCACCAGGATTTCTGGTTGTTCTTTCTGCCGCATCTGCAAAAATCAGCGCTGTTCATGATTTCAGATCGCCTGGTCGATGCGCTCAATCATCTGTCGATCCGCGATGCCGCATCGGTACGCAGCTTCAAGCGCAAAATCCGCGAATTGAAGCGCGTGCTGCTTGCTTTCACCCACGGTTACTGGTTCCAGCAGGTGGCAGCGCAACCGCACGCCAAGCAGCTCTATCGGATGTGTCAGCGCTGGCTTGACACCGAGCGCATCCACAGCGAAGTGCGCGATGAGGTCGAGGACATGAACCAGTACCTGGACAGCGATGCACTGCGTCGCCAAGCGAGCACCGTGGTGCGCCTGACCGTGGTGACCCTGTTTGGCCTGATCGGCACGCTGACCACCGGCTTCCTCGGCATGAACTTGCTGGCCGAGGCCGACAGCCCGCTATGGCAACGCCTGGGATGGTTCATAGCGGTGTTGGTGCCGACCATCTGGCTGACCCTGTACACCATCATGAAATCGCAGCGCCTGTCTGACTTTCTGGACGCGCTGTCTGACGAACGCCTGCCGGCGCGCGCCAAGCTAGCGGCGTTGGCGGGGGTGTGGCGCAGGCGCGAAAAGGGTTCGGAATGAGAGCCGCTGTGGCGGGCTATGCTGCTGCCAACGCCAACTTGGGGTGGTTCGCCTAGGCGTTTGCTGCTGACCTCGGACCTGCACTACAAGCTGCCGCACTACGACTGGGTAATGAACGCCGCCCCGCACAGGCCCGCCAGCCCGACCAACACCGCCAGCCCCAATGGCATGCCACCGCTAAGCACTTCCAGCGCTAACAGCAAGCAGCAAATCAGCCCCAAAAACACGCCGCTGATGCGGATTAGTCTGCCGATTGTTGGCATTGCCTGGATGTTCTTCTGAAACTTGGCCTAAAAGCGGATGCTAGCAGTCTGTTGGTCTATGCTTATTACTTTAGGTCACAAGTGGCGGGTGTATGCGGATTCTATACTTGACGATGTTGCTAGGCTTTTTGGGCTTCAGTGTAGTGCAGGCTGGCGAGGTCGCTGTGCCTGCTTCAGGGTCTGGGTTTATCGCCGTTTCGGCTGGATACCAGCGTCTGCCTGCTCCCGACGCGCACTATCGGGATGCCGATTGGGAGGTTGCGGGCGGCGCCGATCCGCGTTGGAAGCCTTGGAATCCTGTTCACTTGGCGGTTGCCAAGGCGCGCGCTCAAGGTCCTGACCCTGGTGTGCGCCACGCTACTCAACATGCGTATTTGCTCAGTTTGCGTGGCGATCGGGCGGGTGCCGAAGCGGGTTTGCTGGCCGCCAAACAAAAGTATCCGGACTCAATTGGTGTGCATTGGTCGGAAGGCTGGATTCGGCTGAACTTGTTGGATTTTGAAGGCGCGCTGGTGGCATGGCAGCAGGCGCAACGGTTACACGGTGGACAGCCATTTTGGGTGCCGTACAGCAAAGCAATCGCGCTGATGGGCCTGGGTGATGGCGAGGCGGCGCGCGCGTGGTGGCAGATTGCCCAGCAGGCCTATGCGCCAGAACTCGATAGCGCCGCTGCAGCGCGCAACAAGTTTCAACATTGGCGCAGCACCGAGAAAACACTGCTCGAAGAGCTCATTGATCTGGCCTATCCAAAGGACATCATTGCTGGAAATGGGTCGGGTTTGGAGATGATCGACACGCCCGTCCCGCACTTTCCGCCGGGGCTCATCCAGCGTGGCATTGAAGGCGAAACGCGGGTGCGTATCCGTGTGGACGCCGCTGGATTGGCGGTGGATGCCGCGGTTGAACGGTCGTCTGGTTACGAAGACATGGACGACGAGGCCCTGCGTGTGGCGCGTTTGGCGCGCTTCAAGGTGCCCGCCGGAACGCCCACCGATGCGCTGTGGGCGATAGTGCCGTACCGTTTTACGCTGAGTCCCAGCCAAATCTCGCCCGAGCGGCTGGCTGAAGTGAACCGAATCATTGAAAAGCGCAGGGAACAGATGCGCGCGGAAGCGGCGAAACAGCAGTGACGCGGTTTGGCGGGCTTGTGGGAGCGTGCTTGCGCGATCAGTGCTGATCAAATGCCGAAGCCCGGACGGCGAGCAAGCTCGCTCCCGCAGGCCGTTGCTCTGTTGCTCTTTGCTCTCGATGAGAAAATATTTTAAGTCGTTGATTCGTCGATGCGAGCGATCTTCTTCGGCCCAAAATTGCACCTGAACCCACAAGACTCGTCTTTGCGAGGGTGCCTTGGTTCTGATCGGCTGGTCTTTCTCGACGTGATAGAGACCCTACTTTTCTTGCCCAGTTGCCGTTTCCGCATCCACCTCTGGAACCAGTTCCAGCACCGACGGCGTGGTTCTGAGCATCGGCATAAACACCACGCGTCCGTCCACCGCGCTGTCGCGAAGGCGCAATCGCCAGAGGATGAAGGCAGTCAAGACCAGCAAAGTGCAGGCGAAGCCGGCAAACAAGGCAGCGGGTCCGAGCGCGTCCAGTGGTACTTCCAGCGCTTTGTCTCCAACTTGCCCACCGCTGGCGAGATCGTTCTGCTCGACCGCTCTTGGTACAACCGCGCCGGTGTCGAGCGCGTCATGGGCTTTTGCAGCGACAGCGAGTATCACGAGTTCATGCACTAGGTGCCGAAGTCGAGCGGCACCTCGTGCACGGTGGCATCCATCTGATCTAGCCCGGACATCCGGGCAGAGGGCCTCAGCGATCCAGCAGCGCTTTGGCCGCTGCTTTGATCGTGGCATCGGATGGCAATACCAGATTGGCGGCGCCGGCCAGCGGTGTGTAGGTGTCGCTGCCGCAGACGCGGGCGATGGCTTTGTCGCCGCAGCCGCCTTCAATCAGCGCGGTGATCACGCCCTCGCCGACGCCGGCGCTCTTGCGGCCTTCGTCGACCACCAAAATGCGCGCGCAGTCGCGGCCGTGGGCGGCGATGGCGGTATCGTTGAGTGGTTGCAGCCAGCGTAAGTCCATCACGCGCGTGTGGATGCCACGCTCTTCTTGCAACTGGCGCGCCACGCGCAGGCACATCGGCATCGCGTTGCCGTAACTGATGATCAGCAGATCGCTGTGCTGTGCTTCGTAGATGCGCGGTTCGCCCAGCGCGATCGCCTGATCCGGCGCCGGGTAAGGGGTTTGCCATAGTCCGTCGCCGGCGGCGTACAAATCCTTAGTCATGTACAGCGCGATTGGCTCTAAAAACACCGACACCCGGCCATCGACTTTGGACAGCGCCATCAGCGTGCGCAACATCATCGCGGCGTCATCGCCGCGGCTCGGGCAGGCGATGGTCAACCCCGGGATATCGCGCAGCGCGGCCATTGAGTTGTCGTTGTGGAAGTGCCCGCCAAAGCCCTTTTGGTAACCCAAACCGGCAATGCGGATCACCATCGGGTTTTGATACTGGTTATTGCTGAAGAATTGCAGCGAGGCCGCTTCACCGCGGATTTGATCGCAGGCGTTGTGGTAATAGGCCAGATACTGGATTTCAGGGATTGGCAGCATGCCCAGATTGGCCAAGCCCTGCGCCAGGCCCAAAATGGTGGTCTCATCGAGCAGGGTATTGAACACCCGCGCGCCTTTAAACTTGTTCCACAAGCCCTTGCTAATCGTGTAAACGCCGCCTTTTTGGGCGACATCTTCGCCAAACAACAGCGATTGTGGATACTTCAGCAACAAATCGTGCAGCGCCTGGTTGATTTGTATTGCCAGATGTTTGGGCGGCTGCTGCTCCGGCAGCGTGGCACCAAACAGCGTGGCGCGTGCCTCACGGTCCGGCGCGCGCGTGGCTTCGGCCATCACCGCGTCTGGGCTGTAGGGCGCCAGCGGCGCCATGACGTCGGCCAGTTCGGTCAGTTTGGGCGTTTGGTCGGCAGCTTGGGCGGCGGCAAAACAGCGTTTGCGAATGCTCTCGTAGTGGGCGATCAATTGCTCTGGCGTGTAAACGCCGTGTTCCAGCGCCAGCGTCGCCGAGCGCAACAGCGGATCGGCGGCTTCGCCGGCCCAGATATCGTCAAAGTTGCGATATTCGATCTCAAAATCGGTGCCGGCGTGACCCATCAAACGCGTGGTGCGCAGATGCAAGAAGGTCGGCTTGCGCTCACCGCGACAATAATCGACCGCCGCGGCGACCTGCTCAAAACCGCGCGCCAGATCCAAACCATCGGCATAGAAGTACTTCATGTGCTGGCGCTGCGCAAAGCTATGCGCGATCCAACCGCTAGGCGTGCGCACCGAGATGCCGATGCCGTTGTCCTCGCACACAAACAACACCGGCGCCTTGATTTGCTGATAGCCGGCCCATTCGGCGGCGTTGAAGGCGCCTTGCGCCGTCGAGTGATTGGCGCTGGCGTCACCGAAGCTGCAAATGACGATGCTGTCGTCGGGAATCGGCAGCTGGTGGCCAATGCGTTTGGCTTGGTCGATCGCCATCGCCGTGCCAAAGGCCTTCGGTGGATGGCTGGCGATGGTCGAGGTCTGCGGTAAAACCCACAAGGGCTTGCTGCCCCACACCTTGTGGCGACCGCCCGACGCTGGATCGAGTTTGCTCGCCGCAAAGGACAGCGCGGAATCTTGGATAGGATCCATGCCAGGCAATTTGCGAAAGCGCTCCGCCATGAAAGCGCCGGAGCGATAGTGCAGGAAGGCCGGGTCGGTGTGGCGCGTCAGGCGCGCGACCATCGCGTTGCCCTCATGGCCAGAACTGCCAATCGTGTAAAACACCTTGTTCTGCACCCGCAGCACGCGCGCCATCAAATCCAGATGGCGGCTGATCAGTTGCGAGTCGAACAGATCTACAAAGGCATCGACGGTCAAGCTGGCACCGGCGTGCAGCGCCTCGCCGCCGTGGCGTCCATTCGCGTAGGCCTGACCAGACCAGGCGCGCACCGTCGTTAGAAAGTTCTGGTCAACGATTTCTGCGCGATTCAGTTGTTTGCTGCGGGAAAGAGACATAGGTCGAAGACACAGGCAGTGAAGGGTGGCGCGCGCAGAGCGCAGCGACGCGGGGGGCGTGCAGCATAGCTGCTGTGACTCAATACGCCGCGGTGGCGCGATGGCAGCGATTCAGGCAATCAGGATTCGACGCGATTGCGACCGTTTGCTTTGGCGCGATACAAACGCTCATCGGCCAAGCGGAGCAAATCCGCGCTGTTTTGCATGCTGCGATCCCAACTGGCGACGCCCAGGCTGGTGGTGATCGGATGGGCGGCGCCGCGTATTTCAAAATGATGGTTAGCGATCGCCGCACGCACCGTTTCGGCGGTTGCGCAGGCTCCCTGGTACGTGGTGTCGTGCAGCGCAATGGCGAATTCTTCGCCGCCCAAGCGGCCCAGGTGACAGCTGGCCATGCTCAGATCGCGGATCAGTTGCGACACACCGGCGATGACCTGATCGCCCACCAGATGCCCAAATTGATCGTTGACCTGTTTGAAGTGATCAAGATCAATAATCAACACCGCAAGTTCGACGCCACTACGCGCGCGTTCGACTTGATCGTCTAACAACATGCGGAAATGCCGACGATTGAAGAAGCCGGTCAAGCTGTCGTGCACGGCCAGATCAATCAACTCCTGGTGATAGCGAGCCTCTGGGCTGGCGCCCCGGAAGAACTTAAGCGAGTGATTGCCAACGCCGATCTGATCACCGTCGCGCAGTTCAGCGCGCATGACTGCTTGGCCATTCAGATAGGTTTTGTTGGTCGAACCCAAGTCTTCGATCAGGAACTGCTCGCCCTCCGCCCAGATTCGACAGTGATTGCGCGACACACTGGGGTGCGGCAGGCTCAGCGTCGCTTCCGTTGCGCGGCCGACAATCACTGGAACGTTGCCGATTTCCAACTGATGACCGAGGAACACGCCACTGACGACGATCAAACGCGGTGGTCGCTCCTTATTGTCGTTATCAGGACCGGCGATGATCGTGGCGCGGTCCGTGCTGGAGGAATCCTTGGTCACGGGCTTAAAGCGTAATCGGCAATGGACCGAGTCTAACAGTGTGGCAGAGCTTCCTCGCCAGAAGTCATTGTGGCCCAAAAGCGTAAAAGGGCCAGGACCGTAGGCTGCCGTTGTTTTGAGATTGCCCCTTAGGGGCTAACGATGGGTAGAAAAAAGGCACCAACAGACCAGCGTTCCGTAGGGATGCAACCCGCAGGCCATTCCACCGACATTAGGTCCCTAAGGGACTGGGCTAGCTTCGACCGCACCTCAGCGCGTTTCGTGATGACAGGACGCGCAGGCGTCGGCAATCGGTTTCAGCGCGCTGCCGATGCCGGCGCAGTCGGCGCCGGCTGCGATACCGCGGTCAACTTCGGTCAAAAAACCTTGGCGTCGACGCTCGAAGTTGGCATTGGCATAGCCTGTTTGTTCGAAAATCGGCGTGGCATCTTCGGCTAAGGCGCGCAGACGGGTAACGTGTTTGAGTGCGGCAGGTCCATCACAAGCATTCGAACGTGCGTTTTTGCGCGCCTGTGACAGGTGATATTGCATCAACGTCATCGTGCTTTTCGCCACCGCATGGCGTTGCTGCAGGGCGTTGGCGATCATAAAACTGCACAAAGTGCCGACAAACAGCCCGGCCACAAACAAAGCGATTACGCGTGCTGCTGACATCCGTATTTAACCCTTTGTGCGAGGCGGCGCAGCCTAACAGGCTAGCAAGCTGCGCTACGTGATGGAAATCGCTTGTGGCGGGGTGGCAGTCCAAGTGATTTGGTCATCCTTACGTAGGTCGAGAACAAGGCTCGGAGCAAGCCAGAAACCCACCCTGCAGGAAAAGCGTCAGCGCACAGCGCTGACCCAGCAGAGCCCAGTGCCGGGCTTCGGGTGGGTTCGATCTGTGATCGAACGCTTCTCCCCCATGAGCCAGGGCTCAAAGCAGCAAGCCCTTCAATCGATACAACAAATCTAAAGCCTGGCGCGGCGTTAGCGTGTCCGGGTCGATCTCGCGCAGCGCGTCGAGCGCCGGGGAGGGCGGCGCAAACAAATCAATCTGCGCGGGTTTCGCCGTGTCGGCTGCGCCCGCTGGTCGCGCGGCGCGGCCGGAACGGGCGTTTCCGGCTTCTAGGCCGCGCAAAACCGACGCGGCGCGCTTCAGCACGCGCGTGGGCAGGCCGGCCAACGCGGCCACTTGCAGACCAAAGCTGCGATTGGCGGGCCCAGATTTGACCGTATGTAAAAACACCAGCGCATGACTGTGTTCAACCGCGTCTAGATGCACGTTGGCGACCGCCTCACACTCATCGGCCAGCTCGGTCAGCTCAAAGTAGTGCGTCGCAAACAAGGTGTAGGCGCGGTTTTTCTCGGCCAATTCGATGGCGCAGGCGCGCGCAATCGCTAGGCCATCGTAGGTGCTGGTGCCGCGGCCAATTTCGTCCATCAGCACCAAGCTGTATTCGCTGGCGTTGTGCAAAATGCGCGCTGTTTCGCTCATTTCCACCATAAACGTCGATTGGCCGCGCGCCAGATCGTCACCGGCGCCAATCCGCGTGAAGATTCGATCAATCGGGCCGATTAAAGCGGCGCTGGCGGGCACCGCGCTGCCGATGTGCGCCAGCAATACGATCAGCGCGTTTTGTCGCATGTAGGTGCTTTTGCCGCCCATATTCGGGCCGGTGATGACCAGCATGCGGCGATCACTGTGCAAATCCAGGTCGTTGGGTTCAAAGGGCTCACGCCGCACGATTTCGATCACCGGATGGCGTCCGGCTTGGATTTTTAGCACGCGCTCGTCGGTCAAGTGCGGGCGCACCCAGTTCCAGCGCTCGGCGCCATCGCTCAATGCCGCGATCACATCCAAGTGGGCCAGCGCATCGGCGGCCGCGCGCAGCGTATCCAGATGGGTTTGTAGCTCTAAAATGAGGCTGTCATACAAACCACGCTCGCGCATCAGCGCGCGTTCGCGACTGCCCAGCACTTTATCCTCGTAGAGTTTCAGTTCTTCGGTGATGTAGCGTTCCGCGCCTTTCAAGGTTTGCCGCCGTGACCAACGCGCCGGCACGCGGTCTAAGTGCGAGCGCGTCACTTCCAGGTAATAACCGTGCACCTTGTTGTAGGCGACGCGTAAATTGCCGATCCCGGTTGCTTCGCGCTCACGACGTTCCAGATCGACCAGGAACTCGTCAGCACCGGCCGATAACAAACGTAATTCGTCGAGTTCGCTGTCAAAACCAGTGGCGATGACACCGCCGTCGCGCATCAAAATTGGCGGCTCGGCGACCACGGCGCGCGCCAATAAGCCTTGCGTTTCCTGCAAACCGTTGAGCGCCTGCGCCCAGGCGACCAGCGCGCTGGGTTTGCCTTGTTCAGCAATTTGCGCCAAGGCCGGGCAGGCCGCCAAGGCATCGCGCAGGCCTGCAAGATCACGCGGACGCGCCGAACCCAAGGCCAGTCGCCCGAGCATGCGTTCGACATCGCCGAGCGGCTGCAGCGCCGCGCGCAGGGGCTCGATCAGTGCCAGATTGCGTACCGATTCGATGGCGTCTTGGCGTACCCGAAGCGCGCTGTGATCGCGCAAGGGACGCGCCAGCCAACGGCGCAACAGGCGCGCGCCCATCGGTGTCAGGCAGCGATCTAACACGCCAATCAGCGTGTGTTCGCGGCGCCCAGACGGGTGTTCTTCGATTTCTAAGTGGCGCCGCGTGGCGGCGTCCAGATGCAGCGAATCCTCGCCGTGTTCGACCGATAAGCTGGCCAGTCGAGGCAGGGCGGTTTTTTGGGTCTCGCGCACGTACTGCAAAAGCGCGCCGGCCGCGCCCAATGCCAAAGTCAGGTGCTCGCAACCAAAACCGCTCAGGTCGCGCACCGCAAATTGTTGCTGCAAAGCACGGCGACCGGCATCACCATCGAAGTGCCAAGCTGCCAGATGACGAACCAGACCCGCTTCCACGTCGGCCGGCGGGTTCAAGTCTTCCGGAAATAGGGTTTCGGCTGGCGCTAGGCGCGCAATTTCTGCGGCGAGCGCGCTGGCCGGAATTTCGCTTAGACGGATCCGTCCGGAACCCAAATCGAGCCATGCCAAGCCGATCAAGGCCGGCGCATCGCGATGTGATCGAGTGCCCGCATCGACGGCAGCGGGGCGCACGGCGCCAAAGGCCACGGCCAGCAGCAAATTATCGCGCCGCTGATCGAGCAAGGCGTCGTCGACCACGGTGCCGGGCGTGACGATCCGGGTGATGCGGCGTTCCACCAGACCTTTGGCTTCTTTCGGATCGCCAATTTG
>CAZLSB010000026.1:10512-24600 GCA_964561825.1 uncultured Xanthomonas sp.
ATTTGGCCAAGTAGCCGTCCAGCGCATGGACCGGCACACCGGCCATCGGGATCGGCGCGCCGGCTGATTGGCCGCGCTGGGTTAGCGTGATGTCGAGCAAACTCGCCGCACGCCGCGCGTCGTCATAAAACACCTCGTAAAAATCGCCCATGCGAAACAGCAACAACAAATCCGGTTGTTCCGCTTTGAGCGCCAAGTACTGGCGCATCAATGGCGTGTGTTCGGCACTGACTGGCGGAAGTGACATGAACCATCTCGACGGCGCGGAGCAATGGACCGACTTATAGCCTGAGCACTATCATCCCGCATCGGTCACACCAGGTCGAACTTGATACGGATCGTTAAGTGTCCATCTGATTGATCAATTGATCTCAATTAGCAGCGGAGTTCCCAATGAAGTCGACGCTATTAGGCGCCAGTTTGCTGGCTGCGCTGGGCCTGAGCTTGCCGTTGTCCGCACAATCGCGAAGTTCGCTGCAATCAGTGGCAAATGGAAGCCAGGGCATTCCCGCTGGCGGACTGTATGTGCCACCCGGCAGCTTGTTCGACAACGAGCAAAGCGATGGTCTTACCTCGCTGGCCTCGCAAAACAGCGCCGGGACACTGACTGCCCGCACGGCCGACGATTTTCGCATTCCCAGCGGCGCGTGCAGCAGCGGTCAATTCAACATCAGCCAGTTCCGTTTGCAAATGGTACAAACCGATACTGCGCCGCAGGTTTTCGCTGTAGATCTTTTCAACGACGATGGCACCGGCAACGCGCCGACCGCAGGTTTGACCGCGCTGCAGACCTTTGCGGAAACCGCGCAGACGCTGTTGGGACCGTTTGCGCTAGGCACTTCCATCTTTGAAGCCAACTTTGCCACGCCCGGTTTGATCCTCAACGGCGACAGGACCTATTGGCTGTCTGGGTTTGGTACTGCGGCGGTTGCGAACGCCGCTGCGTTTAACAATTTCTTCGCTACTTCTGCGGGTGCTGCTGGCAGCACTGACAATGCCGTCCTAATCGCGCCGGGTGCGGGGGTTCCAGCTTGGACGCCGGTGCAAGTGGTCATTGGCGGCAGCCCATTGGCATTTTCGTTTGCCGTCGATGGTGCCTGCCGTCTCACCGAAGCCGATTTGTCGCTCACCAAGAGCAGTGGCGGAACGACTGCGGTACCCGGCGCTCCGCTGGTGTACACGCTGGTTGCCAGTAACGCCGGCCCGGCGCCGATCACGGGAGCTACGGTTACGGACAATTTTGCCGCGCCGCTGACTGCGTGCACTTGGACTTGCGCGGGTGCTATGGGTGGCACCTGTGCTGCCGCCGGCACTGGCAATATCGCCGATAGCGTTAATTTGCCGAGTGGTGGCACTGCAACCTACAGCGCAACCTGCTCAGTGCCTGCCAATGCGACCGGTTCGGTCAGCAACACGGCCAGCATCGCCGGGCCCGGTGGCGGACCTACGGACCCAAACGCGGCAAATAACAGCGCGACCGATACCGACACGTTGACGCCGGAGGCCGATCTGTCGGTCACGATCAGCGACGCTCCGGATCCGGTGACTGCTGGCACCAACCTGACCTATACGCTGACCGTGTCTAACGCCGGACCGAGCGCTGCGGCGAGCGTCACGGTTGCGATGGCGGCTCCGGTTGGCACGACGCTAGTCACCGCGCCGGGTGCGATCGGTACGCTGGCCGCTGGCGCCTCGGTGCAAAGCACCTACGTGTTTGCGCTGGCCCCGGCAGTGCTGACGGGCACAACGATCACCGGCACGGCGACCGCTGCGTCGACCACCCCAGATCCGATCCTCGGCAATAACAGCGCCACGACGACGACGGCAGTCATCACCTCGGCCGATTTGCGTTTGATCAGCTTGCTGCCCTCGGCTACGGCGACCAACGTCAATGTGCCAGTGACCTTCACGGCGACCAGTCAGAACTTCGGCCCCAGCGATGCGCAAAACGTGGTGGTGTCAGTCACGCTTTCGCCTGACTTCCGCTACACCAGTCACACGGCAGCCGGCGCGACCTGCAGCATGCCGCAAGTGGGCACGACCGGCAGCCTTGTATGCACCTGGGCGGGCGCCACGGCACCCAGCGTGAGCCGCATGCTGCAGGTGGTGGCGTTTAGCAACAACCCAGGCAGCAGTGCCATCAATGCGCTCAGCAGTTCAGGCACCACCGATCCCGTTCCTGGCAATAACAGCGCTGTAGTCAATGTGCAGGTGGGTTTTTTGGTTGCGGGCATCCCCACGCTGGGTAGCTACGCGCTGGTCTTGCTTGGCCTGCTGCTCGGTTTGATGGGCTTTGTTGCGGCGCGCCGTCACATTTAAAGGTGAGCATCTGATCGGGCAAAACTCGGACAAGCCGCCGCTGGCGCTTGCCCTATGTGGCGGCGCGGCCTACCGTTCGCGCCGACCCAAATCGCAGCATGGAACCCATGGCCCGACAAATCGCAATCGTCGAAGATGAACCCGCAATTCGCGCCAACTACGCCGACGCATTAAAACGCTACGGCTACGATGTGCAGACCTTTGCATCGCGTCCACAGGCATCCAGTGCGTTTACCCTGCGCATGCCTGATTTGGTACTGATCGACATCGGCCTGGGAGACGAGCCAGAGGGTGGCTTCGAACTGTGCCGAGAACTGCGCCAGCGCTCGACGTCCTTGCCGATCATCTTTCTGACCGCGCGCGATGCCGATTTGGACATCATTTCCGGGCTGCGCCTGGGCGCTGATGACTATTTGACCAAGGACATCAGCCTGCAGCACTTGCTGGCGCGGATTGTCTCTTTGTTCCGACGCGTGGAGGCGTTGAGCCAGCCGGCCGGCAAGGATCAGTTGTTAGAACACGGTCACCTGAAGCTGGAAGGCGATCGGATGCGCGTCACCTGGCGCGATATCGATGTGCCGCTAACAGTGACCGAATTTTGGATCGTGCATGCGATGGCGCGTTATCCCGGCCATGTGAAAAATCGCGATCAATTGATGAGCGCCGCGCAAGTGGTGGTCGACGAAGCCACGATCACCAGCCATATCAAACGCATTCGCAAAAAATTTGTCGCCGTCGATCACGAATTCGATGCGGTCGATACCGTGCACGGCGTCGGTTATCGCTGGCGCGCCTGAAGCCTGCTTATGCAGCGGAGCGTGCTCCGCTGCCTTTGCCTACGGTACCGGCAAAAACCTAAACTCGAAAGCCATGGCCTCTTGGCCCGGATCGGCCACCTCAAACACCAGAGGCGTGGTGGCGCCGGCCGGGAATCCGCGCTGCACACTTTGCGCTTCGGCTAGGTACTCGGACGGTACAAAGCGGCGTTTGGCGATCGCCCGATCGCCGAGGTCTGACAGCGTCACTTCAACCACCGGGAAACGTTGGGTGAAATCGGCATCATTGACCATGCTGGCGCTGATCATCAGCGCTTTCGGTGCATTCGGGTGTGGGCGGACTTCGCGGCTCACCAAGCGGATAGCCTCCACCGCGCTACGCATCGGTAATTGGCAATTAAGCTGATCACAGACGCGGTCCAACCAGGGGCGCAAACGCGCGTCTTCCAGTAGCTTGGTGCGCTCCGCGTAGCCGATTTGGCCAACCAGCACCAAGGTCAATACGACACCTCCGAACCACCAGCCCGAATTGCTCGGCGGTCGGGTTGCCATCGCGCGTTGACTGGCGCCCTGGATGCGCACGGCAGTGCGCGGCTCCGCGCTAGGGCCGGGCGCGCCGCGACCGCGATTGTCGCGATCATGCGCAATCCATTCACCCGGCAAGCGTGGCTCGCGGCGCCCATCGCGGCTTGCTGTTAACGGTGTGTTGCCATCAAAGTTGGGCTGGCGCGGTGCCGGGCGCATGGCTGGAATACTCAGCACCACCGGCGTTGGGCTGGACTCTTCTTCCGGTAAATCTTGGAACGGCGTTTCCGGCAGACGTTCGATCAGCCGCTCCAAGCCGTCAAAGACGTGCCCGCAGTGTCCGCAACGAAACTGCCCGCGCGAACGCGCCAGTGCTTCGGCCTGGAGGCGGTAAACCGTGAGACAGCGCCCGCATTGTGTGTACATGGCGCGAAGGATAGCCTGCTTGCGAGCCACCCGCTTCTGAGTGCATCGGTTGACCGTCGGAAAATGCGCACATGAACCCACCAGACTCGTCATTGCGAGGGAGCCTTAAGCGACCGCGGCAATCCAGCGACTTGGCTTTTGGTGTCCCGAAAGTCTCTGGATTGCGGGCTTAAACGCGACGAACAGCGGTGACCCGAATCCAATCCTCACGCTGGACCACGTCGAAATTCTCAAACAAAGCGCGATAGCGTTCGATTAATTCGACTTCTTGGCCTTTCAGCATGCCGGAGAATGCCGCTAAACCACCCGGTTTTAGCGTGCGCGCAATTGCATCGGCCATTTCTAGCAACGGGTTAAGCAGAATATTGGCTAATAATCGATCACACGCCGCCGGCCGCACACTATTCGGAGTCAGTAAACTCAGGTGTTCAAGCACCCCATTGCGCTGGGCGTTTTCGTGCGAAGCGATCAAAGCCTGCGGATCATTATCCAAGCCCCAAGCGTGGCCGGCGCCTAAGCGCAAGGCGGCCACCGCCAGCACGCCGGAGCCGCAGCCGTAATCGAACACGTTCTCGCCACTCCAGCTGAGCCCGTCTAACCAATCTAGGCACAGCGCGGTGGTTGGGTGGGTGCCGGTGCCAAACGCCAAGCCCGGGTCGAGTCGCACCACGACCAGATCGGGATCGGCCGGTGGTTCAATGGTAGTGGGGAAAATCCATAAGCGCCGACCAAAACGCATCGGTTGGTAATGATCCATCCACGCGCGCGTCCAGTCGCGGTCGTCCAGCCGCGCAAAACGCGCGCTGCGCAAGACCTGTTCGGGCAGTTTGCCGTCCAGCGCCACCAACAACTCGAGCGGGTCACGCTCGACGGGAAACAAGGCCTGCAATTGCAAATGCGGCCACAGCGGCGTTTCCCCCGGTGCGGGCTCCAACACCGGATGGTCCTCGGCATCGGTCAGCGTTTGCGCAAGCGCACCCACCGCATCAAGCGCGTTTTCAACCGCACCGTGTTCGGCAGATTCAAGACGAAGGTGTAGTTCTAGCCAGGGCATTTTGGGTTGGTGGTTGTTGGTTGATGGTTGGTCGTGCATTGGGTAGGGGCGGGTTACCCGCCCTTACAACTCAATTACTTACGCGCTTCTGCCAGTCTGCGCTCCAAATAATGGATATTAAATCCACCGACTTGGAACATTTGATCGAGCATATTCGACTGCTGTAAGGGGATATTGGTTTTAATGCCTTGGATGACCAATTCACTTAAGGCTACGCGCATGCGGGCGATTGCGGTGGCGCGGTCTGGGCCGTGGGCGATAACTTTGGCGATCATCGCGTCGTAATTGGGTGGGATTTTGTAGCCATCGTATAAATGCGTTTCCATGCGGATGCCCGGGCCGCCCGGTGGGTGGTAACGGCTCACGGTGCCGGGTGAAGGCATAAAGGTGTTTGGATCTTCGGCATTGATGCGGCATTCAATGGCATGTCCGCGCATCACAATATCCGATTGTTTGTAGCGCAGTTTTTCGCCAGAGGCGACGCGAATCTGTTCGGTCACCAGATCAACGCCGGTGACCATTTCGGTGACTGGGTGTTCTACCTGGATGCGCGTATTCATCTCGATAAAGTAGAACTTGCCGCGCTCAAATAAAAATTCGAAGGTGCCCGCGCCGCGATAATCAATGCGTCTGCACGCTTGTACGCACACTTCACCGATTTCGGCGCGCTGTTTCTCTGAAATGCCCGGCGCTGGCGCTTCTTCGATCACTTTCTGGTGGCGGCGTTGCATGGAACAATCCCGCTCGCCCAAATGAATCGCATTGCCTTGGCCATCGGCCAGCACTTGGATTTCGATATGGCGCGGATTTTCTAAGTATTTCTCTAAATACACCTGGTCATTGCTAAATGCGCTTTTGGCTTCCGCGCGGGTCACCGCGACCGCATTCAACAAGGCCATCTCGGTGTGCACCACGCGCATTCCACGTCCGCCGCCGCCGCCGGAGGCTTTGATAATCACCGGGTAGCCAATTGCTTTGGCAATGCGCGCGTTGTCTGCGGCATCGTCGCTGAGTGGTTTGCCGGAACCTGGCACGCACGGCACGCCGGCTTGTTTCATCGCGGTGATGGCCGACACCTTATCGCCCATCAGGCGAATGGTTTCTGGGCGCGGTCCAATAAACACGAAACCCGATTCTTCCACGCGTTCGGCAAAATCGGCGTTTTCGGACAAAAAGCCGTAACCGGGATGAATGCCTTGCGCGTCGGTGACTTCCGCTGCGGCAATTAAGGCAGGAACGTTCAAATAGCTGTCTTTTGCCGCTGCCGGGCCGATGCAGACGGACTCGTCTGCCATCGCCACATGTTTCAAATTGCGATCAACGGTCGAATGCACGGCAACGGTTTTAATGCCCAGCGCCTGGCAAGCGCGCAAGATGCGGAGCGCGATTTCGCCACGATTGGCGATAACGATTTTTTCAAGCATGACGAGGATGGGCTCTGAACGTGGCACATGCTGGCGGGTTTATTAGGAGTGGAGCGAGTTCTTTACCGCACAAGCGAATCACTGAATCACCACTAGGGCTTCGTCGAATTCGACCGGTTGGCCGTTTTCGACCAGGATTTTGATGACCGTTCCCGCCACTTCACTTTCGACCGGGTTGAACATCTTCATGGCTTCGATAATGCCGATGGTATCGCCCACTTTGATCAGTTGACCGATCTTGAGAAATGGCGCAGCGGCGGGTGCGGAGGCGGCGTAATAGGTGCCGACCATCGGTGAACGCACCACTTGGCCTTCGAATTTGGGTTCGGCCTGATTGGCTTCCGCTACGGCGCTCGCCGCCGAAGGACTAGGTGCTGCGCCGGGCGCGACTTGGTAATGGGTGGGCTGCGGCGCCGCGCTCATCATCGGCATATTCTTCGGCCAACGGCTCAAGCGCACCGTTTCTTCGCCCTCGCGGATTTCCATCTCGGCTAAATTTGATTCTTCGAGCAATTCGATCAATTTTTTGATCTTGCGAATATCCATGGCCATGGCCGAACTCCAGAGGTCGCTGTCGCAATCAATTCAAAAGGAGACTTAGTTGACGCGGCGCATTGCCGCGTCCAAGCCTAGTCGGTAACTATCGACACCCAGCCCGGTGATCACACCCACGGCGATGTCGGAAAGATAGGAGCGCTGTCGAAACGCTTCGCGTGCATGCACATTGCTTAAGTGCACTTCGATAAACGGAATGGCCACACCTGCCAGTGCATCACGCAAGGCAATGCTGGTATGGGTGAACGCCCCGGGATTGATGACGATAAAGCGGGCGCCGTCCATGCGCGCCGCATGAATTCGATCAATCAACACGTGTTCGGCATTGCTCTGCAAACACTGCAACTGATGCCCCGCCGCACTCGCCTGCTCGGTCAGTTCCTGCTCAATCTGCGCCAGCGTGGTATGGCCATAGATTTGCGGCTCGCGACTACCGAGCAAATTGAGATTGGGACCGTTGAGCAGCAGTAAGAGCGCCATTCTCGAGGGTCGCAAGGTCAAGGCCGCGTAGTCTGCTTGTCCGTGCGGCCGCTGTCCAGTCACGATCACCGCCGAACATGCGGCGATCTTCGCCATTCGGGCGCGTATGGCGTGGTCCACCAGAGCCGAACCTCTGCTGGGTTCGATCTGTGATCGAACGCTTCTCACCCCGACCATGGATCACGCATCAGTTTGACTCGCATCCAGTGTCATTGTCACGCAAGGTCAAGGCGATGAATAGTCGGTATTGTCAGAATGCACAGGTACAGTAGCGGCGCAGACTGTACTGATTCCGCGTGGCTGCGAGCCTTAACCTTAGAAACCTCATTTGCTTAACCGTCGGGCCAAGCGGGCTTTGCTGCGCGAATCGCTTTTTTTCGAATCCCCGCCACCAACAAGGTTGTCTGATGCCACACGACATTCCATTGATCACCACTATCGCGGCGGCGTTGGGATTTGGGCTGATCTTGGGCTACGTTGCGGTCAAGCTGCGCTTGCCAGCCTTGGTGGGCTATTTGGTGGCAGGTATCTTGATTGGACCGAGTACGCCGGGATTCGTCGCCGATGTTGCGCTATCCATGCAGTTGGCTGAGATTGGCGTGATGTTGTTGATGTTTGGCGTAGGGCTGCATTTCTCTTTGGACGACTTGCTCGCAGTGCGCAAAATCGCGCTGCCTGGCGCTGTGCTGCAAATGGCCGCCGCCACGCTGATGGGCTGGGGATTGTCCTATTGGTGGGGCTGGTCCTTCGGAGCGGGCTTGGTTTTTGGGCTTTGCCTATCTGTGGCGAGCACCGTGGTGTTGCTAAGGGCCCTAGAAAGCCGAGGGCTGCTGGAATCCATCAACGGAGGCATCGCGGTGGGTTGGTTGGTGGTTGAAGATTTGGCGATGGTGTTGGTGTTGGTGTTGCTGCCGGCTTTGTCCGGCTGGTTAGGCGGAGTGAGCCCGCCCGGCGGCAGCGACAGTATTTGGCTCACTTTGGGCCTTAGGGCTCGTTCGTCAATAACTTGAACTTTTTGCTCGCCGGATTGGGCGCGCTGCCTCGTTGCGAATCGCTTGTGTGGCGCGCCACACCGCGCTCATCGCGCCTCGCATCGCATCCCAATCCGACGGCCAAAAGTCCAAGTTATTTCCTTACGAGCCCTTACCCCAAAAACTCCCCCAATAACGCTGCCACCGGCGCGGCATCCTCCAGGTGCAAGTGATGACTACCGGGTAACCGCGCTACCTGTGCGGGGCGTAGCGCGTCTAAACGGCGTTGCGCATCGGCGCCGCTCAGGTAGGGCGTGGGTGGATCAGCAAAAATGACCAAGGTCGGCGCACTGATCGCGCGTAGCAGACTCAAATATTGTTCTTCCGTGCCGCGAATCGGTGTCGGCAAGGTCTGACGTGGATCGGAACTCCACACATAACCGCCGGCGGCTGGCATCAGCGCGCGCTCGATCAAGGCATCGGCGGCAGCCTCGCTGAGGCCATTGGCAAGCATGCGTGCTCGCCTCGCACTCGCCCGGTCTGGATGCACTTTGAGTTGTTTGTCCGCCAGCGCTAAGCGCGCATCCACGGCGCGACGCAAATCCGTGACCACTGCATCGGCCGGGCGCGCCAGGGGTCCGAGCGCTTCAATGAGCACCAATCGTTCGATCTGTTCGGGAAACGCGGCGGCCATCAGCGTTGCAATGGCGCCGCCCATTGAGTGACCGATCAAATCAAAGCGCTGCAAGCCCAGCGCCTGCGTCAACGCCAGCAAATCACTGACATAGTCGACAAAGTGATACCAACAACCCGCGGGTCGATGGCCGCTGCGGCCGTGGCCTGGAAGATCGGGCACCCACACGCGGCGCTTGGGCAAGAGTCTGGCCAAGGGCCCAAAACTACCGGCGTTGTCCAACCAGCCATGCAATAACAGCGCTGGTGGCGCATCTGTCGGCCCCCAAGCCAATCCGGCCCAGGTGCGCGCACCTACGCTCAGCTGCCATTCCTCGGCGTCTGCAAATAAGCTCATGGATGCCTCACTTTACCCAGTCCTGGCCTGCTTTGACTTTATCGACGCGAGCCGGCCGTTGCGACAGATCGGCATCAGCTTCGATTGGCCACCCGCTCAGTTGGCGGCGGATCAAATCAACGAACATGCTGACGTGATCCGGGCGGTGATTGAGCGCCGCAATATAAGCAAGCCGCTCACCGCCCGCTCCCACAAAAGCGTGGGCGTTTTGATCGGCGATCTCTTCGGTGGTTTCCAGGCAATCGACCGCGAATCCTGGGCACATCACATCCACCCGCCGCACCCCCATCTTTGCCCAACGGATCAATGTCTGATCGGTGTAGGGCTGCAGCCAAGCTTCACGGCCGACGCGCGATTGAAAAGTCACGTAAAGTTCTTGCTCGGATAAACCTAGCGTTTCACGTAACAGGCGCGCGGTAACCTGACATTGGCAGAAATATGGATCGCCAGCTTTTAAGTAACGCGCCGGTATGCCGTGGAAACTCAGCAATAAACGCTCACCTCGTCCATGGTTTTGCCAATGCTCGCGCACGCTGGCGGCTAATGCCGCTACATAGCCAGGCTCGCGAAAATAATCGGTGACAAAACGCAGTTCCGGCAGCCAGCGCCAGCCGCGCATTTGCAGGCTGAGCGCGTCAAACACCGATGCAGTCGTACTGCCCGAATATTGCGGATAAAGCGGCACGACCAAGATGCGCCGTAAGCCTTGCGAGCGCAGTTCCTCTAACACCGTGCGTAGGTTGGGATTGCCATAACTCATCGCCAATTTCACCACTGGCGCGGCCTTGCCCAAGCTGGCGCCAAGTTCGGCGGCGACCGCTGCGGTCAACGCGCGACTGCCGGTGAGTAAGGGCGCGCCTTCTTTGGTCCAGATTGACGCATAAGCGCGCGCCGAGCGCGCCGGTCGGATGCGCAAAATGACACCATGTAGAATCAGCCACCACAACCAGCGCGGCGTTTCTACCACCCGCGGGTCGGACAAAAACTCTGCCAAGTAGCGCCGCAAGGCGGACGGCGTGGGCGCATCCGGAGTGCCTAAATTGACCAACACCACGGCCGTCAGCTCGGCGCGCTGGTGACCCGCGTGTTCCGTGCTACCCAGAAACTCTGTCATACAAAACACTCTAAAAAAGGTCTGAAGTTGACGGCATATCAATGTGCCGCTAGGGAATCTCTGACTTTTAGTCGCGGTCCCCTGACCCTGGTTTGTGAGGGAAGGGGCTGAACAAGTCCACGGCATATCGTTTCGCCATGTCTTTCACCCACGCGAAAGTGCGTAAGCATGCGCGAAACCAGCGTGCGCGCAAGGTATACAGAACTTCTCCGGGCATAATTGTCCTGTTAGACTAAAAGCAGCGCCCGCCCGTGGTAGTTAGAAAAATAAAATGAAAATGAGACGCGCGTTGCTCCTAAGTTGTGCGTCCATCGCCCTGTTGGCCGATGGTGCGGTGCTCGCCGGCACCGGTTTCGTGGTTAATTCTGACGATCCAAGCCCCCGCGACTTTGACGCTTTGCATCGCGTGGAACTGGAGAATGGGCAATCGGTCAAAGCCGGTGACGCGCGCAGCAGTCCAAATTCGGCGCCATTTGCGGACATCGAAGGCTTGGCGATGAGCGCCGGCGGCATGCTCTACGGCATTGATGACGCCAGCAAAACATTGCTGATCCTGAGCCAATCGGACGGCCGTGCAACGCCGGTCGACGGTCGCGAGGGCAATACCGGTTTGACGCGTGCGTCTAACTACGATTTTGGACTCACTTTTGATTGTAACGGCAGTCTTTTTGCCAGTTCTGACAGTCGCCGTAGTTTGTATCGGCTGAACACCAGCACCGGTGTGGCAACGCTGATTGGCAGCGAAGGTAGTTTAGGTGCGCAGATTACGGGTCTGGCCGCTCGCTATGACGGCGTGTTTGGCATCGGCTCGTCGGGTGATGAAAACCTCTATTCGATTGACACGCTAACCGGCCGGGCAACGCTGGTGGGTGCCTTGGGTGCCGGGTTGCGATTCACCGACGGCGGTTTGGATTTCGATGGTGCGGGTCAGTTGTGGGGTGTGGCCGATATGACCGGTGCATCGATTAATCCTGAGCCGAGTGTGATTTTCAAAATAGATCCCAGTACGGGCGCAGCCACCCGCGCTTCAACTTCACTGTCTGGCGTCGAAAGTTTGGCCATCACGGCCCCTGTGTGCCAAGCGCCGGTAGCCACCGCTCCACCGGCGATTGCCACGCTCAACGGTTGGGGTTTGGTGATCCTGGGGTTGATGCTAAGTCTGTTGTCGGTCGTCGCGTTGCGCTCCAAGGCTGCTTAAGCGTTCACAGCAGCCTAAGTTTGGCTGCGGCATGCTGCAGCGCTGCGGGTGATCTGAATGTCAGCGGTTTGAAGCAGACATGCCAAGCCTCGCCACACTGGAGCTGAGCTTATGCAAACGCGATTGAACAGACTTTTGAGTGCCTTGGTCGCTGTGGCTGTTGTTGGGCTGTTGGCCAGTTCGCCTGCTTGGGCGGGACGAAAGGAACAAAAGCGCGCCGAAACAGCGCTGGCCGTGCTCAAACAAGTGCAATCCACCCCCGACAGCGAGATTCCCGCATCTTTGTTGTCCAAAGCTTATGCGATCGCGGTGATTCCCGAAGTCGTCAAGGTTGGACTGGTGATCGGCGGTCGACGTGGCAAGGGATTGATTTCGGTGCGCATGGCGGATGGCACATGGTCAAATCCTGCCTTTATCAGCGTCACCGGCGGCAGTTTTGGCTTCCAGGCCGGCGTGCAGTCCGCGGATATCATCCTGGTATTTCGTACGCCTCGCGGGGTAGATAATTTGGTCTCGGGGAAATTCACGCTTGGCGCCGATGCGTCGGTAGCTGCGGGCCCGTTGGGGCGTCAAGCCTCAGCGGCGACGGATGGCGATTTCAAGGCGGAGATTCTGGCCTACGCGCGCACCCGAGGGCTGTTTGCTGGGGTTGCGCTGGATGGTTCGGTGTTAGGCCTGGATTACGACGCGATTGAGCGCGTCTACGGCGCCGGAACCTCGCCGCGCGCGCTGTTTGAGGGTCGGGTGCGTGGCGCGCCGGGATTTATTGTCGAATTTCGCGATCAATTGGAAGAACAGACCTCGCGCTGATCGGCGTCCATAGGCCAGCTTCAGCAGACGAGCGTTATGCTCAACACTTAAAGTCAACAGGAGTAGATCGTGGGCACTTGGAGTATCGGCCATTGGGTCGTGGTCTTAGCGGTCGTCTTGCTGCTATTTGGCACTAAACGACTGCGCAACGTGGGCAGTGATCTTGGCGCCGCTATTAAGGGCTTCAAACAGGGCTTAAGCGAAAGCAACGACCCGGCAAAACTAGAAGCAGATCCTAAACCGGTCGTCGCCGTAACCGAAGCTGATAAAGAGCCCGCGCAAAAGAGCTAAAGTCGTGTTTGATATCGGGTTTGCAGAAATGCTGCTAATTGCCGTGGTCGCATTGCTCGTGCTCGGCCCCGAGCGCCTGCCAGGGGCAGCGCGGACGGTAGGTGCTTTATTGCGCAAGGCTAGGGCGAGTTTTGAATCGGTTAAAGCCGAGATTGAACGTGAAGTGCGTGATGAAGACCTCAAACGTACGCTGCAGAGTATTTCGCAACCATCGGAAACCATCCGCAGCATCACCGAGCCGCTGGCCAAACAGGCCAGCGAAATCAATGACTCGATAAAAGCCATCGACGATGCAACCCGCCGCTGATCAGGACGAAGGCAGCCAGGGTTTTCTATCGCATCTGGTCGAACTCAGAACACGCTTATTGCATGCGCTAGTCGGCTGGCTGCTGTTGGCGCTGGGCTTGATTCCGTTTGGTAATCGCCTTTACGGAATGTTGGCCGAGCCGTTCCGATCGACCTTGCCGGAAGGCGCGCAAATGATCGCGATCGATCCGGCATCTCCATTTTTCACACCGTTGAAGCTCAGTTTTTTTGTCGCGCTGATTCTGGCGATGCCATATGTGCTGTATCAGATCTGGGCGTTTATTGCGCCGGGTTTGTACCGTCATGAACAGCGTTTAGCGGTACCGTTGTTGATTTCCAGCACGCTGCTATTTTATCTGGGCTGTGCCTTTGCTTATTTTCTGGTATTGCCAACGGTGTTTAGTTTCATGCAGGCGGTTGCTCCGGAAGGGGTGATGGTGATGACCGATATCACCCGCTACCTGGATTTTGTGCTGGTCATTTTTCTAGCCTTTGGTGTTACTTTCGAAGTACCCGTCGCCACGGTGATTCTAGTTGCCCTGCGCTGGGTAACGGTCGCGCAGCTGCGCGCTGCGCGCTCCTATGTGATTGTCGCCGCCTTTGTGATCGCCGCCATCCTGACGCCGCCGGATGTCGTCAGTCAGCTGATGCTGGCGATTCCCATGTGCATCCTTTACGAGATTGGCATCATCGTGGCGCAACTGGTGGTCAAGCCACCGGTGGAAGATGTGCCAGCGTAGGCCGCGCCCAAGTAGCCTGTCGGACTTTCCTCGCGAGTGCGCCGGAAGTCCTTTTGGCGATCATTACCC
>CAZLSB010000027.1:0-12378 GCA_964561825.1 uncultured Xanthomonas sp.
GCAGCCGTCCAGCCTCACAACGCATCTCACGCGCAAAGCCCGACAGGCTGCTAGACGCGTGGACTGGTCACGCTCGCTCATCGCTGATCCTTTCGCATAAACGGCGCATTCTCGGGTTGAAAAAAGCATCCCGCAATGAGTCGATCGCCCGACTAAGCCCGTTTGGTCGCACAAGGGATTTTCCGAAGAAGCGCCCTATCGAGCTATATGGCCGGCTATTGAGCGCATCTCAGGTCACAAATCGTTTGCACCTGGAGCGTTAACGTGAAAATAATGCACCAGTCGAAGCGCACCGCAGGAGGCACCCGATGGTTCCGGTCAGCCAGTTGCTCGCAGAGAAAAGCCCTGGGGTGTTTAGCCTGCGGCCTGAGGATCCGGTCATCGACGCAATTCGTTTGATGGCCGAAAAGAGCATCGGTGCTCTGCTAGTCATGGACGGCGAGCGCCTAGTCGGCATCTTGAGCGAGCGCGATTACGCTCGCAAAGTCATTCTGCTTGGACGTTCGTCGAAAGACACGCCGATCGCGTCGATCATGACGCCTGCGCCGCTGATCACGGTGTCTCCGAAGTCCACCACCCGCGAGTGCGTGCGCCTGATGACGGATCGGCGCATCCGCCACCTGCCGGTACTTGATGGCGACAGGGTTATCGGCATGCTCTCGATTGGCGACTTGGTACGCGCCATTATCCAAGCGCAAGACGCTGAAATTGCGCAACTTACGCAGTACATCAGCGGTTAGCGGTTACCACGTCTTGCGATGTTTTCGTTTTTGACCGGCGATTTGGTTGGTTCTTCCATGCGGCGCAGTTAAGCTCGCGGCTTTATGCCCAAGCGCAGGCTGCTTCATGACCGATTCGCCCATTACCACGCGCCCGCTCTCTGAATTGCGCGCTGAGCTCGATTCGGTCGATGCCGATTTGATTGCCGCCATTGCCAAGCGTCAGGCTTTGGTTGCCGAAATTGGCCGTTGGAAACATGCGCAGGGCAAACAGTTGCGCGACTTCCAGCGCGAACGCGAGGTCATTGCCCATGTGCGCGCGCGCGCCACTGCCGCTGGCCTTGATCCGGACATTGCCGAGCAAGTCCTGAAGCTATTGATCGAATCGTCGCTCACCACCCAAGAGCAAGATCGTGTGCGCCTGGGAGGTCAGGGTGGCGGCCGACGGGCGCTGATTATTGGTGGCAATGGACGCATGGGGCGTTGGTTTGTGCGGTTTTTGGCCGCGCAAGGTTTCGATATTGAGGTTGCCGATCCCAGCGGCGCACCCGATGGGGCCACTTCGCGCCCGGATTGGCAGGACAGCGCGCTTGATCAGGAATTGATCATCGTCGCGGCGCCTTTACGGCGTAGCAATGACATCTTGCTGGCCTTGGCGCAGTGCAAACCGGCTGGCCTGGTGTTTGACATTGGCTCATTAAAAACACCGTTGGTCGAGGGTCTGAAAGCCTGCGCCGCAGCAGGATTGCGGGTCTGTTCGGTGCACCCGATGTTTGGCCCAGATACCGATTTGTTGTCCGATCGGCATGTGATCTTTATGCCGGTCGGCGCGCCAGATGTGGTCAAAGACGCGCGCGCCTTGTTCGCCGAGACCATGGTCCAGGCAGTCGAAATGCCGTTGGCCGAGCACGATCATTTGATCGCCTACGTGCTGGGTTTGAGCCACGCACTCAATATTGTGTTTTTCAGCGCGCTCGCCAATTCCGGCGAAGCAGCGCCCAAATTAGCGCAGATGTCGAGTACGACCTTTGATCGTCAGCTGAAGATCGCCAGTGGCGTCGCCAACGAAAACCCGCGTTTGTATTACGAAATCCAGAGCCTGAACGCCTACCGCGGCGAAGCGCTGGGCGGGTTGAAACGCGCGGTCGACGAACTGACGCGCTGCATTGATGACGGAGATGAAATGGGCTTCGTGGCGCTCATGGAACGCGGCCGGGGTTATTTGAGCGCACGAATCGCGCCGGGGCGCTGAGCTGCTAGCCCGCATGTTTCATGAATCAAGAGGCAAGCGAGGGCGTGTGTTATTTATGAAAAATACGGGCTAAAAGCGGCGCCGCAATTTTACCAGAATCTGGTCGGCGTCGCGCAATGAAAAAGCGGCGTCTAGTAATTCGCCAAAATCAGTTTCCTGGTTTTCCTTTTCGACAAAACCGCCGCGGCCATAAACCACATATAGATCAGATTGCGGCGCAAACTCCCAGCGGTAGCGCAGCTGCAAGCCAAAATTATTGACGGTAAAATTGGGGATTACGTCGTTGCTCGCCAGCAAACGGCCGCCGGCGCCAATCCGCACCGCGCGCGCATCATTTGCATTAATCGCTAACCATTGCAGTTTGAAACGCACCTCGTGTTTGGCGGCTGGGAACCAGTTGAAATTAAGTTGGCTATTCAGTTCTTTATTGCTAAATCGTGCCAATAGCGTGTCTTGCTGCCAGAGTAGCCAATCACTGCTGTCCGAGGCATACAAATAGCCATCGACGGTGAGTCTATCGCTGGCAAAATAGGTGGCTTCTACGCCGATTTCCCTGGCACTGCCACCGATGCCCTGTTCGAATGATCGGCCGGCGAATTCAAACTGCCAGCGGCCAATGCGCGGTGTTTCGTATTCTAGGTAGTATTGGCTGCGCGAGGGCAATTTAACCAAGCCATTGCCGCGCGAAATCAAGTCGTTGTAACCGGAGGATTCTCCGTAATAGTTTAGTGAAATTTCGCCGCCAGTGCGTAACTGCAAACGGTTTCCGAGGATTAATACCGTAGGCAGTCGATCGCCTCTATCATTGCTGCGCGCCTGTAATTCTAAAAGCCAATTGCGGCCACGTAACCAGGAGCTCTGGTCGTCCACTGGCTGCTGGTGTTGAATGGTCCACTCGGCTTCATTTAGGCTGGAGCGCCGCTGGAAACCCATATCGTTGAAGTCGAGTTCGCGATCAAAATGGGTGAGTTCCAACTCCTGCCGCCAAGCGGGGCTTGGCGTGTAGTCGATACGGGCCCAAATGCCAGCGCCATTCTTGTCGGCACCTGGTTGATCAACCTGACTACTAATGACTTGGCCAGTTAGCGCCCAGTATGCATTGGCGCGCCAATTGGCATCAATGGCGTTGACTAAGCCTTCGCGCAGTAAGAACGGCCGTTCGACGTAGGTGCCAAGGTAACCGACACTGTAGCGCTCGCCAGTGCGCAGCAAACGTTGCGCGTAAAACAAACTGCCAATGTCGTCGGCGTATTCGCTTTCTTGCGCGGCGAGCACGCCATAATAAAACCCGGCCGCCGAACCATTGACTTTCAGCGCGACATCAATTTCGCTCGCCCGGCCGCTATTATCATCGCGCGGACCGCCGATGCGCCGCGTGTAAATCAATAGGCCATTATCTGGCGTGCGAATATCGAATAAACTCTGATTTTCGGTGAAAAACGGCCGCCGATCAGAGAAAAACGTCTCGATTGCGTCAAAATTGACCACCAGTTCGTCGGCTTCAACTTGGCCAAAATCCGGATTCAGTGCGGCGGTTAGCTGTAAATCGCCAGAGGGTTTCCAATACAAATCGCCACCGACTTTGCCGTCGCGCGCATCGCCTTTGAAATCATAGCTGGCGGTTGCATACGGAAACAGATGAAACACCGAAGACTGATACTGATCGATGCTGAGCTTGTGAAACTCAGACAAATAGCGTGGACGAGTGAAACTGGCGGCTGGGAATCCACTGCGTTCGTCGCTAGTGCCAAGTACCCGATCGAACATAATCGCAATCGTGCGGCGCGGCGCAGCGCTGTCGCGCATCGCAGCGACGCTCCATGGGATCAAAAACTCTGCACTCCATCCATCTGGGCTTTCTGCAACCGCGTGCTGCCAATCGCCGTCCCAATCGGTACTGAAGTAATTTTCGTTGGTAATCGTGGCGTCCTGCACCGCGCCAGACAGCGCGATTGTGAAGTTGTAACCGGTTTCGCCATTGGCATTAAAATCGACAAATACATTAACCCGATCGCCGGGCATATCCGCATCGCGCGGCGTCAGTTCGCGCTGCCGCGCCACGCCCGCCGGCTGCGTGCAGCGAAACGCAATCGCGATACCTTGCGGTGTGGCCAGTAATAGCGCCTCGGTCGGATAACTCGGCTTGCCCAGCGTATAGGGCTCAACGACCACAAAGTCGCGAAAGACCTGGGCTTGCGACCAAGCGGCTTCGTCGACCACACCGTTGATGTTGAGATCAGTCGTTTCGGCGCTGGCCAAAGAGCAGGCTGACAGCGCAATCGTGCAGATCGCGAGACGCAGGCCAAAGTTCTGCATGATCGATAGGCGTGGCGTTGAGGGCGCAAGAGTCTAGCGTGGTTGGTGGTTGGTGGTTGGTGGTTATGGGTCGGTGGTCGGTGGTCGGTGGAAGCGCAAAAGCGGCTGGGGGGTTAGATCCGCAATGCGTGCGTAGGCTCCAGTGCCAACCGCAAGCGCAATACGAGCGCTCGCCTTGCCTTTACAGCAACCACCAACCAGCAACCAGCAACCAGTCCCGGCGCCGCTTGACAGCTCCAGCCCGAACATTGCACTCTTCTGCCCATGAACTCCATGCCGCAACGCAACATGAACGCAAACGCAGCGCTACTAGCGCTGCGGCTTCTATTGCGCTCACGCGAGGTGTGCGGCGGCCAGCGGGTTTAACACCCAAAGGCATCAGGAGAAACAAACCTGAAAGCCCTGCACCTCGGTCACGAGGGCGGGGCTTTCGCTTTATTGGGCATCGGAGAAACTCATGGCAGGCTTTGATAACAATCGCGTCATCGTCTTTGACACCAGTCTGCGCGATGGTGAACAAGCTCCTGGATTTTCGATGGATCCGCGCGGCAAGCGGCGTTTGGCGCATGCGCTAGCCGATCTTGGCGTAGACGTGATTGAAGCCGGCTTTCCATCAGCCAGTCCCGATGATTTTGCCGCGGTGGCCAGCATCGCCCGCGAAGTACGTGGCGCTTCGATTGCCGGTCTGGCGCGTGCCACGCGCGGTGACATCGAAGCCTGCGCGCGTGCCATCGAAAAAACCGAGCGTCCGCGCATCCATACGTTTATCTCGACCAGTCCGCTGCACCGCTTGCACAAGCTCAATATGGACAAGGCGCAAGTGCTTGATGCGGCGGTTGCTGCGGTCGAACTGGCCAAACGTTATGTCGACGATGTCGAATTCTCCGCGGAAGATGCGATCCGCACTGAGCCTGAAGTGTTGATCGAAGTGTTCAGTGCGGTGATCGCCGCCGGTGCGCGCACCGTGAATGTGCCGGATACCGTGGGCTACAGCACACCTGAGGAAGTTCGCGCCCTGTTTGAGCGGCTGCGACGCGAGGTGGTCGGTGCCGAGAATGTGATTTTTAGTTGCCATTGCCACAACGATTTGGGTTTGGCGGTGGCTAATTCGCTGGCGGCGCTGGAGGGCGGTGCGCGGCAGGTGGAATGCACCGTCAACGGCATTGGCGAGCGCGCTGGCAACGCTGCGCTGGAAGAAATCGTCATGGTGCTGCGCACGCGCCAGGAGCGCTACGGTCTGTACACCGGCGTTGACAGTCGCAAGTTGTATCCCACCTCGCGCTTGTTGCAGAGCATCACCGGGCAGCAAGTGCAGCGCAACAAGGCGGTCGTCGGCGATAACGCCTTCGCGCACGAGGCCGGCATTCATCAGCACGGCATGCTCAAACATCGACAAACTTACGAGATCATGCATCCGGAGGATGTCGGCATCACCAAGTCCGAGCTGGTGCTGGGCAAGCACAGCGGCCGGCACGCGCTGAAAGATCGTTTGGTCAAGTCTGGCTATGCGCTTGACGATGCCGAACTGGATCGCGTGTTCACCGCATTTAAGGCGCTGGCCGACAAGAAAAAAGAAGTTTACGACGCCGATCTGGAAGCCCTGGTATTGGCGGTGACCGGTGGCGTTTCGTCGAGCTTCCAGTTGAAGAGTCTGTCGATTCAGAGTGCCACTGGCGAATCACGCATGCCGACCGCCAGCGTGCGGCTCGCCACGCCCGATGGTGGCGAGATTTGCGAGGCCGCGGTGGGCGATGGTCCGGTCGATGCGTTGTTCCGCGCGCTGTCACGGGCGATTGGCGCAGAAATCGTGCTGCGCAGCTTTCACATTCGCAGCATCAGCTTTGGCAGCGACGCGCAAGGCCAAGCAACGGTGGAAGCCGAATGGAACGGCACCGAACACGTCGGCCGCGGCACCAGCACCGACATTCTAGAAGCCAGTGCGCTGGCTTGGCTCGATGTCGCCAACCGCCTGCTCAAAGCCCGCGCGCGCGCGGCGGTTTCGGCGACCGAAGAGGCGGCGGTGTGAGTTGCCAAGCTGCATTGCGGACAAAAATCATCTCTCGATTCGGTGAGGCCCACTTGTGACCCCAAAAACCCTCTACGACAAACTCTGGGACGCACATGTGGTGGTCGCCGAGACGCCGGAAGCGCCGGCGGTGTTTTATGTGGATTTGCATCTGGTGCACGAAGTGACCTCGCCACAGGCGTTCACCGAGTTGAAACAGCGCGGCCTGCCGGTGCGACGTAGCGATCGCACTTTGGCTACTTTGGATCATTCGACGCCGACGCTGCCTGCCGCTGCGGATGGCGAGTTGCCGTATTACACCGTGGAGGCGAAGGCGCAGGTCGAAACCTTGCGTCGTAATGCGGCCGAGTTTGGCGTGCGTTTGTATGACTTTGGTTCCGGGCATCGCGGCGTGGTGCATGTGATCGGCCCGGAACTCGGCGCCACGCAGCCGGGCATGACCATTGTGTGTGGCGACAGCCATACCAGTACGCATGGCGCATTTGGCGCGATTGCCTTCGGCATCGGGACCAGTGAAGTGGGCTATGTGCTGGCCAGTCAATGCCTGTTGCAGCGCAAAGCGAACAGCATGGCCATTGAGATCGAAGGCACTCTGGGCGCAGGGGTGAGCGCCAAAGATCTGATTTTGCACATCATTCGCGAGATCGGCGTGGAAGGTGGAACCGGTTACGCGATCGAATATCGGGGCAGCACGATCCGTGGCCTGGATATGGAAGGCCGCATGACCTTGTGCAATATGTCGATCGAAGCCGGCGCGCGCTGCGGCATGATCGCGCCGGACCAGCTTACTTTTGACTATCTTCGCGGCCGCCCGCTGGCGCCGCAGGGCGCCGATTTCGACGCTGCGGTGCGCAAATGGCGCGAACTGATCAGCGATGACGGCGCCCACTTTGACCGTGTGGTACACATCAACGCCGCCGATATCAAACCAACGATTACTTGGGGCACGCATCCGGGCATGGGCGCGGCGATCGACGAACGCGTGCCAGCCAGCGACGATGCGCAATTCGCCAAGGCCCGTGCGTACATGGGTTTTGCGGCGGATGAAGCCTTGCTGGGCCATCCGATCGACGTGGTATTCATCGGCAGTTGCACCAACGGTCGCCTGTCCGATCTGCGCAGCGCGGCGCGTTTGTTGCGCGGCAAAACGGTGCATCCGCGCGTCCGTATGTTGGTGGTGCCCGGATCAGAAGCGGTCAAACGCGAGGCCGAAGCCGAGGGTTTGGACCAGATTTTCATCGCCGCCGGCGCGCAGTGGCGTCAGCCTGGTTGCTCGATGTGCATCGCGATGAACGGCGATTTGGTCGGCGCCGGCCAAACCGCGGTCAGCACCAGCAATCGCAACTTTGAAGGCCGCCAAGGCAAAGGCGCCCGCACCGTATTGGCCAGTCCGGCGACCGCGGCTGCCAGCGCGATCGCCGGGGCGATTGCTGATCCGCGCGTGCTTGCTTGAGTTGCTTGAACCATTGCAGGAATCCCATGCACCCCATAGTCCAGATTCAATCCAGCACGCTGGTGCTTGCTGCTGAAAATATCGACACCGACCAGATCATTCCGGCGCGGTTTTTGACCACGACGGAACGTACTGGGCTGGGCAAATCGCTGTTTTACGACTGGCGTTACGACGCTTTTGGCGCCCAGCGTGCTGACAGCGTGTTGAATGCGCCGCACGCAGGGCAGCACGCCATTTTGGTGGCCGGCCGCAATTTTGCGTGCGGCTCTTCGCGTGAACATGCGCCGTGGGCCCTGCTCGATTACGGCTTTCGCGCGGTCATTTCCAGCGAGATTGCCGATATTTTCCGCTCCAATGCGCTAAAAAATGGACTCGTGGCGATCGTACTGGCACCCGACAAACACGCACAGCTGCTGGCACGGCCGGGAATTGAGCTACTGATCGACCTGGAATCGATGAGTATCAGCGGTCCGGATGGCTGGCACGCCCGTTTCACGCTGGATGCCTTCGCGCGCCGCTGCTTGATGATGGGTGTGGATCAGCTCGGTTATTTGCTGGCCCAGCGCGAGGCAATTGAGGCGTTTGAGGTCTCGGCAGCCTGAAGGGAAGGTTTCCGAGCCCCGCTTCTGTATTCCCAACCACCCTCACCAACGGTATCCCCATGCACGCAACCATCACGCTGCTCCCCGGCGACGGTATCGGTCCCGAAGTGGTCGCCGCCGGCATGGCGGTATTGGCCAAGATTGCCCAAGCTTACGGCCATAGTTTTGATTTCCACGAGGCGCTGATCGGTGGCGCGGCGATCGATGCCTGCGGTGATCCATTGCCGCCGGAATCGCTTGCCTTGTGCCAACAAGCCGACGCCATTTTGTTGGGTGCGGTGGGTGGACCAAAATGGAGTGATCCCAATGCGCCAATTCGACCCGAACAAGGTTTGCTGAAGCTGCGTAAGGAGCTGGGATTATTTGCCAATTTGCGGCCCGTGACGGTGCATCCGGATTTAATGGATTTGGCGCCGGTGAAAAGCGATCGCCTAGTCGGCGTGGATTTATTGGTGGTGCGCGAACTGACCGGCGGCATTTATTTTGGCGAAAAACGGCGTGATGGGGATGTCGCTTTTGATGGCTGCAGTTACAGCGTCACCGAAGTGGAACGGGTGGTGCGCCTCGCTGCGCGTTTGGCGGGCAAGCGCAAGGGCCGCTTGACCCAGGTCGACAAGGCCAATGTGATGGAAACCTCGCGCCTGTGGCGGCAGGTGACCACGCGCGTGATTGCCGATGAATTTCCGCATATTGCACTCGAACACCAATTGGTCGATTCGATGGCAATGCACTTGATCGCCAAACCGGCGAGCTACGATGTGATCGTCACGGAAAATCTATTTGGCGACATCTTGACCGATGAAGCCGCCTTGCTCGCCGGTTCATTGGGTTTGTTACCGTCCGCGTCGTTGCGCAATGGCGGACCCGGCGTTTACGAGCCCATCCACGGCAGTGCGCCGGATATTGCCGGGCTGGACAAAGCCAATCCGATCGGCACGATTTTGAGCGTCGCGATGTTATTGCGTTGGAGCCTTAAGCTGGAGACCGAAGCTGTAGCCATCGAAAACGCTGTCGCCAGCGTGCTCAGCGCCGGCCTACGCACCGCCGATATCGCCGCCGGTGGCCCTAGCCTTGGCACGCAAGCCATGACCGAGGCGATACTGGCCGCGTTGTAGAGGCAGATCCGCCCCCAACGGTAGCCGTGGTTCACCCGCGCACTTTCAAGCGCCTTGAACTTCGCCCCTGCAACCGCATTGATAAGCATTGAAGGCGGCCACTTTGCGGCCCGCGGAGATATGTGCGATGCGCATGGACAAATTGACCTCACGCTTTCAGCAGGCGCTTGGCGAAGCGCAATCGCTGGCCGTGGGGCGCGATCACAATGTCATTGAACCGGTGCATGTGTTGATCGCCCTGCTTGATCAGCAGGGCGGCTCGACCAAACCTTTGCTCGGTCAAGCCGGCGTCAATGTCGCCAGCTTGCGCAGCAAATTGGGCGAGGTGCTGGAGCGTTTGCCCAAGGTCAAGGGCAATGAAGGCAATCTGGCGATAGGCAACGATCTGAATCGTTTGATGTTGCTGACCGACAAGGCCGCGCAGCAGCGTGGCGATCAATTTATCGCCAGCGAGTTATTTGTGCTCGCCGCATTGGAAGACAAGGGCGAGGTTGGCAAAGCGCTGAAAGCCGCAAGCGCCGACAAGGCGCGTATTGAGCTGGCTATCGCCGGCATGCGCGGCGGCGACAAAGTGCAAGACGCCAATGCCGAAGAGCAACGCCAGGCCTTGGAGAAATACACCATTGATCTCACCGAGCGCGCTGAAGCCGGCAAGATCGATCCGGTGATCGGCCGTGATGAAGAAATCCGCCGCACCATTCAGGTTCTGCAGCGCCGCACAAAAAATAACCCGGTGCTGATTGGCGAACCCGGTGTCGGCAAAACCGCCATTGTTGAAGGTTTGGCGCAGCGCATTGTCAACGGCGAAGTGCCCGAGGGCATGCGTGGCAAGCGCGTGTTATCGCTCGATATGGGCGCGTTAATTGCCGGGGCGAAATTTCGCGGTGAATTTGAAGAGCGCCTGAAAGCCGTGCTTAGCGATTTGAGTAAACAAGAAGGTCAGGTCATCTTGTTTATTGATGAATTGCATACCATGGTGGGCGCCGGCAAAGCCGAAGGCTCCATGGACGCCGGCAATATGCTCAAACCGGCATTAGCGCGCGGCGAATTGCATTGCATCGGCGCCACCACGCTGGACGAATACCGCAAATACGTTGAGAAAGACGCAGCGTTGGAGCGCCGTTTTCAGAAAGTATTTGTGGGTGAACCCTCGGTTGAGGACACCATTGCCATTCTGCGTGGCTTGAAAGAGCGCTACGCGTTGCATCATCGCGTCGAGATCACCGATCCGGCGATTGTCGCGGCGGCCACCTTATCGCAACGTTATATTGCCGACCGCCAGTTGCCGGACAAGGCGATCGACTTAATGGACGAAGCGGCGTCGCGCATTCGCATGGAAATGGACTCCAAACCCGAGGAAATGGATCGGCTGGAGCGCCGTTTAATCCAATTGAAAATGCAGCGCGAGGCGCTTAAAAAAGAATCCGATGAAGCCAGTAAACAGCGACTACGCGAGTTGGAAGAACAGATCGGTAAACTCGACCGCGAGTTGTCTGATTTGAACGAGATTCTGAAAGGTGAAAAGGCCGCCGTGTCTGGCGAAACACTGATCAAGGAACAATTAGAAAAAGCCCGTTATGATTTTGAAGCGGCTAAACGCGCGCAAGATTTGGCCAAAATGGCGCAGTTGCAATATGGCCATATTCCTGAGTTGGAAAAACAACTGGCGGCGGCGCGCGCAACCGAGCAAAAGGGCTTCACCTTGCTGAAGAACAAAGTCACTGAGGACGAAATTGCCGAAGTGGTGAGCCGTTGGACGGGCATTCCGGTCAGCAAAATGCTGGAAGGCGAGCGCGAAAAGCTGTTACGCATGGAATCTGAATTGCACCAACGGGTGGTCGGCCAGCACGAGGCAGTATCGGCGGTATCCGATGCGATCCGCCGCTCGCGCGCTGGCCTGTCCGATCCGAAACGCCCAAACGGGTCATTCCTGTTTCTGGGCCCAACCGGTGTCGGCAAGACCGAATTGTGCAAAGCCCTGGCGAACTTCTTGTTTGATAGCGAAGAAGCCATGGTGCGCATTGACATGAGCGAGTTTATGGAAAAACACTCGGTCAGTCGGCTGATCGGCGCGCCGCCGGGTTATGTCGGCTACGAAGAAGGCGGCTATTTGACCGAGGCGGTGCGGCGTCGCCCGTACAGCGTCATTTTGCTCGATGAGGTCGAAAAAGCGCATAGCGATGTGTTCAACGTGTTGCTGCAAGTGCTCGACGACGGCCGGTTGACGGACGGGCAGGGCCGCACGGTTGATTTCCGCAATACGGTGATCGTCATGACCAGTAATTTGGGTTCGCAGGTGATCCAGGAACTGGCCGGCGAGGACAATTACGCACGCATGAAAAATGCGGTGATGGACATTGTGCAGCAACACTTCCGGCCGGAATTCATCAATCGGTTGGATGAAATCGTGGTGTTCCATCCGCTCGACAAAGAGGCCATTGGCCGCATCGCGCGCATTCAAATCCGCCAATTGGCGCAGCGCTTGGCCGATCGCGATATTCGTTTCGAGCTGGATGAATCGGCGCTGGCACTGCTCAGTGACTACGGTTACGACCCGGTTTACGGCGCGAGGCCGCTCAAACGCGCGATTCAAACCTTGATCGAAAACCCGCTGGCCAAAGAAGTGCTTGCCGGCCGCTACGCGCCACGCGACACCGTGCGCGCCCGCGCCGAGGGCGGCAGGATGGTGTTTGAGAAGGTCTAAGTGCGTAGGTCACGTTGGCCGAAGGCCTATGCGACGGGTCGCCTAAGTGCGTAGGTCACGTTGGCCGAAGGCCTGCGTGACGGGTTACAGCGTCGGTGTCGGGTAGCGCCTGCGGCGCAACGTGACCTACGGCATCGGCGATCGTTTCGACATAAAATGGCTTGACATACTATGTCGAGCGACGCTAGTTT
>CAZLSB010000027.1:12478-24553 GCA_964561825.1 uncultured Xanthomonas sp.
GGCGATCGTTTCGACATAAAATGGCTTGACATACTATGTCGAGCGACGCTAGTTTTCTCGCCATCGTGAGTTTCGGCAGACCCGCACCGGAGGCGGGACGCCCGATGGCTAGGCGCAAGTTGGTATCCCTGATCGAACGCAGTGTGCCGCTGTTGAAGCGGCACTTGCTCAGCCAGTCCGTTGAGGTGAGTTCAATGCCCGGCGAGGTGCCGGTGATTGAGGTGTCCTTTCCGGCAGGAGATCGGCTGCCTATTTACGTTACCGATGCCAGCAGCCAATTGTTATGCATCAGCTACTTGTGGCGCGATGCCGACGTGAAACCCAAACGGCGCAGCAAACTGTTGGAGACCTTGCTGGACCTCAATCCCAGCGTGCCGCTGTCGGCATTCGGGCGGATTGGTGAGCACTTTGTGCTGGTCGGCGCCTTGAGTCCCGATGCCACGCCTGAAGATATGGCGCTGGAATTGGCCACGCTCAGCGATAACGGTCGCGACGCGCTGGTCACGCTGTCCGATTTCCTGGTGTGAGAACGACCATGGCCTGGTGGGACGAAGTACTCGGATTACTGAAAAACGAATGGCAAGCGCTGGGGCCGCAAGCGGATAGTGCAGCCCAGGAACCGCCGACCGTGAAACAAGCGCAGGCGCTGCTGACCCGCACCGCGCGCGAACTGGCCGCTGCCAAAGCCCGCGCTGAAGCGGCGCGGCGCCGTATGTTGCGCGCGCAGGCCGAGTTGGAGGCGCTAACCCGCGATCAACTGCAACATCCGCGCTATCGCGAACGCCTGAGTGATCTGGCCCGCGCGGTGACCCATGAAGGCGATATAGCAGCCAGTTTCGATACGCATATCGCCACCTTGGGCGCGATGCACGATCGCATTGCCGCGCAATTGCGCGAGTTCAATCGCGATGTGGCGATGGCGCGAGCGGTCCATGCCGCCAATCAAAGCACGCAAGCTGCCACCGATGTCGGTGCGACCACGCGTCGCGCAACAGCTGCGGCCAGCGCAAAGAAAGCGAAATCGAGCGACGGCGGCTTTGCGCACAAGCGCTCGGATAAATTGATGGATCAGCTCAAGCACGGCCCACGTAAGCCGGGGGACGAGGCGTGAGAGTCACGAAACCCGCACGTTTGCCGGTGCGCTGGCAATCCGCGCAACCAGCGTTGCGTGCGGTGCAGGTGGCCTTCGATGTGTCTGAGGTGGTGCTGCAGGCGGTGCGTACGGCGGCGTTCGCGGCGAATTTGTCGAACTCTGATCAAATTCGCCTAGTGCTGGGTTTGCCGCTGACCCGCCAAGCCAAACGACCGCGACTGACCGTTAGTTTGAGTGGCGAGGATTATCAGTTGTTGGGCCAACGCTATCGCCTGGATCCGGGCGATCATTTGGGGATCAAAGAACGGGTCAACGCCGAGCTGATCGAGTTCACCGATGGCAAGGCCAAAAAAGCCCTGCAGAATCCAGACAAACCGAAGCATTTAAGTCAGTCGAAACCAGGGGCTACGCCATGAGCAGTTTTCTCGATTTGCTGACCCACTATCCAGGCTTCATTCCGTCTGTACTGATGGGTGCGCTGACGGTGTTTTGGTTGCTGGCGATTGTCGGTGTGCTCGATTTTGATGCTTTTGGGCCGCACTTTGACGCCGATCTGCCCGAACACGTTGGCGGCGAACATGCCGAAGCACCGGAAACCTTGATGGCGCTCGGTCTCGACAAGTTGCCGTTTTCGATTGTGATCAGCGGCATCGTGTTTTTCTGGTGGTTGTTGACCTTGCTGGCGGTCGCGCTGCTGTGGAAATGGATTCCGCTGCCGACCTGGATTGCCGGCAGCTTGATCCTGATTGTCGCGCTAATCGTTGCGGTGCCGCTGGCGGCAATCTGTCTGCGGCCCCTGAAACCGCTATTTGTCGTACATCTCAGCGCCAACCAAGAATCGGTGCTGGGTAAAGCATGCAAAATTCTGACCTTAAGCGTCGACGAGAAATTCGGCCAAGCCGAAGTCAACGTCGGTGGCGGCGCGCCGCTCAACGTGCGTGTCTATGCCGACACCCCCAACACCCTCACCAAGGGCTCCAATGCGCTGATCATCGACCAAGATCCCAACAGCGGGCGCTATCGGGTCGAGGCGTACGAGCTAGGTTGATACGCCGTAATATTGCCGTGCCGCAGCAAGTGTGCCAAGCAAAACGTATTAAGCCGTCACTCCAACCGTAAAACCCCGGAGCCTTCCATGGACCAAGCCATTCTCGTACTGATTGCCGGCGTTGTTGTGCTGGTGATCCTCCTTTTCGGCTTTTTGGCGTTGATTGCCAAGTTTTATCGCAAAGTGGAGCAGGGCCACGCGATGATCGTCAATACGACGCGTGCCGAGCCGGAGGTGACGTTTACCGGGCGGCTGGTGATTCCGGTTTTGCACAAGGTTGAAGAAATGGATGTCTCGATGAAAACCATCGAGATCAATCGCATGGGTAAAGAAGGCTTGATCTGCCGAGACAATATGCGCGCGGATATCAAGGTCAAGTTTTTTGTGCGCGTCAATAAAACCGCTGAAGACGTCTTGCGCGTCGCCCAAGCGATTGGTTGCGCGCGCGCCAGTAATCAGGACACGCTTGAAGATTTATTCTCGGCGAAGTTCTCCGAGGCGCTGAAAACGGTCGGCAAAGCGATGGATTTTGTCGATTTGTACCAAGCGCGCGATCGTTTCCGCGATGAAATCGTGCGCCAGATTGGTGATGATTTATCTGGATATGCGCTGGAAGACGCGGCGATCGATTACTTGGAGCAAACGCCGCTGGATAAACTCGATCCGAACAACATTCTGGACGCGCAGGGTATTAAGAAAATTACCGAACTCACCGCGGAAGAGAACATCCGCACCAATGAGTTCCGTCGTAATGAAGAAATGCGTATCAAGAAAAAAGACGTGGAAACCGCTGAGGCCTTGTTCGAATTGGAACGTCAAAAAGCCTACGCGCATGCCCATCAGTTACGCGAAATAGCGATTACCAAGGCGCGTGAAGAAGCCGAAACCGCCAAGGTGCAGGCCGAAGAGCGTTCCAAATCGGAAATGGCGCGGCTATTGGCTGATCAGCAGATTGCCGTGCAATCAGAAAACGTCAAACGCGAAACCGAAGTGGCGCACAACAATCGTTTGCGCGCGGTTGCGATCGAGGAAGAAAAAGTCACCCGCGCGCGCCAGTTGGAAATCGTTGATCGCGAGCGCGAAGTCACTTTGCAGCAAATCGAGAAAGAAAAGGCCGTCGAAATACAGAAGAAGGCGATCGCCGATGTGATTCGCGAGCGCATCGTGGTTGAGCGCACGGTGGCCGAACAAGAGGAAGAAATCAAAAACGTGCGCGTGATGTCGGATGCCGAGCGCACCCGCAAGAGCACCATTGTGTTTGCCGAAGGCCAAGCGGAAGAAAAGTACATCGCCGACGTCAAAGCCGCGCAGGGCGACGAGCAGCGTGCCAAGCACAAAGCCGGCGAAGAACAAATCCTAGCTGAGGCCAAACTCGCCGTTGCCGCAAAAATGGCCGAGGCGAAAAAGCGCGAGGCCGAAGGTATTGAAGCGGTGTCCGCCGCCAGCGGTCTGGCCGAAGCGCGCGTAGCGATCGCCAAAGCCGACGCGCACGAGAAAGAAGGTCTGGTCGCCGCGCGCATCAAACTGGCCGACGCCGACGCCGTGGTCAAACTTGGCGACGCCCACGCACACGCATTGCAAGCCAGAATGGAAGCCGAAGCAATCGGTTACGAAAAACAAGGCGTGGCGCAGGCGCAAGTCAAACTGGCCGATGCCGAGGCGGTGGCCAAACAAGGTGTGGCACACGCCGATTCCTTGCGCTTGAAACTGGAAGCAGAAGCCATCGGCAAGGAGAAGTTCGGCGCCGCCGAGGCCTCCGCGATCGCCGCGCGTTTTGCCGCCGAATCGCAAGGCTTGACGTCGAAGTTCGAAGCGATGACCAAAATGTCGGCAGAAACTCGCGCCCACGAAGAACATCGCATGCAACTTGACTACAGCCACGCAGAAACCCTGCGCGGCATCGATGCCAACCAAGCAATCGCGCGCGAACAAGCCGCTGTGCTCAGCCAAGCACTGCAGACCGCCAAGATCGAAATTGTTGGCGGCGACGGCGAATACTTCGAACGTTTCATGCGCAGTCTGGCCATCGGCAAAGCCATCGACGGCACCGTCGACCACAGCAAACTGTTGAGCACCGCCTTCGCCGAACACAAAGCCGGCAATCGCGATTTGATCGGTGATGCGAAGGAGTTGGTGGCAGCGGTCGGTGGTGCCGACGCCATTCGCGATTTATCGATAGCCGGTCTGATGCAAAAACTTGCGGCAAGTGGGAAAACCAAAGAGTTGGCCATGCTGCGTGGATTGTTAGGAGAAGGGGCACGGGACACGGGGCACGGGTCACGGGATTGAGGGCCGTGGTCGTGAGGTGGTTCAAATTCAAGGCTTTCACGTGAGGGTACGCCGTGGCGATTTCGAGTTTTCGCGATCTTGATGGATGGAACAGCGCGGTAGACCTCGCGGCTAGGGTTTATCGCGTTACTTCAGAGTCCGACGTATGAATGGTGTAGCCGACGACTTGCCGTTTTACGACGTCTCTGACGCTGCTTTCATCTGTGGCGATGAGCCGCTCACGGCCGCTGCCGTGCCCCGTGCCCCGTACCCCGTGACCCGCTCCCAATGACCGCCAGTTCCGCCACCTTCGACTTGTTGAAAAAACGGCTGGCCGCGGCTTCGCAGTCACTGCGCGGCAAAGCGGATGCGCTGAATGCCAAGCGCATTGCCACATTTGGACGTATAGAACCAAAGCTGCTGGCGCGATTAAGTGCGCGTACTGAGCACAATTGCGTCGCCCGCGATATTGTGCGCGTCGGTGACCTATTGTTATTCGGCTACAGCGTCACCCTTGGTCTAAAGAAAGAAACCCGTGTCGAGGATGTTTTCTGCCTGTATCGATTAAGCGATGCGGCCGATGGGCCGGAATTGGAGCCGGTTTCGATCGCCGGTGGGTTTCTGGATGACCCGCGCTTTGTCGCGGACTTCCGCGAGTTATATACCTATTACAAAGCCACCACGCTTGACCAGTTGCGGGTACTGAACGAGCGGCTGCTGTTGATTTTCCGCACCGGCAGCCAGCCGGGAGATAAACGCGTATTTCGATTTGCTATCGAACGCGGCAAGCTGAGTTACATCGATAATCGCGGTGAACGTGATCATGTGCTACCACCCGCGCACGGTTTTGAATGGCGCGGCGTCGCACGTGAAGATCATGTGCTGGGCCGCCACCCGCACGTCAATATCCTCGACACAGTGTTTGTTGAGACCATTGGCGGCGATCTGACTATCAAGGTGGAAAACAACACCGAAAGTGGGCTGGGTATTTATTCCGAGCCGGTCGACGATAAAAATCAGGCGCTGGCGGATGCTGAAATCAGTTACGCCAATTTGGCTACGCTGATTTTGCTCAGCATCAAACCTTATCGAGAAAGTAAGTTTCGTTATTTGGTTTATAACAAACGACTAAAACAGGTGGTGCGGATCGATGAGATCGGCGAATCCTGCGTGGAGTTGCCCGAAGATCATGGCATCGTCTTTCCGGGCGGTTATTATTTGGAATCGGGGGATTTCAAAAATTTCAAAGACTTAGGTCACGATTTTCGCGGTTATCGACTAAAACGCACGGTACGCGCGCCCAGTGGCGAAGATATGTTGTACGTGTTTTTTGATCAGGCCAATGGCGGTTACGCGCTGTTGCCGTACAACCTGATTGATCGCGCGATCGGCCAGCCGCTGCTGGCCAGCGGTTACGCGCGTTTTGACGACGGTCGCATCCTGTTGGTCACGCCGGAGGGCAACGACGCTGCGCGTTCGCACATCATGCAGCTGTGGCGCACGCCGTTTGCGTCTGAAGAGCACGCCAGCGCGCAGCCCAAAGTCGGCGGTTTGTTAGGGCGCTTAGGCAATGCCAATGTGGTGCGCGCGTTGGCAGAATTACGCGAACTGACGCGGCTGGCCGAAGATGCCGGCAGCGAAGGCGCTTACGTGCGTTTGTTGAAACTGGCTGCGCGCGCGGTCGACGCCTACCCGTGGCTGGCCGAAGAAGAAATCGGCCAGATTGGCGCCGAAGTCAGTCTGCTGGCGCGCAGCGGTCGCGAAGCGCTGGATGCGTACGAAAAACTCGAACGCGCGCGCGCCGCCGCACGCAGCGCGGTCACTCAGGCGCAGCAACAGGTGGGCGAGTTGCTGTCGCGCGTGGCCAGTTTGTTGTGGCAAAAACCGGAGGATTTCACCGAGGCGATTCGCTCGCTGAAACGCAAACGCGGTGAGTTGACCGGTTTGCGCGATGTGCCGCATGTAGACGTGGCCGCGGTTGAGACGCAAGACTTGCGCTTGCGCGAGGAGTTGCAGCGCATCGGCGAGCGCGCGCTGAAGTTCTTTGCCGATCCGGCAGCCTTCGCCAGCCTGCGCAAAGGTTTAACCGAGGCCGCCGCGGCGGTCGAAAGTGCCAAAACCACCACCACGCTAGCGCCGATTGGCGAGCAACTCGACGCGCTGGCCGAGTCGCTGGACGGTTTGTCCGAACTGATCGCCAGTTTCGAACAAAGCGACGCGCAACAACGCGCCGAATTGCTCGGCCAAACTTCCGCGCTGTATTCGGAAGTCAACCGCATCCGCGCCGGCCTGCGCACGCGGCGCGAGGGATTGCTGGAGCAAGAACAAGGCCTGGAGTTCGGCGCGCAGCTGACCGTGCTCGAACAATCGCTGACCAATTTGCTGGCGCGCAGCGAAACGCCAGAAGCCATTGACGAAGCGCTGGCGCGCACGCTGGGGCAGATCGAACATCTGGAAGGGCGATTTGGCGCGCAGCCGGGTTTTCTGGTTGAGCTCACCACGCGCCGCGAAGCCGCGTTGGAAGCCTTCGCCGCCCGCCGCGAACAGATCGCCGCACAACGCGAAAAACGCGCCAAAGGTCTGCGCGACGCGATTTCTCGCGTGTTGGATGGCATACCGCGGCGCATCGCCAAACTCAGCGATGCCGACGAACTGCATGCATTTTTCGCCGGCGACACGCTGGTTGAACGCGCCAACACGCAACTGGTCGAACTGCGCCAATTCGGCGCGGCGGTGCAAGCCGATGAGTTGGCCGGGCGCTTACGCAGCTTGAAAGAATCCGGTTTGCGCGATCTGCGTGATCGGCTGGATTTGGGCACCGCCGGTGATTCGATGGCGCTCGGGCGGCATCGATTTACCATCGAACGGCGGCCGTTGGACTTGGCTTTGTTGCACGATGAGCGCGGTTTGTCCTTGCAGCTGACTGGCACCGATTATCGCGTGGCACTCAACGACGCGGCCGCCGAACAACATCGTGAAGTGTGGGGCCAGACGCTGCCCAACGAGACCGACGCCGTCTATCGCGCCGAATATTTGGCTTGGCGCGTGTGGCAACGGGTGGAGAACGGTGACGAGGCGCTCAACCTAGCATTGCAATTGCCTGATGGCGCCGAACTGGCGGCGCTGGTCGCCGCCGAGGCGCAAAAACATCCCACCGAGGACTATCAGCGCGGGGTGCACGACGCTGACGCGACGCTGATCGTCAGCGCTCTGGCGAAAGTGGCCGCGCACGCCGGTGAGCTGCGCTGGCCCGCTGCCTCGCGGGTGCTCGCGCAAGCCTGGTATGCATCGTTGAGCATCGACGTACAAACTGTCGCGCGCGCGCTGGCGGCCGGTTTGGCCTGGTTTTTGGCGCTTCGTGAAGCCATGCCACTGCCCCCTTCCTGGCACGTGGCGCTGGTGGAACGCGCTAAGATTTTGGCTTTGCCCGATGATGACGCGGCGATCAGCGCTGCCGCGCGTCATCTGGCCGCCAGCTTGGGTGGATTGCAGCCTAGCTTTGCAGCGAGCGCCGCGGCGCTTGACCTCGCCGAGCGGATCACGCGCGAATTGCCACGCACCGCGCTGGCCGCGCTGGAAGCGCCGATGGCCGATGGTGAGCGTCTGGCGTTGGCGCGCGCTTGGTGCCAGCAAGTGGATAGCACCGCGCACGCCAGCAGCGTGCTGGAAGCCGCGGCGATTTTATGTTTTGCCAATCTGCCGCGGGAGCGCGTCAATGTGCAGCTGCAGGCCGAGCTCAGCGGTCTGCGTGGTGAACACCCGCGCATCAAAAATGGCGCGCTGGCGATCGACTTTCCGGAATTTTTGATCCGTTTGTCGCAGCACGAACAGTTGATCGCGCCCGAGTGGCAGGCCTTTGCCGCCTTACGTCATCGGGTAAGCGAGCGCGAACGCCAGCGCCTGGGATTAAAACGCTTCGAAGCCAAACCGCTCGCCGGTTTTGTGCGCAATCGATTGATTGATGAGGTGTATTTGCCGTTGATTGGCAATAACCTGGCCAAACAAATCGGTACCGTGGGGGATAACCGCAGTGACCGTTCCGGCTTGTTATTGCTGGTTTCGCCGCCGGGTTATGGCAAAACCACGCTGATGGAATACATCGCGGATCGTTTGGGCATGATCTTCGTGCGCGTCAATGGCCCCACGCTCGGCCACGAGGTCACCGCACTCGATCCGGCGCAAACCCCACAACGCGGCGCCGCCGAAGAACTGGTCAAGTTGAACTTAGGCTTGGCAATGGGCGTCAACGTAATGCTGTATGTCGACGACATTCAGCACTGTTCGTCGGAATTCCTGCAGAAATTCATCTCGTTGGCCGATGGCACGCGGCGTATTGATGCCGTCATTGATGGCGTGGCGCGCACCATCGATATGCGTGGCAAACGTTTTGCGCTGGTGATGGCCGGCAATCCGTACACCGAAACCGGCGAAGTGTTCCGCATTCCCGACATGTTGGCCAACCGTGCCGATGTCTACAACCTAGGCGATGTGCTGAGCGGCCGCGAGGCGCTATTTGCCGACAGTTACATCGAAAATTCGTTGACCGCCAATCCGATCGCCGCGCCGCTGGCCGAACGGCCGCGCGCCGAAATCTTGAGCGTGCTGCGCATCGCGCGCGGTGACGACGAGCCTTTGCCGACCGGTTTGCCCGGCGGCATAGAATTGGTCGAACTGGTCAAACGCATGGCCAATGTGCGCGATGTGTTGGGTCGCGTGAACGCCGCTTATGTGGCAAGCGCCGCGCAAGACGATGCGTATCGCACGGAACCGCCATTCAAATTGCAAGGCAGCTATCGCAATATGGTCAAGTTATCCGCGCAGTTGTCGCCGCTGATGACAGCCGCCGAGCTAGACGCGCTGATTCGCGATCATTACCGCGGCGAAGCGCAAACTTTGGGCGCGCGCGCTGAAGAAAATTTGCTCAAATTGGCGCACCTGATCGGCCAACCGAATGCCGATGAACGGGCGCGTTGGCAGGTATTGGTCGACAACTTCCAGCGTTTGATGAAACAAGGCGGCAAAGAAGCCGACGGCGCCACCCGCGCAGCGCAGGTGTTGGCCGATATTGCCCAACAATTGCAAAAACAAAACGAACAATCGGCCGGCACGCGCGAAGCACTCACCGCGCTCAACTCACTGGCAGATATCCGCGAACTGCTCGCCCGCCAACCAGCTGATCCGCGCTTGGATGTGCCACCGGCGCTGGCCGAAACGTTCACCCGCATGGCCAAGGCATACGAGGACACGCTGCTGCCACTGGTCTCGGCACTGCACCACAAAATGACGCTGGATCACGACATCTGGCAACAGGTGCGCGCGATGCGCAGCGAAGTGGACAACCTGATGAAACGCATCGGCGGCGGCAAGAGCAGCAAGTAACTGCGGATGATTACGCGTTCCAGTGGAAACCCAGTTGATCGCGTCGACGTAGGATCAACTCCTTATTTGCGACACCAGTTCATGCAGAGGGTTGCGGCGCTCAATCGGCCAAATCGGTAATCCGTTGCCATTGTGGTTCGGTCACCGGCATCACCGATAGGCGATTGCCGCGACGCACTAAGGCCATGTCGGCCAGATCGGCCACATTTTTGAGCATCTCCAGCGTCACCGGCGCTGCAAATTTGCGCACAAACTCGACCTCCACCGCTGACCAGCGCGGCTCTATTGCGCTGCTTGCGGCGTCGAAATAGTCGCTGGCGCGGTCAAACTGGGTGGGGTCGGCAAAGGCCGCTTGGCGAATTTGCGCGATGCCCACCACGCCGGGTACGGCGCAACTAGAGTGGTAGAACAGCACCAGATCGCCCATCTGCATGGCGCGTAAGAAGTTGCGTGCCTGGTAGTTGCGCACGCCGTCCCAGACTTCACGTCCTTTGCGCGCCAGATCGTCGATCGAAAACACGTCTGGTTCGCTTTTCATCAACCAATACAACGGGGAATCTCCTGTGTTTTGGGAATGGGCCCTAAGCCTCGCTGTTAAGCGTTTACCGCAAATGCGCCATCTTCAGTGACCACAAAATCCAAGCGCACATCCCAACTGGCGAGTGGGATCGGCTGCACTTCTTGGCACGCAAAACCAATGCCAATCAGCCAGGGCGGCGCGGACTGACTGAGCCTAAAGCTGAGTGCGCGATCATAGTAACCAGCGCCGGAGCCCAATCGACCACCGTGGCGATCAAAGGCCAACAAGGGCAACAAAATCACGTCAAGGCGCTCGGCAAGAACCCATTGACTGGCGTCGACCAGCGGTTCGGGAATGCCAAAATGATTGGGCATCAACAAACGCCGCTGTCCGGACCAGGGCGCAAAGTGCATTGCCGTCGCGTTATGTTCGATATGCGGCAAATAAATGATTTGCGCGCGCGCGATCGCTTGATCAATCACCTGACTCAAAGACAATTCGCTGGCCACCGCGGCGTACGCGCCGATCTGTGTCGCAGCGCAAACTAGCTGCAGCGACGACACGTTAGCGCTGCAGCGCTCGGTGGCAAGCTCACGCTCTTCCTGTGGCAGGGCCCGCCGCCTCGCCCGCGCCTGGCGGCGCAGTTCATGCCGTAGAAGCTCAGAATGCAAAAAAAGGGTCCTCCACCGATGCCGATGCGTGTCACACGACCTTGATCCTTTGGATCAGGTGGGAAGAAGAAGGCCGCTAAAGGCGGTCCGCTGCTAGGCGGACAAGCTCATACGCGGTTTGGAACTCTTCCCGGGTCGAACAATAGGGTCAAGGTATTTAGCGGACGCGCTGTCGCACAACGCAGAGGACGCCCGCCGATGTTACACCGTTCGTGCGAGCGCTAGTTCCAACTTGGCGTTCATCTTGCGCAACTCTTCACCGACATCCATACCGACCTGCTTAAGTTCGGTGCGCGCCTGCAAAGATTCATGCGCAATATTCAATGCAGCCATCACCGCAATGCGCTCCAAGCCCACCAATTTTGCTTTGCCGCGGATTTCGCGCATCTTGCCGTCTAGATAAGCTGCCGCCGCGATCAACTTTTCGCGCTCTTCAGGCTCACATGCGACTGCATATTCGCGATCCAAGATGGTGACATTCATTGGCTGGCTCATCCGTTTTGCTCCAGCAGTTTCAAGCGGGTAATCATCGCCTCAACACGCGAGCGCGCGTTTTCGTTTTTGGCCAGCAGCGCCGAACGCTCCTGAGCCAGCTGCTCCTGGGCGGCGCGCAAATTGCGATTTTCTTCAAATAGGCGCGCGTTAGCACTGAGCAGACGATCCAACTTGTCTGCCAGCGATTTAAGCTCGCCCTCAACGTGTAAGCGTTCTGCCATCGGTGCCCGGCTCTTCACGCGACCCAGCGCGCAGTTTATACCATGGGCAAACTGCGCGGCAGATTGCTGATCGGCGTGGGTGTGAGCCAAACTGACGCGGACCGCTCGCTTAAGCCTCACAATGCATCTCACCGCAAAGCCCGACCGGCTGTTTGAAATCTCAGTTGACCACTTTGCGTGACGGTGGTCAGTGCTGGATTGGCGTAGGGGCCGGTTCGATGTCGACCACCAACCACCAATCCATTCGCAGACATTCGACATGCACGCCGTCAGTATTGGCGCGCTCGGCGGGTCTGTTTCGTATCCCCAAAACGATGTGCACGATGGCTAAGGGCTCGTTCGTCAATAACTTGAACTTTTTGCTCGCCGGATTGGGCGCG
>CAZLSB010000028.1:0-7389 GCA_964561825.1 uncultured Xanthomonas sp.
GCGCGTCGTAAACATCCGCCAGTGCCATCAAGCGCGCACTGACGGGAATCTGATCGCCCGCCAGACCTTCCGGATAACCGCTGCCATCCCATTTTTCCTGATGGGATAGCGCGATTTCCTTGGCCACGCGCAGGAATTCGACCTCGACGCCGAGTGCACGCTCAGCGAAGGCGATGGCATCGCGGCCCAGCGTAGTGTGGGTTTTCATGATTTCGAATTCTTCCGGCGTCAGGCGCCCCGGTTTCAGCAGGATGCGGTCGGGAATGCCGACTTTGCCGATATCGTGCAGCGGCGCCGACTTGAACAGCGTATTGATAACGCGCTCATTGAGATAATCGGCAAATCTGGGATGCGAGCTGAGTTTTTCGGCGAGCGCCTTGACGTAATGCTGCGTGCGGCGAATGTGATTGCCGGTTTCGTTGTCGCGGGTTTCCGCCAGGGACGCCATCGCCAGGATAGTCACGTCCTGGATCGCCGCAATCTCGCGCGTGCGTTTGATTACTTCCAGTTCCAGGTAGTCGTTTTTGTCGCGCAGGAAATCCGCCGCCGCCTTCAAAGTGAGGTGCGTGCAGACCCGCGCAAGCACGATGGGTGGGCTGATCGGCTTGATGATGTAATCCACCGCGCCCAGTTCCAGCCCGCGCTTTTCGTCGCCCAGATCGGCTCTGGCGGTGAGAAAGATGACCGGAATGTCGTGGGTCATGAGATTCGATTTAAGACGCTCGCAGACTTCATAGCCATCCATCAACGGCATCATGATGTCGAGCAAAATCAGATCCGGTTGCGGCGCCGTGGCGGCGATGCGCAGGGCCTTTTCGCCATTGTTGGTGACCTTGACCAGATAATCGTCCTTCAGCAGGTCGATCATCAGCGTCAGGTTGTCGGGGGTATCGTCGACCACCAGGATGGTGGCTTTTTGGCTGCGATCTGGAGTGTGCATGATGGTGCTCATGAGGTGGAAATCGTGGCATCGGCCAGCGCGATCGCCGCGATGTCAAAGTCGAAGGACTTGATGGCGTCGGCGATGGCGCGATAGTGATGGGGGTAAGCGCTGTGCAGCAGATTGCTGTGGGCTTCGAGCAATTCGCCGGCCCGCCAGTCATCGGCTAGCAGCAAAGCTTTGAGCTCGGCACTGACTTTGCCCAATTGCACCAGGTCTACGCTCACCTGGAGATGGGCGGGCTCGGCCGGGAGTTGCTGTTCCAATGCCACCAGCAATTGGCTCAGCGGAAGCTTTAGCGCGTCCAGCGCAAGCTCAATGTGCTCGCGCGGCGCGCGTGCGTGGATGGCGGATTCGACCGCTGCTGCCAGCGCTTGCACTTGGCTGGCGCCGATATTGCCGGCGACGCTTTTAGCAGTATGCGCGATGCGCTCGGCGGTCTTGGAATCCCCGGCTGCAAGCGCCTTGTTGATCTCGATGATGACTAGCCGTTGCCCGCTGGCGAACTTGCGCAACATCGACAGGTAGCGGCTCTCCTTGCCCAACACGCGGCGCAGGCCGGTGTCGGTGTCGAGCCCAGTGATCTTGATCGCCAGCGTGTTTGGCGCGGTTGCTGCGCTAGGCGCCTTGGCAAGTTCGACGATCGCATGGCGCGGGGCGATCCATTTGAGCAGCGCCGCCCACAAATCCTCTGGCTCAATGGGCTTGGCAACATGGTCGTTCATGCCGGCATCCAGGCAACGCTGGCGGTCGCCGCTCATGACGTTGGCGGTCATCGCGACGATCGGCAAGTTAGCCAACTGCGGCAACTTGCGAATCTCGCGCGCCGCGCTGATGCCATCCATCACTGGCATCTGCATGTCCATCAGCACGATGTCATAGGCCGCCTGGACCACTTTGCGCACGGCAACCGCGCCATTTTCAGCGAGCACCACAATAAACCCGGCATCGCGCAGCAACTCGGTCGCCACCTCTTGATTGAGATCGTTGTCCTCAACCAGCAGGATGCGCGCACCTTTGATGGTGGCCAGATCCGATGCCAATGGCGATGGCGCCAGTGCGATCTCGCGACGGCCGGCGAGATCGCCGAGCACGCTGGTGACGCTATCGAATAACATCGAGGCGCTGATCGGCTTGATCAGCACGTCTTCCAGACCCGCCTCTTCTGCCGCCTTGATGACCTCCTCGCGGCCATACGCGGTTACCATGACCAAATGCGGCGTTCGCGTCAGCGGCCGCGCCCGCAACTGGCGGGCGGTTTCGATGCCGTCCATGCCCGGCATCTGCCAATCCAGGAACACGATATCGTAGGGTTGCGCCTGCACCTCGCTACGATCGACAGCATCAATCGCCGCCCGCCCCGAGGCTGCCTCGTCGACCACGAAGCTCATGGCTTCGAGCAAGCTGGTCAGCACCGAGCGCGCGGTCTCGTTATCGTCGACCACCAATACGCGGCGCCCTTGTAGATCCGGGCTAAGCAGCAATTGGCGACCGCCGCCGGCACTCTTGCCCAGGCGCGCGGTAAACCAGAAGGTGCTGCCGTTGCCGAATTCGCTGTCCACGCCGACTTCGCCGTGCATCAGCTCGGCGAGTTTCATCGAAATCACCAAACCCAGACCGCTGCCGCCGTACTTACGGGTGGTTGAGGTATCGGCCTGCTCGAAGGGCTGAAACAAGCGGCTGCGCTGTTCCGTCGTCAGGCCAATGCCGGTATCGCGCACCGCGAAATACAGCAGCACATCGTGATCGGTCTGTTCGCGCAGGCGCACGATGATGTCGATTTCGCCTTTATCAGTGAATTTGACGGCGTTATTGGCATAGTTGACCAAAATTTGTCCCAAACGTAGCGGATCGCCAATCAGATCGGTCGGCACATCACGGCCGACATCGAAAACCAGTTCCAGTCCTTTCGCGATGTTTTTCGCCGAAATCAGATTGGCGACATTTTCCAGCACCTTGTCGAGGTCGAAATCGATATGTTCGACGGTGAGCTTGCCGGCCTCAATCTTGGAGAAGTCGAGTACGTCGTTAATGATGCGCAGCAGGTATTGGCTAGAACTCTGGATCTTCCTCATGTACTCGCGCTGGCGCGGCGTCAGCTCGGTCTTCAGCGCCAAATGCGACATGCCCATGATGGCGTTCATCGGCGTGCGAATCTCGTGACTCATATTCGACAGAAAATCGGATTTCGACAGACTGGCGCGGTCGGCTATTTCCCGCGCGCTCTGTAATTCGGCATTGCGTTCGAGCAACACGCGATCCAGATGCTTGCGCTCGGTCACATCACGCGCGGCGGCAAAAACCCCAATGACGCGACCCTTGATGTCCTTGTACACCGATGCGTTGTAGAGCACGTCGATGAGATTGTCGTCGCTCTGGCGGATCGTCAGCGGGTAATCGGAAACGCTGCCCTCGGCAAAGGCCCGCTGATAGCCGGCCTGCGCGCTGGCCGGCTCGGTAAAATAATCGCAAAAATCGCTGCCAATGAGTTTCTCGCGGCTCACCCCGGTGGCCAGCACGGTCGCTTGGTTGACGTCGGTAATGGCGCCATCGGGTCGAATGGTCACCAACGGATCAAGGCTGGCCTCAATCAAGCTGCGCGCATACCAGGAAATCTGCTGCTGGCGCCGGTTCTGCGCTACAAAGCCGATGTAGCCGAGAATGATCAGCGCAACCAAGGTCACCACGATCAGAATGATCAGCGCTTTGTTGTAGCTGTGAGCGGTGGCCTGACGACGAATGCCGAGCTTCGTCAACTCCTCCTGCTGCATGCGCTCCATCAAATTGATGATCTTGGCATTGGACGCGCTGCCGCCGCCGTCGCCGACGCTGGCTGCGGCAGCTGCAACACCCAGTTGATTGCGGCGCTCAGCGTTGTCCCGCATGAACCCGACGCGCGCGACAAGCAAATCGGCGACTTGCGCGATACGCTGGTGCTGATCGGCGCTATCGACCGACAGTGACTTGATCGAACGGATACCGCCGTCGACCTTCAGCAAGGCGCCATCGCGTTCGCGAAGAAATCCGCTCTCGCCGGTCAACAGATAACCACGCTGGGCCACTTCCGCGCTGCTCAGGTGATCGGTGACCTGATCCATCGAGCGCAACACTTGCAGCGTGTGCGTCACCCAGTCGTTCGAGGTTTCCGCTTTGAGACTGGCGTCATACAGCACCCAACCTAGGCCGGCGATGAGAATGGCCGCGGCGCCGAAGGCGAGATGCGCTAGGTATTTGAGATCGAAGCCGCCCACAACCGCTCCTCATGTAAGGCGTGGCGCAGCGGCCCTCAGGAATACCCGGTGGACGGCGACGAAGCCGATTGCACAAGTTTGCAATTCCTAGTTGCCGTGGTCGGTGCGCTGGCAAACCGACGCCGTGCTGTCAACGGGTGAATCCTTTGCCCGCATTCAACCAAATCGCCCAGCGAAAAACGGGGAGAACAACGCGACGGCGGATCTGCCAGTTCCCCCCACGCGATGTAGCCGGCAACAAAGACTTAGGAAATGCCATGAGCCAACTACGCATGCAACTCACTGCCAGTGCCGACCACACGATGCAGCTGATCAGCCGTATATCGTCATTGCGCGGCGTGGAATCGGTCGAAGAGATCGCCGATCTGATGCCGCACATGGACGATTCCGATTCCAGCTCCGACGGGCTCACCGACGATATCGGACCGGGCACACACCTCGTTCTCGTGCAAACCGGCAACGCTCACGATGTCCGCCATGCACTGGATTGTGCGGAATCCTGCGCCCGCGAATTGGGCATCGTGCTCGAAGTGGTCGACGACGAATTGAATTTCGGCTGAGGTCGCAGCGCCCTGAACGCATGCAAACATCCACATGACCCAGCTCAGCAAATCTTTCGAAAATTCTTGGCGTCGCGCGGTGCTGGGCGCAGCCACACTGTGGATTTTGGCTGCCTGCAGCAATGCTGGGCCATCGCGCGCGGACAGCTTCGGGCCGCACCCGCGCTTGCCGGCAGCGGATCTGGAAGTGCTACCCACGGTCAACGTCGCCAAGGCCAAGGCTTGGGCTTCCGGCCGCACGCCGCTGGCAGCACCCGGTTTAACGGTGCATGCCTACGCCGAAGCGCTTGATCATCCGCGCTGGCTGTATGTGCTGCCCAATGGCGATGTGCTGGTCGCAGAAACAGCCGCGCCGACTAGACCGCAGGACGCCAAGGGCATTCGCGCCTGGATCATGGGTCTGTTCATGAAGAAGGCCGGCGCCGCCGTGCCCAGCGCGGATCGCATCAGCCTGCTGCGCGACAGCGATGGCGACGGCCGCGCCGATCTGCGCACGGTCTTCCTGAAGAATCTGCATTCGCCGTTCGGCATGGCGCTGGTTGGCAGCGAGTTCTACGTGGCCAACACCGATGCCGTGCTGAAGTTTGCCTACAGCGACGGCCAGACCACCATCAGCACGGCCGGCAGCAAATTGCTTGATCTGCCGGCGGGCGCGCGCAACCATCATTGGACCAAGAATTTGATCGCCAGCGCCGACGGCAGCACGCTGTACGTGAGCGTCGGCTCGAACAGCAATATCGCCGAATACGGCATGGCCGAAGAACAGGGGCGCGCCGCCATCTGGGCCATCGACCGCGTCAGCGGCAAGCACCGGATTTTCGCCAGCGGCTTGCGCAACGCCAACGGCATGGCTTTCGAACCGAGCAGCGGGGCATTGTGGACAGCCGTGAACGAGCGCGATCTGCTCGGCCCGGATCTGGTTCCGGACTACATGACCGCGGTTCGTGATGGCGGTTTTTACGGCTGGCCCTACAGCTATTTTGGACAGCATGTAGATGACCGCCCGCAGCCGCCTAGGCCAGATCTGGTCGCCAGTGCAATTGCTCCCGACTACGCCCTCGGCGCGCACACCGCCTCGCTGGGGCTGGCCTACTCGGACGGCAACGCCCTTGCCCAGCCGTTTCGCAATGGCATGTTCATCGGCCAACACGGATCCTGGAATCGGCGCCCGCGCAGCGGCTACAAAGTGATCTTCGTCGCCTTTGCCGACGGCCAGCCGGTAGGCTCGCCCATCGACGTGCTGAGTGGCTTCATTAGCGCCAAAGATGAAGCCAACGGACGCCCCGTCGGCGTCGCCTTCGACCGCAGCGGCGCGCTGCTGGTCGCTGATGACGTCGGCAATGTGGTCTGGCGAGTGGCGGCTGCGCAGCAAGCGGATTAGTAGTCGTGAAGAACTAGGGGCATAGCCCCGGAGCCATACCAGCCTGGGGCAACGCCCCAGTTTTCAGGACAACAAAAGCCAAGGGCCCAAAGCCCGCCCCCCGGTTAATCGCAGACAAAGCGCTCATCGAAAGCCGCGGCATATTTTTTGAGAAACCGACGGTATTCATCTTCGAATGTCCGCGTCTGATGATGCTCATCTTGCTTGTCAATGTAAGCCAGCAGCGCGGCTAGATCGGCAGGGCCGGCGGAGAACACGCCATAAAGTCTTCGCATGATTTGTCAAGACTGAACTGGTTAGTGACTAAAAACCTCAGTTGACCGCTTCTCATCGCCCATAGCGGCCCTTCGGGTTGCGCGTCTGGACTGCATCTGCTGCGTTGCGACGCTAGGCAATGGAAGAGCCATTGCCTTGCAGCCATCCGCTTAAGACTCACAACGCATCTCACGCTGAAAGCCCGACAGGCCGCTGCGTTGACTTGTCAGCGCGGGCTGCGGAATCCGCGCGATGGGTTTGATGTCGAAATCGGATGCTGCGGTGGCGCGGGTTCCGCCCTGCTCGAACTGCACGCCGGATTAGGTGCACATTACGCCGATCGAAGCTAAGCGCCGCGGGCTGGACTGTTGATCGAACCTTCATCGGCTTGCGACTGCGCGAACACGCCTCTGGCGCTAACGTCTTTCATCCTAGCTTTGTGGCCATTCTTCATGCCGACCTACGTCTTACGCGCGCTGCTGATCGCGCTCGCCATTTTGACTAGCGGCTGTGCGAGCGTGCCGGGCGCTCGTGAGTCGCGTGTCGACAGCAGCCACGAACTGGTCACCGTCGCCAGCGAACGCCATCGACGGATCGAGCAATACATCGATGTTGCGGCATTGGCGCAAACGCCACAGATGGCACTGCCGCAGGTGCGTATCGATGTAGGCGCGCATGGAGAGCAGATCAGCAGCGCGCAAGCACAGCTGGTCGCCAACAACGCCGCACGCGCGCTGTGCCGCGAACTGTCCGGCTATACGGTGCTCAAGGCCGGCGACGACGGCGCGCTGCTAGATCCGCAGCTGGTGGTGAGCGCAATCATGCCGACCAGCGGCGCGGTGTCCGGCGCTTCATCGGTCTTAGGATTTTTCGTGCCCGGACCGTTCCGGTTGCCGGCCGGGCTCGGTGGGCTGGCGATCGACGCCCAACTGCTCGACAGCACTGGCGAAACAGTGGCTGTGATGCGCTGGGCGCGTGGCGCCAATGCGGTCACCAACAATG
>CAZLSB010000028.1:7399-24532 GCA_964561825.1 uncultured Xanthomonas sp.
ATCGCGCGCTGTGTGATGAGCGTTTCGGCACGGTCAACCTCGCCGGCCGCGGGGCTTCGATTTTCCTGCCGCTGGCGCCGGAAGCGATCGATCCGGGTCCGCCGGCGACTGCCAACCCCACAGCGGCGCGGTAATGGGGTTACTAGCAGGCTGTCGGACTTTCCTTGCGAGTGCGCCCTTGATCTGCTGACTACCCGTCACTCACACCCACTCGGTCAGGCCTTCGCGCTCGTACAGGGTCTTGAAACTGGGCCGTGCTTTCATGCGTGCAGCGTATTGCGCCAGCGCCGGCCATGCGGTGGCGGGCTGGGGCATATTGCGCGACCAACGCATCAGCATCGTGGCTAGAAAATCAACCGCACTGATGGCTTCGCCGCAAATGTACGGGCCGTTGGCTGCCAAATGGCTGTCCAAACGCGCGAAAACGGCGCCCACACGTTGCCCGGCCAAGGCTTGCGCCGCTGCAACATGCGCGTCTCCTGCGGCTTCGGCGGGATACCACCAGAGGCGAAACGCGGGTTGCAGCGTATTGGCCAAATACAAAGTCCATTGCAGGTATTGCGCGCGTTCGCGACTGCCGCGCTCCGGTTCAAACTGCGCCTCCGGATGGCGTTCGGCCAGCAGCAACACCAACGCCGCACACTCCGTAACGGGCGCGCCATCCACAATCAAGGTTGGCACTAAACCACTCGGATTAAGGGCCAAATACTCGGCCGTCTTGTGCTCGCGTGAGCTTAAATCGAGCCGCTTGATCTCATGTTCAACCCCAAGTTCGATGAGCAACCAGTGCACCACCAAACTGGCAGCGCCAGGTGCGTAATAAAGAGAGTACATGGGATGGTCCTGCTGGGAATGGCAGCGACGGATGATAGCGGCTGAGGACTTGGGCTGCTGTGGTCGGGTGCACGGGTGCGAGTCAACGTGATGTGGTGATTCCAGCCGCGGGTCAGGGCCGGGGCCGGCAGGGCGGCGAGGTTGTGACTCAAGCTTTTGTGGAGCGCGCTTGCCCGCGATCGGCGCTTATGAACCACAAAAAAGCCAGGGATCGCGAGCAAGCACGCTCGCACAGGCTGCTGCTCTGCAAAAGCGCGGCCGGCATGCCGGCCAAACGCGCCTCTTCACCCCCGCCAGAAAGCCGGGGTTAGTAGCACTAGGACGGTGAAAACTTCGAGTCGGCCGATCAGCATGGTCAGCGATGCAATCAACAATGCGGCGTCGTTCAGTTCGCGAAAATTCAGTGCTACTCCGCCTAGGCCAGGGCCCAAATTAGTGATGCATGAGGCTGCCGCGGCGAAAGCGGTAAATAAGTCAACGCCAGTCGCAGCTATGGCCAAACCGGACACGACCATGCTGGCGAAGAACACGGTTACAAATGCGGCCACGGTATTGATGACCTCGTCGCCGACCATGCCGCGGTTCATTTTAACGGGGAAGCGCCCATGTGGATGGACCAAACGCAGGAGTTCGCGCATGGCTAGTTTGGCGACGATTTGCACACGGATTACTTTGATGCCACCGGCGGTTGATCCCGCGCAACCGCCGACAAAAGCGGCTAATACGATCAATGCAGGCGCCATGCCCGGCCAACTGGAGAAACCGGTGGTGGTGTAGCCGGTTGTGGTTAATCCAGATACCACTTGGAAGGCAGCGTGTCGAAAATTCTCGCCAAATCCTTGGTAAACGCCGCGAATCCAAAGTTCTAGTGCGACGACCAGCGAAAGGCATAGCGCAATACGAATTAGCGTGCGGAATTCTCCATCGGCGGCATAGACGCTGGCGCTGCCGCGCCGCCATGCGACAAAGTGCAAGGCGAAACTGGCACTGCCGAGTAGCATAAAAATGATCGCGACTACTTCGATGACGCCATTATCGAAGTGGCCGAGGCTGGCATCGTAATTAGAAAAGCCGCTCGTCGCCACGGTGGTAAAACCGTGGCATAACGCATCAAAAAAGCTCATTCCGCATGCCCAATAGGCCAAAATGCAGGCTACGTTGAGTCCGACGTAAATCATCCACAGCGCCGCTGCGGTATCGCGAATGCGCGGTGTCAGTTTGTTGTCTTTAATGGGTCCAGTGATTTCGCCCTTGGTTAGCTGTAATCCACCGACGCGTAACGACGGCAATATCGCTACCGCGAGTACCACAATGCCTAGACCACCATAAAACTGCAGCAAAGCGCGGTATAACAACACACTGCGTGGCAAATGATCCAAACCGATGATGACGGTTGATCCGGTGGTGGTCAGGCCACTGACCACTTCAAATAAGGCCTGCACATAGCTCAGATGTGGCGGCGCCAAAACCAAGGGTATGGCCAAAACTAGACTGGTGATGAGCCAAACTGAACTCGTGACTAAAAATCCATCACGCAAGCGTAACTCAGAATTGGCGCGCCGGGTGGGTAAATACAGCGCCAAGCCGACGCCCAACAGGATCAAAAAGCTTTGGGTAAACGCGAATGTCGCGCCATCGCGTTCATACAGGCTCAAAGTAAGCGATGGCAGCACCAATAAGCTAGACAGCAACTGCACGTTGCCGATTGCACGTAGAATGGGGCCGCCGCGCATGCGGGCTAATCGCGCCAGAATGCTGGCATCAGCAATACCAATACGGTAAATACCTCCAACCGTCCGAGCAACATGGCAAATGAGCAGAACCAGACAGCCAAATCATTGAGATCGTGCACCGTTGCGGTCGCCACGCCCAACGCTGGGCCCACGTTGTTCATGCAGGAGGCAACGATTGAAAACGCCGTGACAATGTCCACGCCGGTGGTCGCGACGGCCAGCGATAACACCACATAACTGCCCACAAATACGGTGACAAAGCCAGCCACCGCGGCGATGATCGATTCGCTAATAACCTGATTGCCCACCTTAACGACAAACTGCCCACGTGGATGAATGACGCGCATTAGTTCACGCCATGCCAACTTCGCAATGATCATCGCACGTATGGTTTTTAAGCCGCCGGCAGTAGAGCCTGCGCAAGCGCCTAGAAAAGTGATCAACATAATGAACGCGGGTACGAAGCCCGGCCATTGAGCGAAGCCGGTGGTGGTAAATCCAGTCGATGTGAACATTGAAACGACATGAAACGCAGAATGTCGCAGATGTTCACCAAAACTACCATAGATACTGTGTAAGTAAATGCCGAAAGTGACAATCAACGTGCACACAACAACAATCGACAAATAGGTGCGAAACTCTGGGTCTTGGCCGTAAACGGTAAAGCTGCCGCGATTCCAAGCCAGAAAATGCAATGCAAAGTTGGTTCCGCCCAACAACATGAAGACCATCGCGATGGTTTCGATCAATGGACTATCGAATGCCGCCATGCTGGCGTCGTAATTGGCAAAACCGCCGGTGGCGATGGTTGCAAACGCATGGGTAACCGCATCAAACCAGCTCATGCCGGCTAGCCAATAGGCCAGCGCACAGAGCGCATTCAAACCGCAATAGATGAGCCAGAGGGCAGCGGCAGTCTGTTGAATACGCGGCGTCAGTTTGGAATCTTTGTTGGGACCGCTAGTCTCTCCCTTAGTGAGCTGACTGCCGCCGATGCGCAGAGTTGGCAGTATGGCTACCGCGAGCACGACGATTCCCATCCCGCCCAAAAAATGCAGTGATTGCCGATAAAATAACACGCTGCGTGGTAATTGATCGATACCAATAATGGTAGTCGCGCCGGTGGTGGTCAAACCAGAAACCACTTCAAAGAAGGCGTCGGCGATGCTCAGATACGGCGGGCCTAAGATCAGCGGTAATGGCGTTAGTGCTGCGGCGATCAGCCACACGGCAGAGGTGATTAAAAAGCCGTCGCGCAGGCGCAGCTCGGCGCGTCGGCCGCGGGTCATGAAAATTAATGCACCACCGAGTCCAACCATAATTAAAAAAGACTCAATGAAGTATTGCGCAGTGTCGTCCCTGTCCCACCAAGCCAGCAAGATCGACGGCAGCAAGGTTAGCGCTACGATCAACTGGACATTGCCAATTGCGCGTAGCGCTGTAGCAACCCGCGCCGCGCTATTGTGCTCGCGGTCATCGACAATCTTCATAGGCTCAGCGCGCCGGCGCGAAACAAGATTTCCACTTGCCGCACGCCGCGCTTGTCGGTGACGAATAAAATGACGTGGTCATCAACCTCAATGACGGTGTCATGGTGCGCAGCCAGCACGCGATCGCCGCGCACAATGCCGGCAATAACCGCGCCTTTGGGCAACGCAATTTGCTGAATGGTGCGGCCGATTACGCGCGAGGTGCTTGAGCTGCCCACGGCGACGGCTTCCAGCGCTTCCGTGGTGCCACCGCGCAAAGAGTGCACGCGCACCAGATTGCCTTGGCGCACAAAGGACAACAAGGCGCCCAGGGTGATTTGCTGCGGCGACACCGCGGTGTCGATTAAGCCACTTTCGACCAGATCGGCGTAAGCCGGGCGATTGATCAAGGAAATGACCCGCCGCGCGCCTAAGCGCTTGGCCAACATAGCGGACAAAATATTGGCTTCGTCGTCGTTTGTGAGTGCGCAAAACACGTCGGTCTGGTCGATGTTTTCTTCGCGCAACAAATCTTCATCGGCGCAGTCGCCGGTCAATACGATGGCGTTTTCCAGCGCTTCGGCAATCACCCGCGAGCGCTCGCGCCCGCGTTCGATGATTTTGACGCTGTAGCGGGTTTCCAGTTGCCGCGCCAAATCGAGGCCGATATTGCCCCCGCCGGCCAGAATGATGCGTTTGGCCGGACGCTCAATGCGATGGAACTCCGCCATCATCGCGCGGATGCTTTTTTTATCGGCGAGGAAAAACACTTCGTCACCGAGTTCGACGATGGTGTCGCCTTTGGCGGCAATCGCACGTTTATTGCGGAAGATCGCCGCAATTCGAACCGCGCTGCTGGCCGGCAAATGCATCTGTAGATCGCGAATCTGGTGGCCCACGAGTGCGCCATCGCTGTCGGCGCGGATCGACACCAACTGTGCGCGCCCATTGGCAAAGTCGAGCACCTGTAAAGAACCGGGATATTCGATTAGCCGCTCGATGTAATCGCAAACGCGTTGCGAGGGGCTGATCAGATGATCGATAGACACTTGGCCGCGGCCGAATAACTCTGGGTGTTTCAAATATTCCAGGGATCGTACCCGGGCAATTTTCATCGGCGTGCGATACAGCGTGGCTGCGACCTCGCAAGCGATCATGTTGACTTCGTCTGACGAGGTGACCGCGATTAGCACATCGGCATCTTCAGCGCCGGCACGCGCCAGCACGCTGGGGTGCGCGGCGAAACCTGCAACCACCCGTAAATCGATCTTTTCGGACAGCTCGCGCAGCTTTTCGGTGTCGGTATCTACCACTGTGATGTCATTGTTTTCGCGCGCCAATGCAGCGGCCACTGAGGTGCCGACTTGGCCTGCGCCGAGAATGAGAATATTCATGGCGTGCGCCGCTGGCTTGCCGCGGCCTTAATCGCCATCTTTCAACTCCACGCCTAACGCGCGTAATTTGCGATACAGGTGCGTGCGTTCCAGGCCGACGGCTTTGGCTAGTTTACCGACGCTGCCGCCGGCCAGCTTTAATTGGTGCATCAGATACTCGCGTTCAAATTGTTCGCGCGCTTCGCGCAGCGGCAGGCCTAGGTCGATGGCCATGCCGTTGTCGCGCGTCCGTTCACCGCGTTGTGGGCCCAGGGCCATTTCTACTTCGGGCAGGTCAACTTCGTCACCCTGGCCCAAAATCAACAGGCGCTGGACCAGATTGGACAGTTCGCGCACATTGCCAGGCCAACCATATTGGCGCATGCGATTTTGCGCAGCGACGGTAAAGCGGCGGTACGGCAATTGATCACGATCGGCAAAATTTTCGGCAAAGTGGCGGACTAATTCGGGGATGTCCTCGGGACGTTCGCGCAGCGGTGTCACGCGCATCGGCAGCACCCGCAGTTGATACAAAAGCGCCTCCTGAAAGCGACCTTCCGCCACCTCGCGCGCCAGATCCTTGCTGCTGCCGCTAATGATGCGCGCCTGCAGCGGCACCAAATCCCGGCCGCCCACCCGAGTAAACTGACGCGCCGCCAATGCCGCTGCCAAGCGCGACTGCAACTCCGCGCCGAGTACCGCCACTTCGTCGAGGAACAGCGTGCCGCCCTGCGCTTGTTCGATCAATCCGTGGTGCAGATCGCCGCCTTCTTCGAAACCGAACAGATCGCGCGCGGCATCCGGCTTCATCAATGCGCCGCCGCTGACCACGACAAATGGCCGATCGCGACGCGCTGATCGTTCGTGCAGAAAGCGCGCCAGCACTTGTTTGCCACTGCCGGGCTCACCATCAAACAACACGCAGGCATCGGTTTGCGCGGCGCGTTCGATTTGCGCCCGCAGTTCGACCATGGCGCGGCTGGAGCCGATCGGCTCTTGGGTTTCCGGCAGACGCCGCCTCAGGCCTTCATTTTCCTGCAATAGGCGATTGGCTTCGAGCGCGCGTTCGACCGTCAGCAGCAGCTTCGCAAGCGAGATGGGTTTTTCAATGAAGTCGTATGCGCCCAGGCGCGTCGCTTCAACGGCGGTTTCGATGGTGCCGTGGCCACTCATCATCACCACCGGCATCGGCGGGCGACCATCCTCGCTCCATTCGCGCAACAGCGAAATGCCGTCGGTATCAGGCATCCACACATCCAACAGTACTAAATCGGGGCGGCGAATGCGCAACGCGGCGCGCGCCTTGACCGCACCTTCGGCGGTTTCAACCTGATAGCCCTCATCGGCCAGAATTTCTTGCACCAGAGAGCGGATATCGGGCTCGTCGTCCACTACCAAGATATGACTTGCTGCCATGCGTGATCTGTACCCAATCGGGAAGCCAAGGGATGCGTCTTTCAAAGTCCGCAGAGGATAGGCCCTTCCGATTGAGCCGCGTAGGGCTTATCGATAGGCCTAACAAAAGCATTGAGTTTCACGGAATGCAGCCCTAACTCTTGAGCATGCTGTCGCAATCGCGCGCAGCCGAGCAAACTGGAGTTTCCATGTCCTTACTTTTTGAGCCGCTGCAAGCAGGCGATCTGCATTTGTCCAACCGCGTGGTGATGAGTGCGCCCGTGCACGTGCCGGACGCACGCACATTCCTAATCTGCTGATGGCGGAGTATTACGCGCAGCGTGCGTCTGCGGGTTTGATTTTCACTGAGGCAACGATGGTGGCCGCCGATGGCTGCGCGTTCACTGGCGAAGGTGGCTTGTTCGACGAGGCTTGTGTAGCCGGCTGGCGGCAAGTGACCGACGCAGTGCACGCCCGCGGTGGTCTCATTCTGGTGCAATTGTGGCATCCCGGTCGCGCGGCGCATTCGTCGCTCAATGCCGGCGTGCAACCCATCAGTGTGGGCGAGCGTGCCATTTTGGGTTCGCGCATCAATACGCCAGACGGCGAACAAGACTATGAAGTGCCGCGCCGCCTGCAAGCTGAAGAAATTCCCGGCATCGTCGAGTTGTTCCGGGCTGCGGCGGCTCGCGCCTTAGCTGCGGGTTTTGACGGCGTACAACTGCACGGTGCGCATGGCTATTTGCTTGATCAGTTTCTGCGCGATAGCACCAATGATCGCACCGATGATTACGGCGGCAGCAGCGCCAATCGCGCACGCTTATTGCTGGAAACAGTGGACGCGGCGATATCGGTATTCGGCGCCGGTCGGGTAGCGGTGCGCATTTCACCCCTGGTGCCTTTCAACGATATCAGCGATTCAAATCCTGAGCAGTTGGTAGCCTATTTGGCCGAGCAATTGGATGCACGCAAGCTGGCATTTTTGGAATTGCGTCACGACGATTTCCGTGACCCAGCCGAACAGCGCTTAGCGCAAATCGCCCGCGAGCGCTTTCACGGCGCTTTGTTTGCCAATGGCGGCTATGAGCAAAACAGCGCAGCAGAGGCGCTGGCCAGCGGCAAGTTGGACGCGGTGGTTTTTGGTAAAGCGTATTTGTCCAATCCGGATTTGGTCGAACGTTTTCAGCGCGGCGCGCCATTAAACCCGGTGGATTTCAGCAAGCTCTATACCCCAGGGCCGGCCGGTTACACGGACTATCCATCTTTGGCGGATGGGTAAGGTAGGACGGGAGTCCAAGTGATGTGGTTTGGCTCTTGTGGGAGCGCGCTTGCGAGCGGCGCTGATGAAATACATACAAATAATCCCCGATCGGGAGCAAGCTCGCTGCCACCGGCTGCTTTTGTGTGTTTGGTTCCGGCTCGTCCGGCTTAGGAGTATCAGACGCCTGCCACCAACCACCAACAACCAACAACCAAACTCACCGATAAGGCGACGGCGCGCCGCCTGGCTGAATGCCAAATCGTTTATAGGTCCATTGATATTGGGTTGGCGCTTGGCGCGCCAGTTGTTCAATCGCGGCATTCAATTGCGTGGTATCGCTGATTTCGCCAAAATCGGCAAATTGCACGGCAAAACCACGGCCATTTTCTAATCGATCTGCCCACGCAAACAGGACTTTTGCGCCAGTGCGTTGCGCCAGTTTGGAAAACAGAGACATGGTCAACGCCGATTGACCAAAAAAAGGCGCAAATTCGCCTTCGCCGATCTTCGGTTGTTGATCGGGCAAAATGCCGACCACACTGCCGTCTTTCAGTCGTTTCAACAAAGTGCGTACGCCGGCCGCTTCCGCGCGTACCGGTTCGGCGCCAAATCGACCGCGGCAGCGATTCACTAACTGCTCCAGCCATGGCAGCCGCGGCGGGCGGTACAAGATGGCCACCTTGGAGGTGCGGCTCAAATACAAATTCAATGCTTCCCAAGCGCCCAAATGGGGTGCGGCGATGAGCACGCCGCGCCCGGCGCGGATCGCGTCTAGAAAAAGCGCCTCGCCACTGACCACCTGTATGCCTGCATTCACGACCGCAGCGGGGCGGGTCCATAACCAGCACAATTCCAGCGCGGTGCGCCCGGTTGCGAGCATCGTGTCGCTCAACAAATGCTGGCGTTGCGGGTCGCCAAGCTCAGGAAAACAACGGCGCAGATTAATCGCGGCAACTTTGCCCTCGCGAAAACCCGCCCGCAACCAAAGCCACCCGAGTGCAGCGCCTAGCGCGTGCAACCAGCGCAGCGGCAATCGCCCAACCAGCCAGAGCGCCGCAAAAGTCAGTTGGGCAGGGTAGGGCAAGGCCGTGTTCACGTGCGGTGAGACTTGTCAGCATAGCCGCGCTAAGCGTCACCAACTGATGCGAACTTCGTCACATTGCGTTGCGGTGCAGGCTACCGTTTGTCGCCTGGAAACGGCCCCTGCGCATGGCTGGGCATGACGAAAAACTAACGTATAGCGTTAATTCAAACACTTAGCGATCCTTTCTCGAAAGCACTTCATCATTGTTAAGTCATTGTCCTGCAAGGTCTTTGCCTTGACCGGGTGGGTTGCTCAATCGTAGAGTGGCGGTAGCTGGGGAAATCTGGGTTTTTGTGGGGATATGCACAAGTGTTTTACGGCGAATCTACGGTTGCGATAGACGATAAGGGGCGGTTTGCCATCCCTACGTCGTACCGTGAGCTGTTGGTGAGCTCTTGTGCAAATCGCCTCGTGGTGACCTACAACCCGTTTGAGCGCGAATGTTTGTGGCTGTTTCCATTGCCGGAATGGGAGCGAATTCGCGACCAAGTCATGCAATTGTCGAGTTTTGTCACCGCCCACCGCGAGTTGCAGCGCAAATTGGTGGGAGCTGCAGCGCGCGTGGAACTAGACAGCAATGGTCGCATGGTGTTGCCGCATACCGCCCGGCAGGTTGCGGGTTTGCAGAGGCAAGCAGTGCTGCTGGGTATTGGGGATAAGTTCGAATTGTGGAGCGAGTCGGCACAGCGTTTGCGCTTGGAACTGCCGATTAATGAGAGCGAGATTAGCGACGATATGCGGCAACTGCGTTTCTGAGGGGGACCGAAGGTGACGCAGCGCAAGACCAAAAAGGGGATATCCACACCCACTGGCCATCGGCCGGTCATGCTGGACGCCGCGCTGGATGCGCTGCAAATCAAGCCGCAGGGCTGTTATGTCGATGCCACTTTCGGCCGCGGTGGTCATAGCCGCGCGGTCTTGGCGTGTTTAGGTGAGGAGGGCCGGTTGGTGGCATTTGATAGGGATCCCGAAGCACTGGCCGCAGGTTTAGTGCTGGCCGATAGCGATCATCGCTTTGCGATGCAGCGCTGCAATTTCGCGGACCTAGCTGACCAATTACCCGCGCGCAGTGTCGACGGCATCCTGTTCGATTTCGGCGTGTCCTCGCCGCAGTTGGATCAAGCCGAACGCGGTTTCAGTTTCATGCGCGATGGTCCGCTCGATATGCGCATGGATCCAGAGCATGGTTTGAGCGCGGCGCAGTGGTTAGCGCAAGTGCCTGAGACTGAATTGGTCGAGGCATTTACCACGCTGGGCGAAGAAAAGTTTGCACGCCGGATTGCTCGCGCGGTGGTGGCGCGGCGCAGTGAGCAGCCGTTTACCCGCACGGTGGAGTTGGCAGATTTCATTGCCAGCGTACTGCCGCGCAATTACGACGGCATTCATCCAGCAACCCGTGCGTTTCAGGCGATTCGGATCGTCGTGAACGCGGAGCTTTCGGCCATTAGCCGCGGTTTGGATGCAGCGTACGACTTACTGGCGCCTCAGGCTCGCCTCGTGGCGATCAGTTTTCATTCATTGGAGGATCGTCTGGTTAAACAGTTCATTCAAAGCCGCTCGCGCGGACCGCAAGGTTCACGGCGATTGCCGCCGCCCGAGGCCGCGCCTGCGCCCACCTTGCGCGATCTGGGCAAACGTCGCGCCGATGAGCAGGAAATCCTGGACAACCCGCGCTCGCGAAGTGCGGTGTTGCGCTGCGCTGAGCGTGTGCAATGAGACCCGCGCGCGTGATCATGGGTTTGATGCTTGCCGCGGTGGTGGGTAGCGCGATCGCGCTGGTGTACGCCCGGCAAGAAAATCGCCGTTTGTTTTTTGAACTCGAAAAACTCAATTCATTTCGCGACGATTTGAATATCGAGTGGGGCCGCTTGCAGATCGAACAATCGACTTGGGCCGATGCCAATCGCGTCGAATTAGAAGCAACCGGCAAACTCGGCATGAGTTTTCCGGTGCCCCAAGATATTGTGGTGATTGCGCCGTGAAGCCACGTTTGCGCCAACCGAATTATCGACAGCGCCTGCATGTGGTGCTGATGGTCTTGGTATTGGCGGCGACCGGTTTGATCGGCAAGGCCTTAGCGGTACAGGTGCTCAGCAAAGAGTTCTATCAACGCCAAGGGGATGCGCGGCATTTGCGCACGGTGGAGATTCCCGCCTATCGCGGCATGATCACCGATCGCAACGGTGAACCCCTGGCGGTGTCTACGCCGGTGGCGTCCTTGTGGGCGGAGCCTAGCGAAGTGTTGCTAGACGGCCGTGAGCGCATACCCGAACTTGCCAGTGCGCTTGGGATTGGCGAAGAGCCGCTCATGCAGCGCTTGGTGCAGCGCGCCGATCGCGAATTTGCCTACTTGAAACGGCACATCAGCCCGGAAGAAGCGCAGGAGATCACCGAGCGCACGGTCGAAGTCGACAAACAGGGCAACATTCGATCGGTCAGCCCTGCGTTCGCATTGATGTCGGCCCGCACGCCCGAAGCGCTGCTCGGTCAATCTTTGCAGCAAAGCCTGACCTGGCCCAAGGAGGTCGACCGGCTAGCTTTGGTGCTTGCGGGGCGTAGTCGCAATCATGAAGGTTTGGTGCAACTGGCCGGACATACCGGCAACTGGCGCGTATCGATCAGTCCGCTGCGGGTGGCCGATAAATTGGTGGGCGCCACGCTAAGCTTCGGCATTCCGGGTGTGCACGCGCAAAGCGAGTTTCGACGCTATTACCCCGCCGGCGAAGCGCTGGCCCACGTCATTGGTTACACCGATATTGACGACCGTGGTCAGGAAGGCCTGGAGCTGGCTTTTGAGGATTGGCTGGCGGGTAAAGTCGGCAGTAAACGCGTGCTGCAGGATCGTCGTGGGCAACGGGTTAAAGACGTCGATCTGATCGCTGCCGCGCAGCCAGGCAAGGATCTCGCCCTCAGCATTGATCGGCGCATTCAATATTTAGCCTATCGCGAGTTGAAAGCGGCGATTGCCGAACACGGGGCTTCCAGCGGTTCTGTCGTGGTGATTGATGTGCCCACCGGCGAAGTGCTGGCGATGGTGAATCAGCCCAGTTACAACCCGAATCAGCGCGATCGCCAGCGTGGTTCGACGGTGCGCAATCGCGCTGCGACTGACGTTTTTGAGCCGGGATCGGTGATCAAAACCTTCACCGTGACCGCCGCTTTGGAGAGTGGCAAATTCACCGCCACAACGACGATCGATACCGCGCCCGGATCGATCAATATCGGTCGCTACAAAGTCAAGGATGTGCGCAATTTTGGCATGCTGAATGTCACCGGCATCATCACCAAATCCAGCAACGTCGGCGCAATCAAACTGGCGCGTGCGGTCGACAGCGAAGCCTTCTACGACGTGTTGCGGCGATTCGGTTTTGGCGCCATCAGTGGTTCTGGATTCCCCGGCGAATCTCCCGGCGTGCTGCCGGATTACCGCCGCTGGGGCGAAGTCGAAAAAGCCGCGCTGTCGTACGGTTATGGCTTGTCAGTGACGCCCTTGCAATTGGCGACCGCCTACGCCGCGCTGGCCAATGGCGGGCGCATGCGCGAACCCACTTTTGTGAAAGGGGGCGCCAAGCCGGAAGCGTCTGTCATTGACCCGAGTTTGGCGCAAACCATGTTGGGCATGCTGGAAACGGTGACCATGCCTGGTGGCACGTCGCGTTTGGCAGCGGTGCCGTATTACCGTGTGGGCGGCAAATCCGGCACCTCACGCAAAGCCGGCGGCGGTGGTTATCAGGACCGCCGCTATATTTCCTTGTTTGCCGGTATTGCGCCAATTTCCGCGCCGCGTTTGGCCTGCGTAGTGGTCATCAACGATCCAAGCGGGGTCGCTTATTACGGCGGATTGGTATCAGCGCCGGTATTTGGTCGCGTGATTGGCGGTGCTCTGCGGCTGATGGATATCCCGCCAGATAGTCCTCTGCTGATGGAAGCAGCGCACAGCAGCTCGGAAGATTTAGACGCCGCCGCTGAAGCCGTTGGGGAGCCGATTACCCCATGAGCACGCGCATTCGGTGGTCAGATGTGTTGGAAATCCTGGCACAACCGGTGACTGCCGTCGGCCTGTCGCTGGCCGATGCGTCCTTGTGCGTGACCGGCGTCGCGCTGGACACGCGTGAGCTACGTCCGGGCGATTTGTTCTTGGCGCTGCGTGGTGCACAAGATCATGGATTGCGCCACGCGCAGCACGCGGCGCAATGCGGCGCCCTAGCCATTTTGGCCGAAACGCCGTTGCCGACCGAGCTAGCGCTGCCCGCTGGCGTGCCGATCTATGCGGTTGATGGCCTGCGAAAGCGCGTCGCCAGCTTGGCCAATCGAGTGTATGGACAGCCGAGCGCCGCACTAGATGTGGTTGGAGTCACCGGTACCAACGGCAAAACCTCGACCGTGCAGTTCATTGCACAAGCCGCCGCTGATCGCAAAGCGGCGACCTTAGGCACTTTGGGCGCTGGGTTGCTGGGCGATCTGCGCGCTGGCGTGCGCACCACGCCCGATGTGTGCGCCACGCAGCGGTTTTTGGCGCAAATGCGCGATGCCGGCTGCGATTTGGTCACGATGGAAGTGTCCTCCCACGCGCTTGATCAGGATCGGGTCGACGAAGTGTGCTTTGCGATTGCCGTGTACACCCAGTTGAGTCGCGATCATCTGGACTATCACGGCAGCATGGACGCCTATTTCGGCGCCAAAGCCCGGCTCTTCCAGTGGTCCGGTTTGCGCGCAGCGGTCATCAATCTGGATTGCCCCTGGGGCCAAAAACTGCAGGCACTGAGCACGGCGCCGGTGATTGGCTACAGCGCCAACGGACATCCGGCTGCCCGTTTGGCGGCGCAAGACATCTCGCTCAAGCATGCTGGCTTGCGTTTCACTTTGCGCATCGACGCTGCTCGATATGCGGTCAGCACGCAGCTATTGGGCCGTTTTAATGTTGAAAATGTGCTCGCCGCGGGTGGCGCGCTGCTGGCCTTGGGCTATGGCGCGGCAGACATTGCGGCTGCGCTGCCGAAGCTGCAGCCGGTCCCCGGGCGGATGAACCGCTTGGGCGGCACCGATCAGCCGCTGGTGGTCGTCGATTACGCACACACGCCGGATGCCATCGCCAAAGCGCTCAGCGCCTTGCGCGAACATCAACCCTCACGTTTGTCGATCGTATTTGGCTGCGGTGGTGAACGCGATCGGGGCAAACGGCCGCAGATGGCCAATGCTGCTGAACTGGGCGCTGATCGGGTCTATGTGACCGATGACAATCCGCGTGGCGAAGATGGCAATGCGATTGTTAGCGAGATTCGCGGCGGATTTACGCGGCCTGAAGCGGTGGTTTTTGAGCGCGATCGGCAACGCGCGATTGAGCGCGCGATCGCGGATGCGGATCGCGGCGATATCGTGTTGATTGCCGGCAAGGGTCACGAGCCCTACCAAGAAGTCGCCGGGCGCGTCTTGCCGTTTGACGATCGCCTAGTTGCGGCCGAATGTTTGCGGAGGGCGGCATGAAGGCGCTCGCCAGTGAAGTAGCGCAGTGGTGCGGTGGTCGCTTGCTTGGCGCTGATACCTTGTTGGTGGGTGTAGCGCAGGATTCTCGCCAACTCCCGCCGGGTTCTTTGTTTGTTGCGCTGCGTGGTGAACAGGTCGATGGGCATGATTTTGTCGAAGCGCTCGGTGCTCGCGCTGGCGCGGCATTAGTCGAACGACCATTGCCAATCGCGACGACGCAAATCGTGGTGCCCGATGTGCTGGCCGCGCTGCAGGCGCTCGCCCGCGCCTGGCTGGCCACGCTTGATCTGCGCGTTCTGGCGTTGACCGGCAGTAACGGCAAGACCACCTGCAAAGCACTGACTGCGGCGATTTTGTCCGGGGTGGCGCGCACGCATGCGACGCCGGGCAATTACAACAACGAAATTGGCGTGCCGCTGACCGTACTTGGGCTTGGCGCTGATGACCGGTTTGCCGTCGTCGAGATGGGTTGCGGCAAACCGGGTGATATTGACGAATTGACCGCAATTGTCGCGCCGCATGCCTCCGTGGTTAGCAATGTCGCGCCCGCGCATTTGCAGCGGCTGCTGAGCGTGGACGGCGTAGCCGAAGCGAAAGCCGGCATATACCGAGGATTGCGCGCCAATGGCGTCGCGGTGATTAACGCAGATGAAGCCTATGCCGCGTATTTCCGGCGTCAGGCGGGTACTCATGAGGTGCTGGAATTTGCTATCGATAGCCCGGCGCAGGTGCGTGCCGAGAATTTGCAAATCGGTTTGCAGTCGCGCTTTCGTCTGGCTACGCCGGTGGGCCATGTTGATCTGCAACTGCCGCTGCCCGGACGCCATAACGTGATGAATGCGCTAGCAGCTGCCAGTTTGGCCTTGGCGGTTGGCGCGCCATTGGACCGCATTGCTGCGGCGTTGGCGCAGGCGCAAGCGGTGGACGGACGGCAACGGCGTTTGAGCGTGCGCGGCGGCGTGTTGTACGACGATAGCTACAACGCCAATCCGGGTTCTTTGAATGCGGCGATTGACACACTGGCCTTGGAGCCAGCACCGCGCTGGTTGGTCCTAGGCGATATGGCCGAGTTGGGTAGCGATGCCGCTAGTTTGCACGCGCGTTGCGGCGCCTTAGCGCGTGAGCGTGGCATTGAACGCCTGTATGCAGTCGGGCCTTTGTCGTTAGCGGCGGCCGATGCCTTTGGTGCGGGTGCGCAGCACTACAGCGGCATCGACCAGTTGATCGACGCGGTGTTGGGCGCGTGGCAGCCGGGCATTGCGGCCTTGGTGAAGGGCTCGCGCTCAGCGCGGATGGAACGTGTCGTGGCTGCACTGACGGGCGTCGCCGGGGGAGCTCACTAATGCTGCTCGCGCTAGCCGATTGGTTGCAGGCCTACTTCAGCGTATTCAATGTATTCAACTACATCACGCTACGCACGATTCTGTCGACGCTGACCGCCTTGTCCTTGTCTTTGTGGCTGGGACCGCATTTGATTCGTTCGCTCACCGCAAAACAAATCGGCCAAACCATCCGCAAAGACGGTCCGCAGTCGCATTTGTCGAAAGCCGGTACGCCGACCATGGGTGGTTTGCTGATCTTGATGGCGGTGGCGTCGTCGACCCTGCTTTGGGCTGATTGGCGCAATCGCTACGTGTGGATTGTGCTCGCCGTGTTACTGGCTTTCGGTTTCATCGGCTGGATCGACGACTATCGAAAACTGGTCATGAAAGACAGCCGGGGACTGCCAGCGCGTTGGAAGTACCTGTTGCAATCCCTATTCGGGGCGATCGCAGCAGTTACGCTGTACGTCACCGCTGACACCCCCGCGGCCACCGCGTTGTATGTGCCGTTCTTCAAGACGGTGGCGATTCCGCTGGGTGGCGCGTTCATCATCGTCGCCTATTTCTGGATCGTAGGCTTCTCCAATGCGGTCAATTTGACCGATGGTTTGGACGGTTTGGCGATCATGCCAACGGTGCTGGTTGCCGGCGCGCTGGGCATTTTCGCCTATGCGTCTGGACATGCCGAGTTCGCCCGCTATTTGGGCATGCCGCGTATCCCAGGGGCCGGTGAATTGATGATTGTGTGCGGCGCGCTGGCCGGCGCGGGCTTGGGTTTTCTGTGGTTCAACACCTATCCGGCGCAGGTTTTCATGGGGGATATCGGCGCGCTTGCGGTGGGGGCCGTGCTTGGCACCATCGCGGTGATTGTTCGCCAAGAGTTGGTGCTGGTGATCATGGGCGGCATTTTTGTGCTGGAGACCTTGTCGGTCATGTTGCAGGTGGCGTCGTTCAAGCTGACCGGCAAACGCATCTTCCGAATGGCGCCCTTGCACCACCATTTTGAACTGAAAGGATGGCCGGAGCCGCGCGTGATCGTGCGCTTCTGGATCATCAGCGTGGTGCTGGTGCTCATCGGTCTTGCCACGTTGAAGGTGCGCTGATGGCCGCCGTCATGCTGCAAGCGCGCCGTTTACCCGCCGCACCGCAGGTGCCCTTGGACTCGTGGATATCCATCT
>CAZLSB010000029.1:0-24101 GCA_964561825.1 uncultured Xanthomonas sp.
CTGCATTAGAGGCGCATGGCAACGGGACTCGCGACAGGCTGCTAGCAGCCTGTCGGACTTTCCTCGCGAGTGCGCCGGAAGTTCCTTTGGCGATCATTTCTACGCATTCTCGAATTGATTTTGAAGGCTATGGCTGTACTTTCGAGTCTGCGCTATGCCAAAAGGCCGTCCGGCCCTGCGGGTTGCGCGTCGCAACGGCGTCTGCGGCGTTGCGACGCCAACGGAAGAGCCATTGGCTGCGCGCCGCGCCTTGCATCCGCTTAAGCCTCACAACGCATCTCACGCTGAAAGTCCGACAGGCTGCTAGGTTGAAAGTTTATAGAAGTTTGACAAGCCCTTAACCCCAACACGCACGCCCCAGCGTTTCTCAGAGCACGCCGAGAGGATCGGCCTTATCTGAGGATTGTGAGCCATGAGCACTTTTCGACCCTTGCCGTTGGTTTTGGCCATTGCCGCCGTGTTGGCGATGGGCGCTTGTTCGCGAAACACGTCTAACCCGGAATTGGCCGGCCAGCGCGACAATCAGCGTCCACGCAGCGCAGTAGCAGAGGAGCGCGAGGCCGGCCAGCTTTCGCAAGATGCCGCAGCCAAGCAAGTGCGCCCAGCAGAGCCAAGCGCGCTCTCCGCGCCGGCGCCGGTGATCACCCAGGAACTTAAGCAAGAAGGGCTGGCGGGCAGTGTGGTCAGCGCCCCGCAAGCGCTAGCCACCGGGCCTGCCGACCGCTTGGGGCTGAACGAAACCACCGATACCGAGCGCTATGCCGATATGGCTGCCAATCCGGTAATCGCGGTGCGCGCGGAGCCGATTTCGACCTTTTCGGTGGATGTGGATACCGGCGCTTACAGCAACGCGCGACGCTTCCTGAATCAAGGACGTATGCCACCGACCGATGCGGTGCGAATCGAAGAGTTTATTAACTATTTCGACTACCAATACCCCACTCCCGTTAGCCAGACGCAGCCTTTTAGTGTGTCTACCGAATTAGCGCGGGCGCCTTGGAACGCGGATCGTTGGTTGCTAAAGGTCGGCCTGAAAGGCTATGAGCTGGCTTTGGATAAATTACCGGCTAGCAATTTGGTGTTTTTGCTGGATGTATCGGGTTCTATGCAGGCACCGGAGAAATTGCCTTTGGTGAAAACCGCAATGCGTTTGGTGGTCGAACAAATGCGCCCACAAGACACCATTGCCATTGTAGTTTACGCCGGTGCCGCCGGCCTGGTTTTGCCGGCCACCAAAGCCCTTGACAAAACTACGATACTGGCCGCACTTGATGCGCTGGAAGCCGGTGGTTCCACCAACGGCGGGCAGGGTATTCAACTGGCGTATCAAGTGGCGCGCGCGCATAGGGTGGAAGGCGGCGTGAATCGCGTCATTCTGGCGACCGATGGCGATTTTAATGTCGGCATGGTCGATCAGCAGGATCTGGAAGATTTGATTGTGCGCGAACGCCAAACTGGTATCGCGCTGACCACGCTGGGCTTTGGTCAAGATAACTACAACGACCAGACTGCTGAAAGATTGGCCGATCTGGGTAATGGCAATCATGCCTACATCGATAACGAACGCGAAGCGCGCAAGGTATTGGTCCGGGAACTGAGCGCCAATTTGCTGACAATCGCCAAAGACGTCAAAATACAAATCGAATTTAATCCAACGGTGGTCGCCGAATATCGCTTGATCGGCTACGAAAATCGGCTTTTAGCCACCGAAGATTTCAATAACGACGCGGTAGACGCCGGCGACATTGGTGCCGGCCACACGGTCACCGCGCTCTATGAACTCACGCCAGTGGGTTCGCCGGCCTTACGTTTGCCGCCGTTGCGTTATCAGGCTAACGAAGCACTAGACAAAGCCGGCAAAGAAGTCGCGTTCTTGAAGTTGCGCTACAAACTGCCACAAGAAGATCGCAGTCGCTTAATCGAAGCAGCGGTTGAGCGTCCCAGCGCTATTGGTGCAGGAAGTCAACAATTGCAGTTTGCCGCCGCCGTTGCTGCGTTCGGCGAAGCCTTGCGCGGTGGCAAATATCTGGATGGATTCCGCTACCAAGCCATCGCCACGCTGGCGCAACGCAATATCGGCGCCGACCCCTACGGAATGAATGGCGAATTGCTGCAATTGATCGACCGAGCTAAATCGTTAAGCGGTGAAGCAACGGATATTGCGATTGCGCAATAGGCCACAAACGCGCGGGAAATGCACCTGGGTGTATTTTCGACAACCCAGGTGCCTATTTTTAGTAGACACCTTCAGGAAACCGCCGCAAACGCATCGCGAGTTAGGTTTTCCGGCGCGCCATCGGTCACATGCACATCATCTTCGATGCGAATGCCACCAAACGGCAGCAGTGTTTCAATTTGCTGCCAATTGACCAATTTGGCACTGGCGGATGCACGCAGCTTGGCAAGTAACATCGGCACAAAATAAATGCCCGGCTCCACAGTAACCACATGGCCGGGCTGCAGTGTGCGGGTCAGCCGCAAATACGGGTGGCCGGCGGGTCGTTCGATGCTGCCGCCACTCTCATCACGTTGAAAGCCGCCCACATCATGCACTTGCAAACCCAGGAAATGGCCCAGCCCGTGCGGGAAGAACACGCTGGTGACGCCGAGGTCGACTTGCGCATCGGCTGACATATCAACAATGCCTGCGTCACGCAAAATGGTGCCAATTCGGTGATGGCATTGCACGTGTAGATCGCGATAGTCGGTGCCAGCGCGCATCTCATTCACCAAGCCTTGCTGCATGGTGTCTAGCTGGGCGATCAAATCGGCAAAAGCGCCGCTTTGTGCGGCATAGGTGCGCGTGATGTCGCTGGCATAACCGGCCTCATTAGCGCCAGCATCGATCAGAAAACTTCTGGAAACCGGCGGTCGCGGCGCGGGCGTGTGGTGATAGTGCAAAATTGCGCTGTGTTCATTGAGCGCAACAATATTGGCGTACGGCAGTTGGTTTTCGGTCAGATCAACGGCGGCGCAGTAGGCAAGATGAATTTCGTGCTCAGAACCACCTTGCCGAAAGCAGCGCTGCGCGGCCAGATGTCCTAACGCACCGCGCCGACTGGCCGCCCGCATATGGGCGATTTCGTAAGGCGTTTTGCGCGCCCGCTGATAGTGCAGATAGGCGATGACGGCCTCTGGATTATTCGGCTGATAACCCTCCAGGCTGGTGTTTGGTTCACCAATAATCGCCGCCCGAGTCGCATCGGGCAACAAAAAACGCGCTTGCTCCGGCTCACGAATCACATGCAAATCAAAGTGTTCCACCCAAAATCCGGCCGGCGCCGCCGGCGGCTCATGCCAATAGTCCTCGGGTTGGTAATAAGCCAATACGGGTTTTTTGCCCGCTGTATAGGCAATCCAACAGCTCGGATGACGGGTCAGCGGCGCCCACGCCAAAAAATGCGGGTTGGGTCGGAAGGGATAAGTCTGATCGTCCAAAAAACCGTAGTGCTCAACGCCACTGGGAATCAGCAAGTGATCGAAACCGGCTTTTTCCAGCGCGGCTTGCGCATGGCGCATCTGTGTTTGCAGATGATCAGCGTACAACTCAGCTAAACCCATCGCCCCGCTCCGCCTCAATTGGTGAGCGCGGACTTTACGAGAGCACGCTGTTTTGGGCTAGTGTAGTTCGCCGTAAATAACTGCACACCGGGATCAACGGGGAGGGTGAAATGAAGCCTTGGATCGCGCCGATCGCGCGCTGGCTGTTGGCGGTGCTCATCACCACGTTGATCGCTTCGATCACCCAGACCCAGTTTAATCTGGCGGCCCTGGCGGATTTGGGACAGCCGGTGGAGCTGGGTTTGCGCGTGCAGACCACAGTATTTGATTTGCTGCGCTTCGCGCCGTTATTCGCGGTGATTGTCGCGGCGGGTTTCCTGGTCGCCTTGCCGATCGCCGCCGCCCTGCTGCGGCGCTGGCCGAGGCAGCGCTGGCTGACACCGTTGGCGGGAGCCGTAGCCATTTTGACCGCGCTGCTGTTGATGCGCGCGTTGTTAGGTATGACACCCATCGCCGCGGCGCGCGACTATTTTGGTTTGCTCAGCCTGGCCCTGGCTGGCGCATGCGGCGCCGGGCTCGCGCAGGGAAAGTTCCGCTTCGGTCGATAATCTCAACTCATGCCCACTCATATTTTGGCCTTGGATCAAGGCACCTCTAGTTCGCGAGCCTTGTTAATCGATGGCCGCGGTGAGGTGATCGCCAGTCATAGCGAGACTTTTGATTGCGATTACCCGCAGCCTGGCTGGGTCGAAGTTGACCCGGAGCTGTTGTGGCGCACGCAATTGACGGCGATACACGCGCTGCTGGCGCAGGCCAAGATCAGTGCCGCTGAATTAACCGCGATCGGCCTAAGCAACCAGCGCGAGACCATTATTGCGTGGGATAAACGCAGCGGCGCGGCTTTAGGTCCGGCGATCGTCTGGCAATGTCGCCGTACAGCGGCACAATGTGAGCTACTGCGCGCGCAGGGCTTGCAAGAGGAAGTGCGCTCGCGCACCGGTTTGTTGCTGGATCCGTACTTTTCGGCGAGCAAAATGCGCTGGATGCTGGATCATTGGCCGCAGGCGCGCATTTTGGCGGGGCAGGGCAGCTTGGCTTTCGGAACGGTGGATAGTTGGCTGATTTGGCGACTGACAAAGGGCAAAGCGCACCTCACCGATGCCAGTAATGCCTCGCGCACCTTGTTGTACAACCTGGATTTGGGCGCATGGGATCCGTTTTTGTTGGACTTATTCGATATACCGGCGAACGCCTTGGCCACCATTGTCGATTCCAGCGCGGTGGTCGCGTTGAGCGACCCCAGTGTATTGGGCGCAGCGATTCCGATCGCCGGAATCGCCGGTGATCAACAGGCCGCATTATTTGGCCAGGCGTGTTTCAGCCCAGGCATGGCCAAAAACACCTACGGCACGGGTTGTTTCTTGCTGCTCAATACCGGCGCGACACGGGTGCGCTCCGCCCACGGTTTATTGACCACCGTTGCTTGGCAAATCGCCGGACAGCGCACCTATGCGCTGGAAGGTGCGGTATTTGTCGCCGGCGCTTTAATTCAATGGCTGCGCGATCAGCTGGGTTTGCTTGGCAGCGCGGCGGAAAGCGCGGCACTAGCGCAGTCGGTGCCCGATTCTGCGGGTGTTAGCGTGGTGCCAGCCTTTGTGGGTTTGGGCGCGCCGCATTGGGATGCCAACGCGCGCGGGCTGATTTGCGGGCTGACGCGCGGCACCACACGCGCACACATTGTGCGCGCCGCGCTGGAAGCAGTAGCGCTGCAAAACTGTGATTTGCTGAGCAGCATGCAGCAGGATATGGACAGTGCGCTGGCGGAACTCCGCATTGATGGCGGAATGAGCGCCAACGATTTTTTGTGTCAATTTCAGGCCGATGTCCTTGGCGTTCCAGTAAGCCGCCCGCAGCAACTAGAAAGCACCGGTTTGGGCGCTGGACTATTGGCCGGTTTGGCGGTGGGAGTTTGGTCCAGCCTGGCTGAGATCAGTGCCAGTTGGACCTTAGAGCGTCGTTTTTCAGTGCACATGTCCGCCGACGAACGCGCCCAGCGATTGGCCAATTGGCACTTAGCCGTAGCGCGTGCTAGATCGGCTTGAACTTAGCCCGGACGTTTCATGAACTTCACGCGCCCCTCGCTTGCCCCTTGATCCTCAACTAAAACTTCAGCCTTTCGACAATCGCCAGCGTCGCTTTTGCGCGGTTTAGCGTGTAAAAGTGCAGCCCTGGCGCGCCCAGATTGATCAGTCGTTCGCACAAACCTGACACCACGTCGGCGCCCAGTTCGCGTACCGCGTCCACGTCATCACCATAGGCTTGCATACGACGCTCAATCCAGCGCGGAATCTCCGCGCCGCAGAGGTCGGAAAAGCGCTTCAGTTGGCTGAAGTTCCCAATTGGCATGATGCCCGGCACGATGGGCGTCGTCACGCCTAGCGCGCGCACATCGCGCACGAAGCGTTCATAGGCCTCGGCATTGAAAAAATACTGGGTGATGACGCCGTTCGCGCCGGCGGCGACTTTTTCGACCAAATGGCGAAGATCATCGTCAGCCGAACGCGCCTGCGGATGAAATTCCGGATAACCGGCCACTTCGATATGAAAATAATCGCCAAATTCCGCCCGAATAAATCGCACTAAATCAATGGCATGTCTGAGTTCGCCGGCGGTGGCCATGCCCGATGGCATATCACCGCGCAAGGCAACAATACGGCGGCAACCCAGCGCGACATAGCGTTGCAACAGCACGCCAATTTCGTCGCGTGTGCCACCCATACAGGACAAATGCGGCGCCACATCCAGGCTGTGATCCTGTTTGAGCGTGGCAACGGTGTCGTAGGTATAGCTCAGCGTGGATCCACCAGCGCCAAAGGTGACACTCACATATTCCGGCGAATAGGCCTTCAAGCGCTGCACGGAATGGCCGAGCGACTCGCGCTGCTCGGCGGTTTTAGGCGGAAAAAATTCAAAACTTAGCGGCAACATGGGCAGTATAGACGTCCAGACATCCGCTCGATTCGGCGGCCCGTGGATATTCGCCGTTTGCATGGTGTGTGGGCAAGAGCGAGTCGACGCGGAATTTTTTGTTCCGCGCTGTGGCAAGCGCGAGTTGTTCGATTTTCGACTCGCCGTCGAACGGGTTGGTTGCTGGTTGTCGGTTTCTGGTTGTCGGTTGACTGAGCAGCGAGGCCGCTGGTCGTGGGTTTGGACTTGTCCAAACGCTTCTGCTTCGGCTTTTTGCTAAATCGGCGCTAGCTTTAGCCAGCGCGCGCCCGGATCATCGGTAGCGCATTGTTCGCCTCGCCGATGATCTCGGCAACCTTAATTGATCGAAAATAGGCTGATCGCTTCCCGTTGACGCATAGTCTGGCCAAAACCATACGCGGCATCAGTTAACCGCTTCCCATCACCCATAACGCGATGATTCTTTTGACTTTTCAGCACTTTGATCCGTTCACCCATTGGCTGAGTACGCTAGCGGGCAGATGGCACGGGTCTGGCTGCGCATGGCTGCGTTGCAACTGGTTGGAATGGATCAACCATTCACCCCGGCCTGCGATGATCGACGTGCGCGAATTGGCCACCGGCCGTCACCCATTGCAGATTGCCAAGCCGTAACGTGCTGGTGACGATGAGCCTGCTGAGCCGACGATCCTCACCTTCTGGCGTTGATTCACAAAGCCAAAACCTGCTCACGCCAGCCGCGCAGATCGTCTGGCAAAACTTGGCTGCGTGCCCAGCTGTCGATCGCGCGCCTGGGCAGTAGCACATCCGCGCTAATGCCCAGGCGCAGCGCCACACTCACCACGTGCTCGCGTAAATCGCGCGCACGGTTTTTTTCCGGCTCATCTGGCACACGCACCAGCACGATGGCCAGTTCTTCTGGGCTAGGCGGCAGCTGCAGCAAAGTTTCCAGCTTTTGTGCCAGACGCGTGCTGGGTTTGCCGTCGGCTGCCAGCGCAGCTTCCAACTCGGCGCGGCTAGGTTTGTCGAGCAGCGCGGCGCGAATCGCCACCGGATTATCGAGAATCCAGCGTTTGGGCCGATTGCGTTGCAGGGCTTCGTGGTCGCGCCAAGTCAACAATCGCCAAAGGCGCTGTTGCTGCGCAGCGCTCATCCGCTCGATTGAGCGCACCCGCAAGTGCGGGTTGCCATCGTGCGATTGGCGCGCCTTGGCGACTGCGCGCGCGCAATCTTCGCTGAGCCAGTCGCTGCGCCCCAAGTCTTCTAGCTGTTTCTGCAGACGTGCATACAAAGCATGCAAATGTTCGACGTCCTCGGCGGCGTAACGCAGTTGCTCCGCATCCAGTGGCCGTTTCAACCAGTCGGTGCGCGTGGCTTGTTTGTCCAGGGCAATGCCCAGCTCCGCTTGCACCAGTTTTTGGTAGCTCGGCGGTAGCTCATAGCCGCATAGCACGGCGGCGATCTGGGTATCAAACAGGGGCTCTGGAACATGGCCAAGCGTGTGTCCCAACACTTCCAAATCTTCACTGGCGCTGTGTACGATCTTAATCGTCTGCGCCTGAAACAAGGGGTTCAGTTCGGCGGCAACGCCAGCGATCAGCGGATCAACCCACACAATTTGACCGACGATCGCCAGCTGAACCAATCCCAGTTCGGCAAAATAGGTCTGCGTGCGAATAAACTCAGTATCGAGTGCGACTGTCGTATGGTTAAGCGCCTCGCGGCAAAACGCCGCGGCGCTGTCCCGACTGGCAATCCAAGCGGGCGTTACTGCCGATTCGATGGCTGACACTCGGGCTAACCTCGTCAAATGGTGGTGGCAAAGGCGTTTAGACTTTATGGCCTCGGATAATCGATCCAAGCTCAGCTTTGTGATCGCGTTGACCATCATACTGGGCAGCGCATGGATTGGTTGGTGGCGTGGTCAGCGACAAGACTCGCAGGTGGTCGCTCGGGGCGCACCGTTGCTGGCGCGTGAATCGTCTATGCAGCCATTGGAGCTGGATGTCGAAGAACCGGAGCCCGCGATTGAGGCAGATGGAATCGAGCCATCCGAAGGCGAGGTGGCCTTAGAGGATAGCCCGCCAATAGACGTCAGCGCGGAGGAATTGGCCGCTTTGATTGCCGCAATGCGCTCCGAGCTGAGCGAAGGCCGCCTGTTGGAACCCATAGACCGTGGCGCTTTTGCCATAGCCGCGCGCATTCTGGCGGTCGATCCGGAAAATATCGAAGCAAAGGAGGTGCTGCAGCGCGCACTGGTGGAACTGCGCGACGCCGGTAGCCCGATATTGCCAAATGATTTACTCAAGGTGGCAGAACAAGCCTTGAAGCTATTGCCCGCCGAGATTTCCGACGAAAAGGTGGCGCTCGCCGTGCGCTCCAGCGTCGAGCGCAGCCGCGAATTGCGCAAACAAGTGACTCGTGCGGGTCGGTTGGCCGCGCGTGAGGGTGCCGGACCCAAAGCCTTTGCGGGCGCCATCGACGCATTTCGCGTCGCCTTACAGATTGACCCAACCAATGCCGATGCGCTGCGTGGACTCGACGACTTGCAGCGTAGGATGATTGAGCGCGGACTGGCGATGGCCTACGATTTGCGTTTTGTGACAGCCAGAAAGCTGCTCGACCAAGCGGAAGACATTCAAACGGGCACATCGCGGGTACTCGACGCGCGTTCGCAAATCATGGCGTTTCGCGCGCAGACCGAAGGCGAGAGACTGACCTCATTCAAAGACGCAGTTGCGGTAAAGGACTTAAGTTCAGCAGAAGCGGCGCTCAGTGTGTTGCGCAAAGTCATCGAAGACAGCGGCCAGATTCGCGACTTAGAAGATAAAATCGTCAACGTTCGCCTATATGGCGGATTTGCGCCCGGCGAGCGCTTCGCTGACGCGACGCAGGACGGCAATCGCGGACCACGCATGGTGGTGATACCGGTAGGTTCACTGCTGATGGGCTCGCCTGATTCCGAGCCGGGTCGCGGCAAGAGTGAGGGGCCGCAGCGCAACTTGCAGTTCGCGCGCGGCTTCGCGATGGCACGCAACGAGATTAGTTTGGCCGAATTTCGTGTTTTCGCGGAAGCAAGCGCGTACTCCACTGACGCCGATCGCCTGGGTGTTTCGGCGATCTACGATGAAAAGACCGGCCGCATGAGCAAAGTGCGCCGCGTCAATTGGCAGCGCAGCTATAACGGTAGCCGTGCGCGCGACAATGATCCGGTCGTGCACGTGTCTTGGAACGACGCTAACGCCTATGTGATGTGGTTAGCCAAACAAACCGGAAAACCCTATCGCTTGCCCAGTGAAGCCGAGTTCGAATACGCGCTGCGAGCAGGTCGCAACAGTCTCTATCCGTGGGGCGACGCTGATCCCGACCGCGTGCTTGCCAATGTTGCCGGCGCGGGCGAAATCTCCAAACAAGGACGGCGCTGGACGCAGGGTTTCCCAAGTTACGACGACGGCTTTTGGGGATTGGCGCCGGTGCGCAGTTTTGACGCCAACGCGTTCCGCCTGCACGACGTCGAGGGCAATGTCTCCGAGTGGGTCGAAGATTGCTGGCACGACAACTATTTACGCGCGCCCGACAGCAGCGTGGCCTGGGTCAATCCCGGCTGCGAACTGCGGGTGATTCGCGGCGGTTCCTGGGGTAGCTCGCGTGAGCAAGTGCGCAGCGCGTGGCGCGGCAGCGCCTTGGGCGATTCTAGCGGTGCACGAGTGGGATTTCGCGTGGTGCGGGAACTCTAACCCTGGTGGTTTGCTGAGCGCTTGAGCGGTTTTCGGTTTTGACCCAGGGCCCACAAAAAAGCCCCGATTAGCGGGGCTTTTTGCAACAACGATCACTTAAATGTTCGACTTTTGCTGACGCCAAAATCAGTGACTACACAATTTGGTCGGGGTGACAGGATTCGAACCTGCGACTTCTACCTCCCGAAAGTAGCGCTCTACCAGGCTGAGCTACACCCCGATGGGAGTCTCGCCGAAGCGAGAGCCGTGCAATATAGCCAAGCTTGCCTGTGAAAGGCAAGCTTGTTTCCACCCATCAACCGGTCGATTCATCCCGATAGCGGCGCAAATACACCGCACCAGCCAAAAAGCCCAAGCCGATGAGCACGCCTAACCACAAATCGGCGCTCGTCATTCTGCCCAGCACATCGCCAAAGCTCGATGCGAAGCGCGTGCCCGAAAACCCGGCTTGCATGGATTGCTCGCCAAAATCTGCGGAGAAGGTGATCGGTGCAAAGCCTGATGCCAAACGGCGCAGGATGAACTCCCAAATGACTTTGCTAAGCGAGAAGTTGGTGGTAAATCCAACAAAAGATTCCATGATCGCAAAGATCACCGGTGGCAACGTCGCCCATAAAAAGGGTTTGCCGCGCGCAAAACTGCTAGCCAGCATCAACCAGCCATACAGCGGCAGCAAAAACAGTGCTTGTATGCCCTGGGCGACCAATATTTGACCCCAAATCGGGAATGGATTGGTGTGCGCCCAAATCAGCTGCCATGCGCTGCCGCCATGCGCAAGCACCAGCAATCCGGCACCTAAAATTAATACAATCTGTCCGACTATCAATCCAACCATCATAAATAGCGGTGCGACCAGAATAGCAAACACTACTTTACTGATCACCGTTTCTAAATCTGAAACCGGCATCGATTTCCAAAATAGAATACTGCGATCGCGACGGTCGTCATACAAACTGCCGATGCAATAGAAGAACAAGGTGATGAATAACACCGATTGCCACACCATTGATGTGCCCCAGAAAAAGGCGTCGACACCCATACGCATTTGTTCGGCGGACACATTGGTTTCGGCTAACTTCAGCGCACCTTTGGTCATTGCCTCGGCACCATCCACGTTCAGCTGCCAAAAGAAGCTGCTGCCGGCGCCAAGTAGCAGAAAAACAACTAACACCGCACCAATAATCAATGGTGTATAGATAAAACCACCGCGATGTTCCCAGATTTCGCGTTTGATCAAGGTTGCGAAGGTTTTTGCAGAACTGATCACGTCACACCTCCACCCATGACTGCCACAAAGAGATCGGCGACGCCGACCTGATGAACTTCACCCAATTGCTGAGCGCGTTCTGCTGTTAATCCGTCGTAAAGAAACGCGCTCTTGCCCAACATTTTGCGTTCGGCAATGGGATTTAGGCTGCGCGCCAGTTCTAATTTTTCGCTGCCCACTAACACTTGGCAATAACGCTCAGCGACATTTTCCATGGTGGCGGACAACGCAATGCGCCCATCCTTAATGAACAGCAAATCGGTGAGGATATGCTCAACTTCTTCAACCTGATGGGTGGTAATCAGAATGGTGCGAGACTCGTCAAAATAATCATTGAGCAATTGTTCATAGAAACGTCGACGATAAAGAATGTCCAGACCCAAGGTCGGTTCGTCTAGGATCAACAAGCGCGCGTCTATCGACATCACCAACGCTAAATGTAATTGGGCAATCATGCCCTTGCTCAATTCGCGAACGCGGCTCTGCATTTTAATCTGTGTCGCAGACAAAAAACGCTCGCACTTGGCGCGATCAAATCGTGGGTGCACGCCTTCAACATAAAGAATTGCCTCGCGCACGCGAATCCAGCGCGGTAAAATGGCCACGTCAGCGATGAAGCACACATCTTGCATTAATTTATGGCGTTGCGTGAACGGGTCCAGTCCCAACACCGAAAGTCGGCCATCGTACGACGTCAATCCTAGAATGGCTTTCAGCGCGGTGGTTTTTCCGGCGCCATTGGGGCCGATCAACCCGACGATGCGTCCGGTTTCCACTCGGAAGTCGCAATTATCCAGAGCTAATCGATCTTTGTAGCGCTTAGTCAATCCGCTCGACTCAATGACCGCGTTCATACGTCCCCCGTTGTTAACAAGCTACTCAAATTCAGATTCAGTCGGATCAAGCGCGCTTTCAGAGTGGGCCACTCTTCGCGCAGAAAGCGTTGACGTTCGAGTTCGAGTAAACGCTTGGGGGCACCCAGACCAACAAATAATCCGAGGCCGCGCCGCTTTTCCAGTAAATCCTCGTCAACTAATTCTTGGTAAGCCTTCGAAACGGTCAGTGGATTGATCTGATAATCCACCGCAACCTGGCGCACCGAAGGTACCGCGTCGCCCTCTTTCAGTTCGCCATCCAGGATCATCGCCACTACACGATCACGCAATTGGCGATAGATCGGCACGGAGTCGTTCCATGCGTAACCCATGTCAATTACTCCGCAGCGGCGTTGCCGCCAAAGGAAAAGAACGGCATTTCAAACTCACTGGCTACCTGACCGGCGACCTGCGCGGCTTCGCCAATGGCATTCTCCTGAAGAGTACTGCCGGTCGCCAAGTCGCTTTGATCTTTGACTTCGAGCTTGCTTTGCGGCGCAGGCCTACTCTCCAATAAAACTGCGGCGACTAGCGCCTGTGCCTCGTCGGCCACATTTTGATGGGCCGGCGCGTTAGCTGCGCTGGCAGGATTGCGCACGCCTTTCGACTCCACTGCCACGTTGACACACAGTGCGATCATTGCTGCCAAGACCACATCCGACCAGTTTCGAACTCGCATGACGCTCTCCTTCTCTAGTTGCCAGTTAATGCACTGGTGTTGTAGTCAACTATAACACCACCGTACCCAGACGCAACGGGGCCGAAAGTCATGTGTGAGAGTCCCGGTCGCTCCTGTCGGTGCAGCAATCGCGCGACAAAGTGCTGAGGCCGCGTGGCCTACGCGACGGCGACACGCTGCCCGCAACCGTGCTTTCGGTGGATCAACGCGCGATACGTAATCCGGTTGCTGAGCCCTTGCTGGGGGCAGACAATGCCGCACATGGACTGGAAACTGATCATCGAGAACTGGCGCAAGCTATCGTCGGCGGAGAAAGCACGTAGGCGCTGGGAGAGCATTCCGCAACGGGTGGCCCGCAGCATGGCATTCGCGGGCGAGCCAGTGAGCCTGGAGATTCTGGAGGCGGAACACGCGCTGCGCACCATGCCACCCGTTACCTCGATACCACCCGCGGCCGACTGAGCTGCACCGACATCGCGCCCTTGCTGGCGCAGGAAATCACCGCCGCCGAAGCCGCCATCGCAAAGTGGCGCAGACAGCCAGTGCCCAATCCGCGCAACAAACTCACTTCTGCTGGGGGAAGCCTTGCTGGCGATCAGCAGCTTGTCCGCGCGGGGGCGAGTCAAAGGAGCTTTAGCTGCTGCGCTATATGGCGCTCAACACCTGATTGGCGCGGGTACGAGTCAAAGTGATGTGGTGATCCAAGCGCAGGTCAGGGCTCCGACAGGCTGCTCTTCTCCATGAACGGATATCGTAAATCGTTAATTCGTCATTGCGAGGCACGCGCCGCGAGCAGCGGCAATGATCCTCGAACGGTGCGCGCGTGCCGTGGCAATCCAGGCGCGGCGCTGGATCGCCGTGGCCCACCCATGAACCCATCCGAGTGCGTCCGGCTAGCGCCGCGCATGCCTCGCAATGACGTCGCTTGGCCGCCCACGTCTTTGACCCGTACCCTCTTGTGGGAGCGCGCTTGCGCGCAGCGCAGATGAAATACAAAAAGCAAGGGATCGCGAGCAAGCGCGCTGCCACAGGCTGGTCCTCTCGTGAGCAAAATCCCAATACGAGCACCGCAGCGCGCAGACGCGAACCCCGCACCAGCCCAAACGCGAACAAAAGCAAAACAACGCCAAAACAGGTGCGAGAACCGGCGCCCCAAGCAGACAGTGCCTCTGAACCTAATCGATGCGACAGCCACACTAGGCCAGCTGCGCTGGTTGCCAAGCAAATCACCCTGCGGCCCAATCTGAGAAAACCATGCAAGACATCGCCCCAGCGGATTTGAAATCGGTACTGCACTCCAAACGCGCCAACATCTACTTCCTGGAACACTGCCGCGTACTGGTCAAAGGCGGGCGTGTTGAATACGTGACCGATCAGGGCGGTTCTTAAGATGGCGGCGGACGGCAAAGCCAATCAAAGTGAACCTAAATGAAGGAGATCCTGCCGTTGAAGCTGAATTCGCCATATCACACAGGTGCAGCCTGTCCAAAACGGCTGTTTACCTACTGGGGCAAGGCGCTCAATGCCGATGCAGAGCCCCAATTCCATCCCTTGGTGTTCCACTCGCTGGACGTGGCTGCCGTTGCTGTCAGCTACCTGCGGCGGCACGATGCTCTTCGAAAGCAATTTGCCGCTTGGCTCGGTACCAGCGAAAACAGCACGAGCAGCTTAATTGCGTTTCTTGCTGCGATTCATGACCTCGGTAAGTTCGCTGACAACTTTCAATGGAAGCGCGCGGACTTGGTCGAAGGCTTCGGTGTCACCGGTTCCTCGAACTGCAACGATCATCACGACAGTGTGTCTCGGAGCTTCTGGTTTTGGGCGGAGTCACGAATTCAGCCCATCCTGGCCGCTCATGTGAATGGTATGGAGCGCGAACACTGGGAGACGCTTGCCCACGCAGTAATTGGGCATCACGGCAAGCCTCCTGCGAGTGCGCGGGACTTCAGCGGCGCCATGTTTGACCCTAGTCGTGCCGATGCAATCGAGTTCGTCAAAGTCTGCGCCCAGTTGTTCCTGCCCGAGCTGATCTCCGTCCACGCGAGCGGTAAAGCAATTGCCAGATTTAGCTGGTCGCTATCTGGACTTGCGGTGTTGTGCGACTGGATCGGATCTAACACCGACTGGTTTAAATACCGCGAGGCAGCGGAGTTCGATCACGACCTGGGTCGTTATTGGGTCCATGCCCAGAAACAAGCCGAGGTTGCGATCGCCGCGGCCGGCGTCTGCGCGCAGCCCGCGTTGCCATTCACCGGAGCGGTCAATCTCTTAGAAAGTCTGAAGGGCCGGGAATTGCGCCCGGCGCAGCAATTGGTCGAGTCGCTCAGTCTCGAATCCGGCCCGCAGCTTTTCGTGCTCGAAGATGCGACTGGCTCGGGCAAAACCGAGGCCGCGCTGGCGCTTTGCGCGCGCCTGATGGGTGCTGGCATGGCGGACGGTTTCTACTTCGCGCTGCCCACGCAGGCGACTGCTGATCAAATGTTCGAGCGTATCGCGATATCGATGGGGCGCTTGTTTGCCGAACCCCGCCGCGTCACCTGTGTGCTCAGCCACTCGGCGCGCGAGCAGCATTCGTGGTTCAGCGCGATGCGCAATCGTGCCGACGATGCCGATGCCGTGCCGAACGAAGAAGACACCGCCAGTTTTTGGGTCAGCGAGTGGTTGGGGCAATCGAACAAGCGCGCATTGATCGCGCAGCTCGGTGCCGGCACCATCGACCAGTGCATGCTTGGCGTTCTGCGCGTGAAACATCAGTCACTGCGTTTGCTGGGCTTGCAGCGCAAGGTGCTGATCATCGATGAGGTGCACTCCTACGATGCCTACATTGCCAGCATCCTCGGCGAACTGATCCAGACGCAGGCTGCGCTCGGCGGTTCGGTGATCTTGCTCTCGGCCACATTGAGTGCCGATACCCGCGGTCGAGTGATCAACCGCTTCCTCGCGGGTCTGGGGCCGAAGGGAGCTACCTACACCGAGAACCCGCATGCACCTTACCCATTGCTGACGCGCACCACCTCGGTGGGCGCGGTACAGGCTCACAAGATCGACGAGTCGCTGGGCAGCCAGCGCCGCATCGAAGTGGACTATCTGGATTCGCCCGACGCTGTGCTGGCTCAAATCCACGTCTGGCTGGCTGCCGGCAAAGCGGTGGTATGGATTCGCAACGCGGTAGGCGACGCCATCGACGCCTATCGCCAACTGCGGCCCACCTACGGCGAGCGCTGCACGCTGTTTCACTCGCGCTTCGCGCTGATTGATCGCCAGCGTGTCCAGTGCTCGGTACTGAGTGATCTCGGCAAGGAATCGAACGCTTCGAGCCGCCGCGGCAGACTGGTGATCGCGACCCAGGTGTTGTCGCAATCGCTGGACCTGGATGCCGATGAGATGGTTTGCGATCTGGCGCCTATCGACGAGATGTTGCAGCGCCAGGGAAGACTGCGGCGCCACGTTCGCGACACCGATGGTCGTGCGATCGCCAGCGAGTTGGTCGCAGACGATGTTCGTGGGCCGATTCGCCTTACGGTTTTCGGACCGACACCCAGCGACTCGCCCGAAGCTAACTGGTATCGCCAATTTTCTCCGCGCGCGGCCCGTGTGTACGAGGATCATGGTCGCCTATGGCTGGCCACGCGATGCATACGCCAGGGTCTCAATCTGCCGCAGGATTTCCGGTCATTGGTCGATCTGGTCTACGACCCCGATGCTGAGATTCCTACTGCGCTCAGTCGCGCTTCGGACCGCGCCGATGGTCGAGCTGCGGGTGAGGGGCAAAGCGGTCGAATGGGTTGCATCAAGTTCTCCGATGGCTTCACCGACAACGGCGACTGGTGCGACGAGGAGCGCATTGTCACCCGACTCGGGCAGAGCATCGAAGCCGTGCTGGCGCACATGCAAGGCGCAAAACTCTTGCCATGGGCGGCGGACAAAAACGGCGATGGCTGGTCGTTGTCTGCGGTCCGAATACCGATTTGGTGGCTGTCTGCTGATGGGGAGAGCGTAGGCGAGCGCTGGATGCCGGTTGACCAGCAGGTGGCGGAACTGGTGCAGGTAACTCAACAGTCACACGCCCGGCTCAAGTACCGCGTGATCGTGGTGCTTGAGCAAGGCGCGAATGGTCAGTGGACGGCACGGACACGCGGCGGAGTAACGCTGACCTACGATCGCGAGCTTGGACTAGGGTATGAGCGGCACAAAATCTAATCCCCGCAAAGGCGGGGAACGTTCCTTCACATCAACAGCTTAGGACTGAGGTTCATCCCTGCGATTGGGCAGGGAACACCTGATGAACACGGAATTGCGCGGTCGCACTTGACAGGTCTGTTGATAAGGCGAACAATGAGTCAACGTCAAAATCTTACACATCAACGCTTATGACTGCTTCTTTTTTCTATCATTGCTTCAAGGTTCCGATAATAGTGGCGGCGCGTAGCTGATGTGACACAGCTACGCGCCTACAAAACCCGCTCCCGGCTGTCTCGGTTTCGATGCTCAGCAGCCGGGGGCAGTCACACCGCTTACACGGCGCGACTAAATCTACTGTGTCGCGCTCCAGATCACAATGAATGGAGTGTCAAATGAACCTGATCCTTGACCCCTGGGTCCCCATCCGAGATAACGTCGGCACGGTGCGCGACATCTCGCCCCTTGAACTCGCATCGACTGAACCCGTTGCGCTCGACCTTGCCGCGCTACGCCCGGACTTCAATGGCGCGATCGCACAATTCTTGATTGGCTTGCTGCAACTCGTCGCCTCAGACCAGGGCGATGACTGGAAGGCCGTCATGAACGGGGCGCAGCCACTACCCGTCGATGAACTTCGCAAGTGGGCGCAACACTTCGAATTTGACACTGGTGACTGGCGTGTCATGCAGGACACGCAACTCACCGATAACGACGGTGGCAACGACATTGACACCCTGTTTCTGGAATCGCCGGGTGCCAACGCCGTTCGCAACAACTCCGATCTCTTCGTCAAGAGGCGCGATCCGTCCGCCTTGAGTCTCGCCATCGCGGCGCAGACCTTGATTGCCCTGCAAATGAATGCACCGGCGGGCGGCCAGGGCAATCGCACCTCGCTGCGCGGCGGCGGACCGGTCAGTTACCTCTGGTGGCCCTCGCAACGGGACGGATTGGCGGTGCCGCTCTGGCAGAAAGTGTGGGCCAATGTGCAAGCGCTGGACGGCGGTTGTCGTCGCGGATGCGTCTTGCCGTGGACCGCACCTTGCCTGACCAGTGAAGGCAGTAAGGATGTCATCGCCCAGTTGAGTGTGCGATTCGGCGCGCTGTCAAACAAAGAAAACGCCGCATTGTGTTTTTTTGCGACGCCGCGGCGTATTCGACTTGCCTTCAACGATGGCACGAATTGTTCGATAAGCGGCACGCATGGCCGCGGGGCAACGTCCTATGTCGCCAAGAATTTCGGCGCGAATTACCTAAGTCATCAGTTCCAGCACCCACTGTCGTCCTACTACGAACTGAAAGACCAGTGGCTGCCGACGCATTTGTCAGACGCGGGCTTTAGCTATGTCGACTGGGTGCACGCGCAGCGCTCGGGTGAAGCATTGCGCGCGCCATCGGTCCTTGAGGGAATCCACCGTCGTCGGGTCGAGCGCTGGTTAGGCAGCAAAAGCGACGCACCCATCTGGGCCTTCGGCTACAAGATGGACAACATGAAGTGCGAGGGCTGGCATGAGGCCCGCTTTCCGGTGCTGGTTGGACTGACGCCCGATGCTGCCAACACCCTGTTCGAACAGGCGAACCTGCTGATCGCTGCGAGCAATGCTTGCATCTCTGCCTTGCGCCGAGCGTTACGCAAAGCCTGGAGCGACGAAGGCAAGAAAGGCGACACCTCCGTCGGCGAACGCCGTCTGCTCAGCGAAACCGAAGCATATTTCTACCAATCGTTGGGGCGCATCGCCGAGAAACCGGCAGCCACCACAGATGACGCTGCAGCGCGGGAGCAGGTCAAGCTGGACTGGCAAAAACGCTTATCCAGTGCTGCGCGCAAGGTATACGAGTTGCTCGCACAGGAAGGGGACGCGCGATGTGAGTCGCTGAAAGTCATGCAGCGTAGCGCCCAGGCGCACAGGCAACTCGACCTCAGCCTCTACATCGAATTGCCCAAAGCACTCGGCATGGCCAACGCGGCCAAGTCCGGCAAGTCCGGGAAAGCCACCAGGAGAAAAGCAGCATGAACAGCGCACTAATTAATGTCGTCATGCGTGCGGCGCACGAGATTGAGCGCGACGGTCGGCTGCGATCTCAACTTCGACGGGCGGATTCGGCATCGGACGTATTTGGTCTGGCGGAAGCCAGTAACTTCGACATTGCTCTTCGTGCGGTGCATCCATGGATTGCCCGAAACGACGCGCTACCCGACGAGTGCCTGATCCTGATCGCGCAACGCAATGTCGCGACCCCGAAGCCGCAAGGCGCCGATATGCACAACGCCACTCCGCTAGCCGTGCTGTTGGGTGGGCGAGAGGAAGGCGACCGCGCGCTCTCTGGCTTACGCTTTCAACGACTGATGAGCGCAAGCGCCGGCAAGGATCGATTGCGCCAGGTGCGTCGTGCGCTATCGCTGCTGAAGCAACCCGCTCACCCGGTCGCTGTCGTCGAGGCGTACCTCGATCTGCAGGGAGAATCCGGCGCCCGCCGCTTTGCCAACCTGTACTTCACTGGCGCGTTGCCATCCGCCGGCCAACCCACTGCCGCAACCATCTCCGCTCAAGGAATCACACCATGAACAACGCTGCCCGATTTCTGCAAATCCATTTGTTGACGGCTTATGGCCCGGCAAACCTCAACCGTGACGATCTTGGTCAACCAAAAACAGCGGTACTCGGCAATGCGCAACGCTTGCGCATCTCTTCGCAGAGTCTGAAGCGCTCCTGGCGCACCAGCGAGGTCTTCCAGACAGCACTTGGGGACAAGCACTTGGGCCTACGCAGCAAGCGCATCGGCGAGCGCGCCGAGAAGATTATGGTTGATGCCGGTGTTGAGAAGAAGAAAGCCTTTGAGTGGTCCAAGTTGATTGCCCAGGCCTTCGGCAAGTTGAAGGACGAAGACAAGAAGATCGGTAATCAGGTGGAGACTTTGGTATTTGCATCAGCGGACGAATTGCAGGCCGTCGATGCGCTGGCGCTCACGCTGGCGCAGTCCCAGACTGAACCGACGTCCGAACAACTGAAGTTACTGCGCAAGTCCAACTCGTCCGCTGATCTCGCTTTGTTCGGTCGCATGCTCACTGCTGAAAAAGGCAAGGCGGAAACCAATGACCGGCCGCAATTCAATGTCGAAGCAGCCGCGCAAGTGGCCCATGCGGTGACCGTCCACCGCGCCACCATTGAGGACGACTATTTTTCCGCCGTCGACGATCTCAACCCCTCGGAGGACACCGGCGCTGGCCATATTGGTGAGTTAGGCTTCGGTTCGGGCGTTTTTTATCTTTACGCCTGCGTGGACCGGAATCTGTTGGTCGAGAATCTCGGTGGCGACAAGGCCTTGGCCGCCAAAACCTTGCGCGCGTTGGTCGAATGCATGTGCACGGTGGCGCCGACCGGCAAACAAAACAGCTTCGCCAGCCGCGCCCGTGCCAGCTTTGGGCTGGCTGAATTGAGCGACGATCAGCCGCGCCAGTTGATTGCGGCATTTCTGAAGCCGGTTGCCGATGACGATCAAGACACGATCGCCGTGGCTGTCGCGCGCATGGTGCAGTTGGTAGAGCGCCTTGATGCGGTCTATGACTTCGACGGCCGGCGATTTGTTTTCAACGCCAGCGAACAGCCCTTCGAAACCAAGGCAAATCCGGTAGAGCACGGCAGTGTCAAAGCCTTCTGCCAATTTGTCGCCAGCGATCTGGAGTGAGTCATGCAATGGCTCATGATGAATCTGATCGGGGGCCTCGCCAGCTTCGGCGGGGTCGCCCCTGGCGGCGTGCGCGACACCGAGCGCGAGGCGACACGCAGTGCGCTGCTTGGACTGTGCGCTGCAGCACTCGGGCTGCGACGAGATGAAGTCGAACGGCAACGAGAGTGGGCCAACGCGCTGCAGTTTGCAGTTCGCGTTGACGCCGGTGCACAGTTGATGCGCGACTATCACACCGCGCAGGCGCCGGTTGAATCGGCACTCAAGGGGCGACCGCGGCAGACCCGCAGGGACGAACTTCGCGTGCCGAAAGACGACCTGAACACCGTCTTGTCGGATCGTTATTACTATGCCAACTACGTGGCAACTGTCGGCATCCACAGTGGTGCAGCGCAACGTTTAGATGAGCTGGCCGCGGCGCTGCGTAGACCTAAGTTTGTGTTGTATCTGGGGCGCAAGAGCTGCCCACTGGCGTGGCCGCTGTCACCGTTGCAAGTTGAAGCCAGCGACTGGGTCGAAGCGCTAGCTGCATTCGATGCGCAGCAAAAGGCGCAACGCAATGCGCATGATCTGGCTCGATCGTTTGATGTGTGGTCAGTGATCGAACGTCGTTGGTTCGAAAGGCGTGAGCACTTGCACGCCATCGACGCTGGGCTTGCGGCGGGCGAGTTAACCGACATCCGGCTGCACACTCGTTGGGATGATCCGCTGGACACTGCCAAACGATTGTTCGCGCCGCGCCAACATCAGCGTGCTCACCAATCAGTGCCTTCCCCCCAGGAGCAAGCGCCGTGAACCACTATCTCAGTCAGGTGGCATTTAGGCCGCAGCATCGCGAGGATCACAAGCTCGCGCATCAGTTGTTGTCGATGCCGTATCTGCAGCACCAGAAAATCTGGGAGCTGTTCCAGCGGCCACCGGGCAGCGAACAGCCCTTCCTCTATCGTCAATCTGAGGCCGACGAGCTACCGCGATTCCTGGTGCTCAGCGATGAGCCGCCGAAGACTCACGATCCGCGTTGGCAGATCCAGACCAAGGCCTTCAGACCGAACTTGCACATCGGGCAGGTGTTGTCGTTCAGTGCACGATTGAATCCGACGCGCAGCCTGCGCCGGCCAGGCGAAAAACGGGGAAAGCGGCAAGACCTAGTCATGGCGGCATTGCACGAGGTGGCGAGTGAGAAACGTGGCGTCGAACGCCAACGCTTGGTGAACTGCGAGTTGCCGCTGTGGCTATCTACTCGCGGCGAGCAAGCGGGCTTTGCCATGGTCGAAGACGAGGATCGTTTGCGCTGTGCAGTCACGCGTTACGAAGTCCTGCGGTTCAAAACCACGGCCAGCCCAGAGGCGCACAGCGTGACTCTGGGCTGCGCAGATTTCGTCGGCCAGTTGCGCGTCACCGACCCCGATCGCTTCGCACAAACGCTGCACCAAGGGATCGGCCACGGACGCAGTTTTGGGCTGGGTCTGATGTTGATCAAGCGGCCGCATTGATCATGTCCGAGCCCATTCTTCCGGAACTCACGCCGACACCGATCAAGGACCGGGTCAGTGCCGTATGGGTCGAGTACGGACGGCTTGATGTGATCGACGGAAGTTTCGTGATGGTGGATGACAATGGCGTCCGTACGGTTATTCCCGTCGGCGCCATCACCTGCATCTTTCTGGAGCCGGGTACGCGTGTATCCCACGCCGCGGTTGCCCTTGCGGCGCGCGCCGGCACCTTGCTGATCTGGGTGGGCGAGGCCGGCGTTCGCCTGTATGCCAGTGGTCAACCCGGTGGCGCACGCGCGGATCGATTGTTGTTCCAGGCGCGGCTGGCGCTGGACGAGTCTGCGCGCTTGAAAGTGGTGCGTAAGATGTATGCGATCCGCTTCGAAGAAGAACCGCCTGCGCGGCGTTCGGTTGAGCAACTTCGTGGCATAGAAGGCGCCAGGGTGCGTGCCTTGTATCGGGCGTTGGCGGCGCGTTTTGGAGTGCAATGGAAATCGCGTGATTACGACCCAACCGACTGGTCGTCAGGTGATCTCGTCAACCACTGCTTGTCGGCGGCGACTGCCTGCTTGTATGGGGTAACGGAGGCGGCGGTACTGGCTGCCGGTTACGCGCCAGCGATCGGATTCATTCACACCGGTAAGCCACTGTCATTCGTCTACGACATTGCCGATGTGTTCAAATTTGAAACCGTCGTCCCAATCGCATTCGAGATAACTGCAAAGCTGAAGAGGGCAGGGCGCGAGGATTTAAAACTCGGCGAACGCGACGTTCGCCGTGCCTGTCGTGACTTGTTTCGCCAGAAGAAGCTGCTGACCCGCATCATTCCAGCCATCGAAGAGATACTCTCTGCAGGAGAACTCAAACGCGAAGAGCCCGAAGGTGTTGTTGGCCCGGCATTTCCCGACCCGGAGGCCACTGGGGATGTTGGTCATCGTAGTTGAGAACGTGACACCAAGATTGCGCGGCCGGCTGGGCGTGCGATTGCTTGAAGTGCGCGCGGGAGTCTACGTTGGCCGAGCCGGCCAGCGTCTGCGCGTGCGAATCTGGGAAGAAGTGATGGCCGGGATTGGCGAGGGCAATGCCGTAATGGCGTACAGCGCCGCCAACGAACAGGGTTTTCGTGTCGAGACCTTCGGCACCAATCGGCGCGTTCCGATCGATTGGCTGGGCGTGCAACTGGTCGCCTTCAAACCGCCCCCCGAGCCGTCAGAAAAGCCCGTTCAGGTTGGTAGAAAACCACAGGCCTGATTGTTCTTTAAAAATCAAATGGATACACTTAGTGCGTTCCCCGCACGCGCGGGGATCAACCGTAGGTGGGGCCGTTTGCCCCGATGAACCCAAAGCGTTCCCCGCACGCGCGGGGATCAACCGCAGGATCGTTCGGGCGTACTTGGCATTCAGCCGCGTTCCCCGCACGCGCGGGGATCAACCGCCGGATGGCGGCTTTTATGCCCACCATTAACCGCGTTCCCCGCACGCGCGGGGATCAACCGCCATAGAGTCAGGCACAACGCCAGCAGCCCAGGCGTTCCCCGCACGCGCGGGGATCAACCGTTGCTCATGCGTCCATTAGCACCCTTATTTTCGCGTTCCCCGCACGCGCGGGGATCAACCGTAGTCATCCCACAGCGCCGCGGCGCGGTCTAGGCGTTCCCCGCACGCGCGGGGATCAACCGGTGGAGGTGACGGAGGGCACAGACTCCGTACCGCGTT